>JBHHVU010000056.1:0-20713 GCA_046754465.1 Nitrospinaceae bacterium | reverse complement strand
CGAATGCCTCCGTCCGCTTTCTTCCGGGACCCGTTGAGTCATGATGCTTTACCCGTTTCCCCGGAACACCGCCAGTGGGTAGGACCGACTCCGACGGGGGCTCACTTGGTTTCCACATCGGAGGCGCAGCGAAAGCCGCCAAGGATATACCGGGTATCCGGGAAATGACTTTCGCGGTAGGAATGACGCAGAAGTTCGGGCGAATACCCCCAACCCCCTCCCCGGCTCACCCGCTCGATTTCCCGGGCCGGACCTTGAGGATTGGCACGCGGGCTGATTTGGTAATAGTCCCCATCGTACCAATCCGAAACCCATTCCCAAACATTTCCCGCCATATCATGCAGTCCGTATCCATTCGGTTTTTTCCCGCCGACGGGATGAGTCCGCCGCTCCGAGTTATCCCCGTACCAGGCGAAATCGTCGGGATGATCCCCATCCCAGTAAAAGGAATCGTTAACACCCCCCTTGGCGGCTTTTTCCCATTCCGCTTCCGTGGGCAAGCGTTTGTTCACCTTCCCACAATAAGTCCGCGCCTGTTCCCAGGTCACCCATTCGACGGGACAAAGCGGACATTTCTTAAAATAACTCGGATTTTGTCCCATCACCGATTGGTATTGCAGTTGGGTCACCTCGTATTTATCCATATAAAACGCGCCCAGGACCACTCGGTGGGCGGGTTGTTCGTTTTTCCTGCCCCTGGCAAAACCCATAATAAACTCCCCGGTGGGAATCAAAATCCTTTCGGACAGCCGCTTCAATTGCTTTTGGTCCCATTCCTTTTTCTCCACGAGCATTTTCAGCGCGCCGGGAACCTTCTCAGGCGGCGTGTGTTTTTCCCGGGCGCCACCCGGCGGCGCCCAAACCAGGAGAATCACAAGAACCGCCCCGAACTTCAACGGGATGTTTCCGGTCATAACCCTTTTCTCCATCCTTTCAGGGGTCCCGCGGTCAAAACCATTTTTTTATTTTGCACGGCGAAAAAACTGTTCCAGGTGGCGGATAGCGGCTCTTCCCATCGCTTCCACCGCCTCCCCTGTGTTGCCACCGATATGAGGGGTCACCATCAAGTTGGGGAGATTCAGCAGTTCATGATCGCCGGGAGGTTCTTCCGGAAAAACATCCAGACCCGCCCCGGCGATGAACCCTTCACACAAAGCCTTTTTCAACGCGGCGAGGCCGACGACCTCCCCCCGGCTGGTATTGATCAGAAACGCGGAAGGCTTCATGCGCCGCAGAACATTTTCATCGATCATGCCACGGGTTGATTCCGTGAGCGGGACATGAAGCGAAACAATATCCGACTGGGCTATCAAATCGTCCAGGCCCGCGGTCTCCGCCCGGTTCCGACGGCAGAAATCCGTCTTGTCGAGAATATCGCGCACCAGAACACGGCAGCCAAAAGGCGCCAGAAGACGGATGACTTCCCCCCCCACGTGTCCACAACCAATGATGCCAACGGTTTTACCCGTCAGTTGAACCCCGCCATCCTTTTGCCAAACCTTCCCCTTGAGCGCGAAACCGCCCGCGAACACCTTGTGGCAGAGTCCGATCATGAAGCACAAAGCCAGTTCCGCCACCGATCGGCGGTTCACTCCCGCCGCCCAGCCCAGGTTCACCCCATGACGGCCCAGCGCTTCCTGATCGATATTGTCCAGTCCGACGCCATACTTGGCGATCATTTTCAATTCGGGGAGAGCGCCCACAACCCTCTCGCTGACCGGGTCGCGGCCCACGATGGCTGCGTCGGCCTGTTGCAAAAACGCAATCAACTCTGGTTCCGACAAATACCGGTCCCTCTCGTTAAAAACCACCCGGGAAAATCCGCGTGACAATTCTTGTCGGAGAACCGCCGACCGGCAAAACGCCGGCGGAGTGACCACTATCCGCGGATTGGCATCGCCCATTCCCATTCACCGAAAGAGCTGGGTCACGATCGTCGCTCCGGCCACATAGGTCCCGATCGCGGATCCCACATTGGCAAAGAAAAAAATCATGAGGACTCGCACCACCCTGTTCCTCCACCACATTTTCATTGAGCCGATATCCTCCCGAAGGGCTTCAAAATCGCTGACCTTGGGCTTGCGCAAAAACGACTCGACCAAGCCAACCACCATACCCGCGCCGATGGTGGGATTGAGCGAGGTGAGGGGAGCGGCCAGAAACGCCGTCAAAATCGATAGGGGATGCGCCAAGGCCAGGGCCGCGCCGATGGCGCTCAATCCGCCGTTGATGACCACCCACGTGGCCACCAATTGGAATCCCAATTCGGGGGACCGGCTGTACCCCACATAAAACATGCTGAGGACCACAAGGCAAATGCCCCACCCGACATAATATCCCAACCGGCTGGAGGGGGGTTTGGTATCCAGTTCCCGAAGGCGTTTTGCATCGGGCGGGTGGGATAACGCCGGCAGCATGCCGATGAGGTGTCCGGCGCCCACCAGGGTCAGTATATTTTTCGGCGCGTCCGGGTCAGCGGCCAAATTGGCCAACTGGCCGGCCATGTACTCGTCGCGTTCATCGATCAGCACTTTCTTGAATTGGGGCAACGATTCCCCGAATTCCTGCACCACGTTCTGCAGAATATCCCCTTTCTTCAGATTTTCGATTTGTTCCTCGCTGACCTCCTCCCCCATGAAAATGCCCGCGACCAGCCCGGAAAAAATTTTGAGTTTCTGCCAGAAGGAAACTCCGCCTACCATCCGCTGAAGCGTCGTGGTGATGTTTCGGTCGATCACCTCCAGCCGCAGATTCTTTTCCCGGGACAATTCGATCGCCCGCATCATCTCCTTTCCCGCTTCGACGCCGATCTTTTCCGCCAACCGCTTCTGATACGCCGAAAGGGCCAGGTTGATCAATAACAGGGTCGCCTTCTTCTGCCGGAATATCTGGTAGATGTCGAGGTTTTTCCACCACGACCGGTTTTGCAGATTCTCGAATCGGGGCTGGCAAAGCTCCACCGCCACGCAATCATATTTTCCGCTTTGAATTTGATCCTCCACTAGTTGAACACTTTGCCGGGAAACATGAGCCGTCCCAATCAACGTGATCACCGAATCCTTGAGGTGAATGGTCTTTATAATTTCTTCGTTGCTGTCCACAGAATGCCTTTCCAAGATACCCCGGGAGCCCTCGGTCCCTTCCGGGGTTGCCGTGGCCGAGCAGGCCGCGGCCGGCGGAAAACCGCCTGTTCTATTTTATTATCAATGCGATCGGTTCCCTGGGATAAGAGCGAGGACGGAAGCCGGGGGTTCTGCTGATTCACCAAGTTCCAAGTTCTTAATTTAACACAAAATTTATGCTATTTTAAAACCAGTTTCACAACGATCGATGCCATGACTCCCTTCAAACTCAAAGCCGATTTCAAACCGTCGGGGGACCAGCCCCGGGCCATCCGCCAATTGGTGGACCGTTTAAGGTCGGGACACCACCATCAAACCCTGTTGGGGGTCACCGGCTCGGGGAAGACGTTCACCATTGCCAACGTCATCCAAGAGCTCCAACGCCCCACCCTCGTCCTGGCCCATAACAAAACCCTGGCGGCCCAACTCTATGGGGAATTCAAGGCTTTTTTCCCGGAGAACGCCGTCGGCTATTTCGTCAGCTATTACGACTACTATCAGCCCGAGGCCTACCTCCCCAATACCGACACGTATATCGAGAAGGACGCCTCGATCAACGACGAGATCGACAAGATGCGGCATGCCGCCACGCATTCGCTTTTCGAACGCCGGGATGTCGTGATCGTCGCGAGCGTCTCCTGCATTTACGGCCTGGGCTCGCCGGAAGCCTACCACGGGATGCTGCTGTTCCTGGAACGCGGGATGACCGTCGAACGCGAACGGGTCCTGCAAAAACTGGTGGACATTCAATACAAACGCAACGATGTCGATTTTCAAAGAGGCACGTTCCGGGTGCGGGGGGATGTCATCGAGGTGCTGCCGGTTTATGAACGGAACGAAGCCGTGCGCATCGAGTTTTTCGGCGACCAGGTCGACCGGATCACCGCAGTGGACCCGCTCACCCGGGAACACTTGCGGGAACTGGACCGCATCGGCATCTACCCGGCCAGTCATTATGTGACGCCCCAGGAACCCCTGCAACGCGCCGTCAAGGCGATCCGCCAGGAACTGTTGAAGCGCGTTCAGTTTTTCGAGAGTCAAAACCTGCTGGTGGAGGCACAAAGAATCGAGCAGCGCACCATGTTTGACCTGGAAATGATCAAGGAAGTGGGGTATTGCCAAGGAATCGAGAACTACTCCCGCCATCTCATGGGCCGCACGCCGGGGGAGCCGCCGCCGACGCTTCTGGATTATTTTCCGGACGACGCGCTGTTCATCATCGACGAAAGCCACGCCACCCTGCCCCAACTGCGGGGCATGTACCGGGGGGACCGCTCCCGCAAGGAAACCCTTGTCCGTTACGGTTTCCGGCTTCCTTCGGCGTTCGACAACCGCCCCCTGGAATTTCACGAATTCGAAGAACATGTCGGAGACGTGATCTATGTATCCGCGACCCCGGCGGATTTCGAAATCGAAAAATCCCGCGGGCAGGCCGTCGAATTGATCGTCCGTCCCACCGGGTTGGTCGACCCCGCCACCGACGTGAAACCGGTCGAGGGGCAGGTCGACGATCTGTACCAGGAAATCCGGATCCGCGCCGAAAGGGACGAGCGCTGCCTGGTCACCACGCTGACCAAGCGTTTCGCGGAGGACCTGACCGAGCATTATTCCGAAATGGGTTTGAGGGTCAAATATTTGCACTCCGATATTACCACCCTGGAACGCAGCCAAATCATCCGGGAACTGCGGCTGGGAGAATTTGACACGCTAGTCGGAATCAACTTATTGCGGGAGGGACTGGACATTCCGGAGGTTTCTCTGGTCGCCATCCTGGACGCGGATAAGGAGGGTTTTCTCCGGTCCACCACCTCCCTGATTCAAACCTCGGGCCGGGCGGCCCGGCACATCTCCGGCCAAGTCATTCTGTATGCCGATTCCATCACCAAATCCATGCGGGCGGCGATGGATGAAATGGACCGGAGACGAAGAATCCAGGTCGAATACAACCGGGTACACAACATCAGTCCTTCCTCCATCAAAAAATCCATTGGGGAGGCCATGGTCGTCCAGGAAAAATTCTCCCTCGTGCCCCTGGTGGAAGAGGAAGAGGAAATATACAATTCCTCCGGCAATCCGCTGGCAATGATCGCGGCCTTGGAGAAACAAATGTATGCTGCCGCCCATAACCTGGAGTTCGAGAAAGCGGCGGGACTCCGGGATAAAATAAAGCGTCTGCGGGAAAAAAATCTAATGCGCTCCGCCTGACCCTTGCCGCAATAAAACGGGGAAGCCGGAAGGATCAAATATGCGGGGCGGGGGGCAGCGAACCGCCGGTGGCGGGCCGCCACAGGCAATTTGACATACTTTATATGGCGAGCGGAGGTTGACTGGCGATGATGCTTTGACCTATCCCCCTCCGGGCGTGGCCCGGCCTATCTCCCTCCCCGCGGGGGGGGGGGCGGAACCGGCGGATAATATTTGAAGTAAGCCTCCATGATTTTCCGGGCCATGGGCGCCGCCGTCGACCCGCCGTGCCCGCCGTGCTCGACCAGCACCGCGACGGCCAGTTGGGGTTTTTCATACGGAGCGAAGGCGATAAACCAGGCGTGATCCCGGAAATGATAGGGGGTTCCCTCCTCCCCACTGTCCGGGCCGCTTTTCATCCGCACGACTTGGGCGGTTCCCGTCTTTCCGGAAACCTTGATATTTTTTATGCGGGCCCTTCGCCCCGTCCCATGAACTTCATTGACCACCCCCCTCAAGGCCTCGCGGATAATTTTCAGATTTTCCGGATTAATATCCACCTTGCCGGTAATTTTAGGGAAAAATTCCTTCAGGGTATTTCCATCGGGATCTTCGATTTTTTTCACCAGGAAGGGTTTCAGCAACATCCCGTTATTCGCGATGGCCACCATCATATTGGCCTGTTGGATGGGGGTCACGAGGTTATATCCCTGTCCTATGGAGGCGGAAATTGTTTCTCCGGGAAGCCAGGGTTTCTTTTTTTTCAGAAGTTTCCATTGAGTACTGGGAACGAGGCCCCGTTTTTCCCCGATCAGTTGAATGCCCGTATAATTTCCTAACCCCAGCTTTTTCGCGTATTGGTGGATGGTATCGATTCCCAGGCGGTGCCCGAGAGTATAAAAATAGACATCGCAGGATTGCACGAGGGCGTCGTGCAAATTCATGGTTCCATGCCCCCCCCGTTTCCAGCAACGGTACCTTCCACGCCCCAAACGAAAATAGCCGGGACAGTATACGGTGGAATCGGGAGTGATGGTTCCCTCCTCCAAACCGGCGAGGGCGGTGATGATCTTGTAAGTGGACCCGGGAGGGTACTGACCGTTGATGACCCGGTTCTGCAAGGGATGCAGTTTGTCCTCGATCAAACGCCTCCAGTCGTTCCGGGAGATCCTGGCGGCGAACAAATTGGCATCGAAAGAAGGTTTACTGGCCGCAGCGATGATTTCCCCGGTATTGACCTTGATCACCACTGCCGCCCCGGTCACCGGCTCCTCCGGGGTGCCGGTCATCAACTTTTCCAACGTTTTCTGAACCCGCGCATCCAGGGTCAGGACCAGATTGTTCCCACTTTGGGGGAGCAGCTTTCTCAGGGTTTTCAATTCCCTGCCCGAAACATCGACCTCCACCTCCTTGTATCCTTTTTTACCACGCAGCATGGTTTCAAAAATATTTTCCAGCCCGTCCTTGCCGATGAGATCTCCCAAATGATAACTGGAGTCCTGAATCTGGCTGAGCCGGGACTTGGAAATCTCCCCCAGGTAACCCAGGAAATGGGCCGCGAGATCGCCTTGAACGTAACTCCTGAGAGGTTCAACCTTGATCCCGATGCCGGGAAGGCGCATTTTGTTCTCCTCGACGAAGGCCACCTCCCCGCGGCTTATATCGGCTTTAATCAGCACATGTTTGAACGAGGGCGTTTCCCGGATTCCCTTATTGAGTTTTTCCTCGTCGAACGGCACCTTTTTAGCCAGGAACTCCAGGGTTTCGGATGGGTTGCCCACGTCTTCGGGGATCAAATAAAGGTTGAAGGAGGGACGGATGCTGACCAGGGTCTCCCCGTTTCTATCCTTGATGATTCCACGGAAGGAAGGGAGGGAGACCATCCGGACCCGGTTGTTTTCCGACATTTCCCGGAAATAACTTCCTTTCAGTATTTGCAGGTACCAGACTCTCACCCAGAGACAGGAAAAGGAAAAAATAACCAGGATGACGAATATTTTTATTTTTTTCCTGACCTCGTCGGGAACATCCGCGCTGTAACGAAACACACTCATGATGACCGTATATAGTGGTTGGGGAATTTATCCAAAATCCATTTCCTGATGCCACCGAGAATATAAAATAATACCGGACCCACCAGGGCGTTGTATACGGCGTAAACGGGCAAAGTTGAAATTAAAAACTTTCCCGGGATCGCCCCCTTCAACAGGGTCACAAGAACCAGGTAGCCGATCAACCCATCCATAAGGGAGGCGGTGATTATGAACAAAAAGATGGGGAGGAATCCTTCAACGATGATTTTATCCTTCAAGGTGGAGAAAAAAAACGCCACCAGACTTTTGGACAGGGTATTGGCTCCCAGCAATCCTCCCGAAAGACAGTCCTGGATCAATCCCACCATGAATCCCATTCCGATACCGAGATTCCCCCGGAACTGGATCGCGCTGAAAACAACGAAAATCAATGCCAGGTCGGGGGTCACCCCGGCAAATGAAAAAAACTGGAGCAGGGTGGTTTGAACGGAAAACAAAACCAATATTAAAAGGATTTGAATGACAAAAAACATGACCGGGTTCCGGAATTATGGCAGGAGGACCAGGACCTCTTCCAGACGGGAAAGGTCCGCGCTGGGAACAATAACGATGTCCTGAAACAAACCCTGTTTTTCCTGGGTGACCTGAATGACGGAGCCAATCAACAATCCCTTGGGAAACGTTCCTCCCAGTCCGGAGGAAAGAACGCGGTCCCCCACCCGGACCTTCGCGGTGGTGGGGACATACTTCAACTCCCCCACATCCTGCCCCGTTCCCACAAATACGCCCGTGGTCCGGGAATCCTGAAACAAGGCATCCACCGCGCTTCGGCTGTCGGTGATCAATAAAACCTTGGACGTGGTTCCGGTGGACTGAATCACGTGCCCGATGATCCCCGCGTCGGTGACCACGGCCAGGTTTTCACGGATTCCGTCATCGGTTCCCTTGTCGATCATAACCACCTTGGACCATTGGGTGGCATCCCTGCCGATCACCGAAGCGATCACGGAATGAATTTCAGGGCTCCCCTCAGGCTCCATCAGCCGGGCGATCCTTTTCTGCTGGTGCATCTTCTCTATCAACTCGTTTTTTTCTTTACGCAGACGGTTGATTTCCCGCTTCAGGTGTTCGTTTTCCTGGGAGACGTTTACGATAAAAAAGTAATGCTCGAAAAAACCCGAGATGGAGGCCGCCGTTTGCATGAACAGGCTTTGAAAGGGAGAAAACACGCGGAGGACCAGGGTTTCAAAAAAAAGGGGTCCTTTTTCGCGCTTGACGTTGATGGTCATAAGGACGAAGGAGACCAGAAGGATGGAAGACAAGAGGATGATATTTCTTTTTGCTTTGATTCCCTTCCTGGGCACAGCTACAAGGTGACTTTTTTAAGAAGTTTGGGGTCTTTTAAAACCTTCCCTGCCCCCAAGGCAACCGCCGACAATGGATCTTCCGCCAGAGTGATGGGCAGCCCGGTGGCCTCTTTCAAAAGAATATCCAATCCTTTGATGAGGGAACCACCCCCCGCGACCACCACGCCCTTATCCACGATATCCGCGGCCAGCTCCGGAGGGGTTCTCTCCAGAGCGATTTTAACCGCCTCGACAATGGTTCCGAAGGTCTCCGTCAAGGCTTCCCGAATTTCTTCATCCGATATGATAAGCGTTTTTGGAATACCCGCCACGAGATCCCTGCCCTTGACCTCCATGGTCATTCGTTTTTCCATGGGATAGGCGGAGCCGATGTTTATTTTCACTTCTTCCGCGGTCCGCTCCCCGATGAGCAGGTTGTATTTTCTTTTAATGTAATTGACGATGGCCTCGTCCATTTCGTCCCCGGCGATGCGAATCGATTTGCTGTAAACGATCCCCGACATGGAAATGATGGCCACCTCCGTCGTCCCCCCTCCAATATCGATGATCATGTTCCCGGTCGGCTCCTGAACCGGAAGATCCACCCCGATAGCCGCCGCCATCGGTTCCTCGATCAAAAACACTTCCCGGGCCCCCGCCGACTGGGCGGAATCCCGTACAGCGCGTTTTTCCACCTGGGTGATTCCGGAAGGAACCGCGATCACGACGCGGGGCCGGACCAGGGTTTTACGATTATTATGGACTTTTTGGATGAAATGCCGAATCATCTTCTCGGTCACTTCAAAATGGGCAATCACGCCATCCTTCATGGGCCGGATCGCGACGATGGTTCCCGGAGCCCTGCCCAACATCTGTTTGGCTTCCATCCCTACGGCCTGAACCTCCTTGGTCTGCGTGTTCAAGGCAACGACGGAAGGTTCGCGCAATACGATCCCCTCGCCTTTCACGTTGACGAGAGTGTTGGCCGTGCCCAAATCGATAGCAAGATCGTTGGAAAACAAATCCCAGAATACGTTAAACAAGTCTCAGGGCCCTTTCATGAAATTGGATCCGTTTTTTGCGTAACTAATTGTTTTTCATAAGCTTCTCTTTATAGCAAGGGGGTATTCAAATTGCAAGTCAATAAAGGGGAAAGGCCGCGCCCCATCCTGTTTCCACCCACCGGTGTGGACCGGCCACCAACGGCAAAGGAGGGAGACTGCAGGACCAAAAGAGTTGCGCTTCATCCCTTTGTCTAATAATATATTAATTTACATCAATTTTTTCATTTATTGGGAGAGCTTTGAATGCTGAATCTCATCAGACAGCACGCCGATTCCTGGATGATCAAAACAATTTTATGGATGATTATCCTGGCCTTTGTAGGCACGATATTTTATTCGTGGGGAATGGGTGGCGCTTCGGTTTCCCGTGGGGGAGTTGTCGCCACGGTTGAAGGAATCAAAATCAGTTATAACGAATACGATAAAGCCTTCAACAACCTGGTTAATTTTTACCGGAACCAGTTCCGCAACCAGTTTTCCGAGGATATGATCCTTCGGCTGGACCTGAAAACCCAGGCTTTGGATTCCCTGATCCAGAAAAAGCTTCTGCTCCTGGAGGCGGATAAACTGGATATCGAAGTAAGCGACGCCGAATTAATCGACCGCATTAAAAACTTCCCCGCCTTCCAGAAAGACAACCAGTTCAACCCGGCCTATTACCAAAACTATCTCAAATTCCAACGCGTGACCCCCAGTGAATTTGAAGAGAGTCAGCGGGAAGGATTGATCATCGAAAAAATGGAAAAGTTGATTACCAGCAATACGCGAATTCCCAAAAGTGATGCGCTGGATACGTATAAAAAGGAAAAAGAAACCTTGAAACTGGATTATATCGTTTTTCCCGAAGATAATTTTCGAAGTCCCGAACCGGTGACTGAGGGAAATTTAAAGGATTATTACGAAAAGAACAAGGGCAAATTTGAAGTTCCGGAGCAAATCAAGGTCGATTACATCAAAGTGACGCCCCAGCAATACGAAAAGGATATCGAGCCCCGCGACGATGAAATCCAGGATTATTATGAATCAAAAATAACGGATTTTCGAGTGGAAAAGAAATACCAGGCCAGTCACATCCTTTTCCAACTGGAACCGGCCAAGGCCGATGAAAAAGCCACGCCGGAGGAAAAACAAAAAGCCGCTGAAAAGGCCGCTCAGGCCGAGGCCGAAGAGGCCTTGAAAAAAATCCGCGAGGGTGCCGATTTCGCGGCGATCGCGAAAAAATATTCGGACGATACCGCCTCGGGCAGCAAGGGGGGAAGCCTCGGTGAATTCAGCCGCGGAACCATGGTACCCGCCTTCGAGGCGGCGTTGGAAAAACTGAAAGTCGGAGAGGTCAGCGAACCCGTGAAAACCCCCTTCGGATACCATATCATCCGCCTCGATGGGGTACAAAAGGAACGCATCAAATCCCTGGATGAGGTGAAAAGCACCATCATCCAGGCCATCAAAATAAACAGGGCCCGGCATAAGGCGAGGAGGGTCGTCAAACGAATCTACAAAACGGCGGAAACCAATGGCGATCTCGCCCAAGCCGCGGCGGCGAATAAAATTGAAGTCAAGACTTCTGATTTCTTCTCCAGGAAAAAACACGACGTTCCCGAAATTGGCATGGTTCCTGAATTTTACAATATTGCCTTCTCCCTCCGGGACAATCAGGTCAGCGACCCCATCCACACCCCGGAAGCCTCTTTCCTGTTAAAAATCGCCGGAAGAAAACCCGCCTATATTCCCGAACTCACCGAAATCCGGGATCAAATCCGGGAGGCGTACATCGAGAGCCGGGACAAGGAATACACACAAACCCGGTTCAAGGAATTGAAAGAACAGCTCACCGGCGAATCCGGCCTGGAAAAAATCGCCAAGGAACTCCATCTCGACATCCAGCACACGCCTTTTTTCAGCCAGGCGGATTCCATTCCGGGCATTGGCGACATTCAGGATGTTAAAAACAAGGTGTTTCTGCTGAAAAAGGGAGAGTCCACCGCGGCCAAGGTATTTAAAAAATATTACCTGATGCGGGTGCAGGACCGGCAGGAAGCCGGGGAACCCTCCAAGGACGAGATCAAAACCATCACCGCCCGTCTCCGGGTGGAAAAAGGCAACCGCGTCTTTCAGGAATGGATGAAAAATATCCGCCAAAAATCCGAGGTCATGATCGATAAGCCCCTCCTATAAGCGGAAGGGGCGTCGAAATCCGGCGGGGCAGGGTGTGGAACGCCGCGCCGATCGTTGCGGTTTCGATATAAGCCCAATCAAGCTTCAAATTTATTTAATTTTTTCCAGCGGCTGTGGATGGCAAGAATTTTTTCCACCAGGGAATCGATATCCTCGGCGATGACTCTTATCATCTCCTCTTTTCCCACTCCACCCAAATCGTAAATGATATCCGGAACCGCCCCGTACTGACGGATGGCGCAATCGGTGCCCCATTCCAGGGAAGCGCCTTCCTTTTTCCGGACCCGCCTCGGTTCATCGGCCCGGTTGAATCTCGCGATTTTGTATTTCAATCGTTTGCAGATATTGAGAAGGTCGCCGGAATATTTTATATTCATCACCGCCCGCTTGTCCGGATCATACCGCATGATCGTCAAAACAATATCGGCCACATGCCGTGAGGCCCCGAATTGCGGCGGAGCCAGGGTCACGATGTCTTCCCCGAATTTCACGATGCGCCCGGGGAATCCGATCACGTCGTCCCGGGTGCGGACTCTTTCCAATCCGACTCCCAGGTTGGACTGAACTTCGGGAATGAGGTGTCCGATCCTTTCCTTTTTCAAGATTTCCACCGCGGCGGAGACTTTTTGGAACAATTCCAACCGTTCTTCCGATTGATACAACCCCGCCAGGGGTTCCACGCAGGGAGCACCCTTTCCGGGCCGGACCCCTCCGGCAATCGCCCGGCCGATGAATTCCTTGGCGGAATCGATGGCATCGACCAAATCCTTTCCCACCGCCAGCCCCGATGCGATGGCGGCGGACAAGACGCACCCGGTTCCGTGCAAATCTTCCCGGGTCAAACGGTCGGCATCGAGAAGGCGGGGACGGCCACCCTCATAGAACAAATCCACCGGTCTCCCTTTCCCGTGCCCCCCCGTGATCAATACGCTTTGCACTCCGGTTTTCAAAATCTTCCGCGCGGCCTTGATCCGGTCGCCCGGAGTCTTGATGCGGATTCCGGAAAGGATTTCCGCCTCCTTCAGGTTAGGCGTCACCACCCGCGCCAGGGGAAGCAGGCCATCCCGAAGGGCGCGAACGCCCTTGGCGGAAAGCAGGGTCTTTCCGCTGGAAGATCGAATAACGGGATCGACGACCAGGTTTCTGATTCGGTTCCGCCTGAGTTGGCGAACGACACACTCCACAATCTCCGCATTGCCCAGCATGCCTATTTTCACCGCCGAGGGTTTGGGATCTTCAAATACCGCGCGGAACTGGCGCTCGACCACATCGGGAGAGAGATCGTCGGTGCCGCGGACGCCACGGGAATTTTGCGCGGTGATTGAGGTGATGACGGACGTTCCAAAAACCCGATGCGCGGCAAAGGTTTTAAGGTCCGCCTGAATTCCCGCCCCGCCGCTGGAATCCGATCCCGCCACCGTCAGCACAGTTTTCATTTCTTTCAAATACATAACGTCTCTAAAAATTCGCCGGGGGAACAGAGGTTTTTTTTATACCGCGATTGGGAAAAGCACTCTAACAGAGGAGGATTCGATTTGACAACTCCTTAATGAACCGGTCCGGTAAAACAATCTTTCTCTCCGGAAACACCGGGGGGGACTTTACCCTACGGTCACCGATTTGGCGAGGGACCGGGGCTTGTCCACATTTCTCTTAAGGCTGGTGGCGGTGAAATAGGAAAACAACTGGCCGATCACCATCTGAAGAAAGGGGGCGATCAGGGGGGGCACATTGGGAAGGATCAGTTCTTCGCTGAAAAGATCCTTGTTTTTTCTTCCTTCGTTAAAGTGGATCCCCAAAACAAATCCGGACCGGGCGCGAATTTCATCCACACTGTGAATGGTGGCTTCGTACAGTTTCTTGTCTTCCCGGGGCGGAATGAAGACGATCGAATAAATGTTGTTATCGATCATCGCCAGGGTCCCGTGTTTCAGAAACCCTCCGGGCATCCCCTCTGCGTGGACGTAGGCGACTTCCTTCATCTTCAGGGCGGATTCCAGGGCGATCGGATAATAGATCCCGCGTCCCAGGTAAAGCCAGTGTTTGGTTTTGGAATAGCTATTGGCGATGCGATGGATGAACCCGGAGCGTTCATTCAATATACTCTGGATGATCCCCGGCAGTTCGTGGAGGGAGGCCATGGATTTTTTAAAAGCTTTTTGGGTCATCCGCTTCTTTTTGAGGCCCAGCCGCAGGGCAATCAGGGTCAGGATCAGCATCTGGGAAAGAGCCGCCTTGGTGCTGATCACGCAAATTTCGGGGCCGGACCCCTGGAGGATCGTTTGATCCACGAAGCGGGCGATGGAGGATCCCATGACGTTCACGATGGCGGCGGTTTTGGCCCCTTGGGACCGAGCATATTTCAAGGCGGAAAGGGTATCGTAGGTTTCACCCGACTGGGACATGGCCAGGACGAGGCTCTTCCGGTTCACGTTCGCCAGGGAACCGTATTCATCGGAGCTGATGGCGGGGAGGAATTCCCCGGACAGGGAAGAAAAGATGTACTCTCCGAATTTCGCTACGTAATAGGTGGTGCCCACCCCCACGAGGTCCGTCTTGTCACTGGTCAAAATCAAGTCCGCCAATCGGTCCAGGGAGGCCGGGTCCTGCTCCAGGGCGTTGATCACCGTTTGCGGCTGCTCATAAATTTCCTTGAGCATGTAATGGGGATAACCGCCTTTGCGGGAGGTTTCGCTGTCCCACGCGATGGGGGTGATCTGTTTGGGGATTTCCTGACCCGTCACCGCGTTCTTGACCACATAACTATCTCTCGAAAGAACGGCGTATTCCCCGTCCTCCAGGATGACGGCGTTTTTGGTGTGATCGATGAAGGCGTTGAAATCGGATCCGACATATTTGGCTTCGTCCCCGATTCCCAGCATCATCGGGGATTCGCGCTTGGCGCAAAATATCTGGTTGGGCGCATGGGTGGTGATAAAAGCGATGGCAAAGCTGCCCTCCAATATATGCAAGACTTTGACCAGGGATTTTTCGACATCCTTCACTTGCCGGTAAAATTTCTCCAGAAGGTGGGGAATCACTTCGGTGTCGGTTTCCGATTCAAACCGGTGCCCCGCGCGTGTCAATTGTTCTCTCAAGGGACGGAAGTTGGACAGAATTCCATTGTGAACCAAGGCGAATTTGCCGTCGCAGGAAACGAAGGGATGGGTGTTGCCGCGGGTCACTTTACCGTGAGTGGCCCAACGCGTATGGGCAATACCGATCTTACTTTTCTGGCTCAAGACATTTTCCTTGCGGAAAAACTCCTCCACTCCGCCCACATTTTTCTTGATGACCAGCGATTTTTTATTCATCAGGGCCACGCCGCAGGAATCGTATCCGCGGTATTCCAGGTTGCGGATCCCCTTGTACAAGGCCTCTGAAATATTGTTTAATCCCACCACCCCGCTGATCCCACACATGGTTTGTCCCCGAAATTATTTGTTGGTGACGGAATACTGGGCAGGCAATATTCTGCCGGGCTCTACCACGGTTCCGGGCTGAATGGTGTTTCCCGCACCGATCACCACGTTGTCTCCAATGAAAGCGCCCAGTTTCGAACTTCCGGTGTTGACGGTCTTTTTCCCGTTTTTCACGGTCACCGGTTTCCAGTCTATGGAACGGTTCACCGTCATCGAACCCGCTCCCACATCGACTTTTTCCCCCAGGACACTGTCGCCGATGAAGGATAACCGCCCGATATCCGTATGGTCCAGAACCACGCAATTTTTCATCTCCACCCCATACCCGACGGAGCAGTATTGCCCCAGCGAGGTGTAACTGCGGATCAGGGAGTTGTTGCCGATATAACAACCTTTCCCGATGGAACAGGGACCCTCGAGAACCGCCCCGGCCTTGATGACCGCATCATCCTCGATGACCACCGTCCCCTGAATGGTCACATTGGATTCCAGGACCGCGGTCTTGGCGATGGAGGAGGTCTCCCACGAATCCATCAGGATCCGGTTCGCCGTCAGAATTTCCCAGGGATAAACGATGTCAAGCCATTCGTCTTCCCACATCGAGGCCATCAACCCCTCCCCTTCCACCATCTTTTTCAGGGCCTTTTCCATGGACCCCTTGGTGGATTCGAGATATTTGAAAAAGGATTCCGGAAGGATGTAGGCGCCGGAAAGAACATAATTGCCCAGGTTGTCTCCCTTGGGTTTTTCAATGATTTTTGTGATTTTCATGTGGGCGTTCAAAAATACATTTCCGAACATCTGGGTCGAGGGGGGCAGGCAAATGGAAGCGACGGGGCACTTGAAGGAATGAAAGGACTGCTGGATCTTCAGGAACAGGTTGGAAGAGGTCACCGTGTCCCCGTAGATCAGAAGAAAATACTCCCCCGGGGAAACCTTGCTTTTGATTTGTAATACGGCGTTTCCGATTCCTGTGTTCTTTCCCTGCTCGACATAATGAATGTTCAGCCCGTCATTCAAGTGTTCGCCAATCTGCTCGATCAGTTTTTCCTTCTGGTGTTCGACCACCACGAAAATGTCGTTGATGCCGGATTTCTGTAACAGGTCCAGGGTATTGTCGAAAAGGGTCCGCCCCGCGACTCGAAGCATGGGGATGGGACGTGTCATGGAAAAAGGATTTAATTTGGGAGCTTTTCCGGCAGCAAGGATGACGGCTTTCATCGATGAATGATCCTAAGGTTGCGGGTATGGGCAGGAATTTTACCCGGATTGATTTCTTGCCAGGAAAATCCGTTCGGCTTGCTTCAATTCTTCCTGGGAATTGATGCCGAAAATTTCATCGGCGTCCCGGGTCTGGATCGATTCCACTTTCATATGGTGATCCACCATATAGCTGACGGTGTCGGTCAAATAGTATTCGCTTTGGGAATTGTTGTTGTCGATAGACCTTAAGGCCTTAAAAAACAAACCCTTATTAAAACAATAAACCCCGGCGTTGTATTCGTCAATATTTTTCTCTTCCGGGCTGGCGTCCTTGTTCTCCACGATGCGGACGACCGCGTGACCGGCATCCCGAAGGACCCGGCCAAATTCCTTGAATTCGCCCCGGCCGGTTTTAAGTGTCAGCAGGGTGCAGGGTGCATCCCCTTCACGATGTTTCCTCACCAAGCGCCGCAGGGTTTCGGGTTGGATCAATGGCATGTCCCCGCACAGCACCAGAACATCCCCCTCGAAATTTTCCAGAGCGGACTCGGCCTGCCGCGCGGCATGCCCCGTCCCCAATTGTTCCTTCTGTTCCACGAACTCGATTCCCCCCTCGGCGAAGGTGGCTTTCACTTTCTCCGCCTGATACCCCACGATCACACCCAGGCGGCCGGGTTGGAGGGATTTCACCGTCTCGAGAACATAAGATAAAAGAGGCCGGCCCAACAAAGGTTGCAACACTTTTGCAAGAGGCGATTTCATCCGCGTTCCCTTCCCCGCCGCCAAAATGAGGACCGCTAGGTTTTTCTCTTGCATTTAATTTTGTAATCGTTGATCTTTTTTCGTAAGGTATTGCGGTTGATCCCTAAAATATTTGCCGCCTGCGTCTGGTTGCCCTTGGTGTTTTTCAAAACGATATCGAGCAAGGGTCTCTCCACCCCCTCGACGATCAGTTCGTGTAAATGACCGTTCTGGTCTCCACGCATGTGGGATACGTAATCCTTGATCGTTTTATCAAGCCATTTTTCCAGGAAAGACGTTGTCTTGTGGTTGACTTTTTTCATGGCTGGCGGGCTCAAATTAGGACAGAAACTCCAACCGCGGTGGGATGAAATCAACTTTCACATCGAATTCCATTTAGTCGTGGGGGCGATATTACCAGACTTGCCGGACACGGTCAAGGCAATACTGGGAACCCCGGCAACCCGTTGAATCCGCTATAAAACCATCCATTCGAATTACCAGTTGATTCCCGGGAGACCTCTGGTCTAAGATGAAAAACCATGGTTTTTTAATACCGACACGTCCCCTCTACTAAAAGGATCGGGCAGATCATGAAAGTCGCGTTCGCCACCCTGGGGTGCCGCACCAACCAACACGATACGGCGGAAATGCAGACCCTGCTTGAACAGGAAGGGTTCTCGATCGTCGATGCGCGGGAAAAAGCCGACGTCTATGTCGTCAACACCTGCTCCGTCACCCAGAAAAGCGATTACCATTCCCGTCTTGCGGTCAAAAAATCCCTGGCGATCAACCAGAACGCGCTGGTGGTGTTTACCGGCTGTTACGCCCAGCTCGCCCCCCGGGAGGCCGGTGAACTGGAGGGACTGGATATCGTTCTCGGTAACGCGAACAAACTGGACATCGCCCGCGTCATCAAGAACAAACTGATCGCCCCGTCTCCCTGGAGAAAAACCGGTCCGACGCAGTACCACATGTCCGACATCCACCAAAAGCGCGTTTTCCGCACCATTCCCGTCTCCCGGTTCCAGGGGAAAACCAAGGCCTTCATCAAAGTCCAAACCGGCTGCGGCGAGAAATGCTCCTTTTGCACCGTCGTCCGGGCGCGCGGCAGGTCCCTCAGCGATTCCCGCGAAAACATCCTCCACAATGTGAAAGAAGCCATCGCCGCCGGGTTCAAGGAAATCACGCTCACCGGCATCAACCTGGGAACTTACGGTATGGACAAAACCCTGCCCGAAACCTTCTCGTCCCTGGTCCGGGACATCGTCCGGCTGAAAGGCGATTTTCGCGTGCGGTTGAGTTCCATCAATCCCATGGAAATCGACCCCGTCCTGATCCGCCTCATGGCCGAAACCGAAAACCTGTGCCCGCACCTGCACATTCCCCTGCAAAGCGGCGACGCGGCCATCCTTTCCAGAATGCGCCGCAATTATAACCCGCGGCAATACCTCGACGTGGCCCGGAACGCCCTGGACCGCATCCCCCGGCTTGGCCTCGGCGCCGATGTCATCACCGGGTTCCCCGGCGAAACCGACGCCCATTTCGAGAACACCCGCAAGATCATTGAGGACCTCCCCTTTTCGTATCTGCACGTGTTCACGTATTCGCCGCGCAAGGGGACCGAAGCCTACGAGTTCAAGGACAACGTCCACAACAAGATCAAAAAGGAAAGAAATAAAATTTTGACACAATTGGCAAAGCAAAAATCCCTTGAATTCCGCCGCCGGTTTCTCAACCAGACGCTCACCGTTCTTTTTGAAAACCAGCGCGACACCATCACGGGAAAGTTGAAAGGCCATACCGAAAACTATATCCCCGTCCAGGCCGATGGAGAGGACCGTTTCCAGAACCGGCTGACCCCAGTCACCCTCGTGGAAGTTTCGGAACACCAGGTTTCCGGATGCATCCCCTCATAACACTCACCACCGATTTCGGAATCGGCGGCCCCTTCGTGGGCGTCATGAAAGGGGTGATATTGAGCCTCGCCCCCTCGGCGCGCCTCGTCGACATCACCCATCAAATCGAGCCGCAAAACATCGCCCAGGCCGCCTGGGTGGTCGAGGCCGCGTATCCCTGGTTTCCCGAAAAGACCGTCCACCTGGTTGTCGTGGACCCCGGCGTGGGAAGCCAGCGCCGGGCGATCGCCGTAAAAAACGGAACCCACACCTTCGTCGCCCCAGACAACGGCGTGCTCACCCCCGTCCTGCAACCCGGGGCGCGCGTTTATGAACTGAACCGGAAAAAATATTTCCGCGACCCCCTGTCCGCGACCTTTCACGGGAGAGACCTTTTCGCCCCCGCCGCCGCGTGGCTGGCGCGCGGAACCCCTCCCTCCCGGATGGGCCCAAAAATCACCGCCGCGGTCACTCTGAAGATGCCCCAACCGCGATTGAATCGCGGAACACTGACTGGGGAGGTCATCTACATCGACCGGTTCGGCAACCTGATCACCAACATTTCTTCCGGACTCCTGGAGTCCGCCTTTCCCACGGGGGCCGGGTGGAAAATCAAGATCGCCGCCAAACCCGTGCGCCAATGGGTTTCCCATTATTCCCAGTGCCGGCCGGGCGACATCGGCTGCGTCCTCAACAGTTGGGACAAGCTGGAAGTGTTCTGCCGCGAGGGGAACGCCGCCCAAAAGTTGAAATGCCGCGTGGGATCCCCGGTCAAAATCACCCCAACCCGGTCCGCGGCATGAGCGAGATAAAGATTATTTGCCAGAACAAAAAGGCCCGGCACAATTATTTTATCGAAGACACCCTCGAGGCCGGGCTGGTGCTGAAAGGATCGGAAGTCAAATCCCTGCGGGAAGGCAAAGCGAACCTGTTAGACACCTACGCCGTGGCCGAACGCGGGGAAATCTGGATGTACAACTGCCACATCAGCCCCTACTCCCCCGCCAGCCAGTTCAGCCACCACCCCCTGCGCAAGCGCAAACTTCTGCTGAACAAACGAGAAATTTCCCGGCTCATCGGCAAATCCCAGGAGAAGGGGTACAGCCTGATCCCGCTCAAGATGTATTTCAAGGACGGACTCGCCAAGGTCGAGCTGTCCCTGGCCCGCGCCAAGAAACTGCACGACAAACGCGAAACCGTGAAGAAACGCGAAGCCCAGCGGGAAATCGACAAGGCGATGAAATCCCGCAACCGCTAGCCCCGCCGCCTGCCTCCGCCCACCAAAAAAAATCATTCTCACCCAGCCCGTCACTCCGTGGGTGTTTCGCTGGGGGAGAGGGAAAAGTTTTTCGAGGCAGAAATGGCAAAATGTACAAGATGGGAAAATCCCCCCCACCCCCTTTAAAAAGGGGGAGTGAAAAAATCAGATTTTTATCCTGTCCATCCTGTCCAACCACCCTCACCCTGCCTTCTCCCTGAGGGAAAGGTTTTTTTCAACAATCCTGTTTATCCTGTCAAAAAGAAA
>JBHHVU010000055.1:0-21129 GCA_046754465.1 Nitrospinaceae bacterium | reverse complement strand
CCCGGTGGTTCTGGGTCCGGTGGGCGGCACGGCGGCGCTGGGGACGTTGACGATCGTATCCTCAGCCGGGACGACGTTTGGGGCGGTGAATTCAACCGGTGCCTTGACGACAGCGCCGACTCATACGGGTTCGCTGACTTTCACGGGTCTAGTGAGCGTGGGTTCGGCGGACCTTACGGGGTCGGCGTTAGATATTCAGAATGTGTTTACTACGCCGGGTTTGGGGCCCTCCAATTCGATCACCATCGTCACCGATTCCTTTTCGTTGCCGGGGTCGATCAACACCGGGTTGGCGGATACGACGATTGTTCCGCTGACGGCGGGAACTCCCATCGGTTTGGGGACGGGTGCGGGCGCACTTCTTCTTACAGATGCCGAAGTTGATGGTATTGTTGCCGGTACGATATTCGTTGGGGACGCTGGCGCTGGAACCATCTTGGTGGATAATTTGACTCTGGGTTCCAAAAACCTTCATTTGGAATCGGGTGGAACGATTAATGATACTGATGATATTGGAACGGCTGTTGTTACCACGGGTCATTTGAGCCTTGTGGCCCCGGGTGGCATTGGCAATCTGAATGGACCGGAAGGATTTAGTTTCGACGCGGGCACTTTTGATTTCTCGGCGGGTCCGGATGCTGACATTGTTCTAACTCATGCGAATTCCGCGGGGGTCAATATAGTTTTTGGAGCGGTCACTGGCGGGTTGGGTAATATTGGCTTTTTCCTCACTAATGGGGACCTTTTGCTGGATACGGTCAATACGGGAGGCAATGTTACTCTTGGCGCCACGAATGGCGGAATTTTGGATAACAATGCGGACACCCCGGGGGACAATATTACCGCCAATAGCGCCTCCCTAAGCGCCGCCACCGGCATTGGGTTGCTGGGCAATCGACTGGAAATCAATGTGAATGCCTTGACCGCCGCCACCACGGGCGCCGCCCCGGGATCGGGCATTTTTATTGGGGATGCGGCATCAATCAGTTTGAACAACGTGACGGCGGTGAATGGAGATATTGATGTTCAAGCGGGAATGAATATTGATGTGAATGCACCGATGAGCACCAGTTTGGCGGGCAACATCATCTTGTCCGCGAATGAGAACGTGACTTTTGCCGCGGCAGGCGACCTTTCCGCGGCCGGGGACATTTTTGTTACGGCGGATTTTGACGGCAATGGAACCGGGACGATCACGATGAGTCCGGGCGCCACGTTCACGACTTTCGCCAGTGATGTGTTCCTGTCTGCGGCGGGTGACATTCTGCTGGATACCATAAATATTACCGGCGGATTGTTTGCCAACTCGCTGTTGGGTTCCATTGAAAATAGTGGCGTGATGAATATAGGCGCCGGATTAACCTTTGGCGCGGCAACAGGGGTGGTCGTTAATGGGAATATCACGACGCAGTCGGCGGTCCTCATAAACACCGGTTTGGCTTTTGTTGTCAACCCCGGGGCAACCATTAACACCAATAACACCGCTTTGTTGGCATCTCTTGAGAGCTTTAATTTGGGCGGCACCATCAATACTGGCTCGGAAGTTTTGGCCATCACCGCGGCCAACGATTTGAATTTGACGGGAGTTGATGTGCAGGGGATCCTGGCGGATCAGGTGGTGATTGTTTCCAGTGGCAATATCAGTCTCGACAATGTGACCTCTGCTCAAAGCAGTGGGATTGTAAATGGTTTGCGTTTGGATGCCGGTGGCGATGTTCTCCTCGCGAACAATCCGGTAGCGCTCAATGCTCTGTCCATCACCGCCAATGGCAATGCGGTGGTGAATGTGGATGTGGTGACGGCCACGGGAGATTTCGCGGCGCTGGCGGATAATGATGGTGATAACCTTGGTGATTTCAGCCTGGCCGCAAACACACTGATTTCTTCCGCGGGTGTTATCTCCATCCAGGGCGCGAACGTAATGAATGATGGGACGTTGACCAGTGCGGGAGCGGCCACGGTTATTTCTTCGGGGACCATTGCCTTGAATGCCATGAATATCTCTGGTAATTTGATCGCCGACTCGAGTCTGGGAAGCATCATAAGCAATGGGCTCCTGACCGTCGGCGGCGGGTTGACCTTGGTGGCATCCAACGACATCACCGTTTTGGGCGATATCACCTCCGCGGGGCAAACCGCCTTTGACGCGGGCACTGGTACGTTCCTGGTCAACGGGCCGAATGTGGTGTCGGGAGGAAATTTGATTACAGTGATGGCCGCAGACTTTTCGCTGGCCAGTTCGCTCAACAGCGGTGCGGCAAACACGATAATTCAAATGACCGGTCCCGGGTCCATTGGCCTCGCCGGGGTGGGTGCGGATCTGAATACCTTGTGTGGCGGGGCTCCCTGTGCGATGACGATCGACGGTACGGAACTGGCGGGGATTTCGGCGCAGACGCTGGTCGTCAATAATAATCTGAGTGGCAATATTTTCGTCAACGGTGTGAGCACGGGCTTCGGGTTGGAGTTGAATGCAGGCGGAGACGTCATTTTCGACAACAACCCCACCACCATTAATTCGCTGACCGCTAATTCCGCCGGCAATACGGTGGTGAATACGGATGTGTCGACCACGGGTGGGAATATCGCGGTGGCGGCGGATGGGGATAGTAATAATAATGGCGACTTTAATTTATCGGCGAATGCTCAAATCAACTCGGCGGGAGATGTTTCCATATCAGGCGCGAACATAAACAATAATGGGACGATCAACGCGGCAGGCTCCGTCACATTAAACGGGAACGTCCAAGACGCCAATCCTGCCAATCCCCCCTTGACCCCGGCCGAACAGGTCCAGCTGCAACAGGGTCAAAACAGCACCTTCGTAACGGATTTTCTGGCGGTGGCCCAGGGAGGATGTTGATCTTATTCCAACAGACTGGCTCTTTTCATAATCTGGGTCCCCAATATTTTTTTGAGTTTTCCTACCATTTTTGTATAGAATCTGAAGTTGCGGCTCCTCCCCGCCGCTATGTGGAATCTTTCCTTTTTTATGAGAGCCGGACCCTTCAATGAAGCGGAATTGGGTGAATAGTTTTTCCATCGCCTTGGGTTTGACTTTTCTTTCCCTTTATACCTATTCGCTGGACCTGGATTTTTTCCAATTATTGGAATTTAAAAGTTACGACCTCAAGGTTCGTTCCCGGGGAATACGGTCTCCTTCCGGACAGGTGGTCATCGTGGCTATTGACGAGAAAAGTCTCCAGCGGGAAGGGCGATGGCCCTGGCCGCGGACAATGATGGCCAGGCTGGTGGACCGTCTGTCCGAGGCGGGGGCCGCGGCGATTGGATTCGATATCTTTTTTCCCGAAAAGGATCGATACGTTCCCTTCGAGGATGTGAAACAAGCCCTCCGGAAAAAAGATTTGAGGGGTATCCGGGGTGACGCCCTGATCGAGTGGTTGGAAAAAGTCGGTGATTCCGACAGAATATTCGCGGACGCGATCGAAAAATCCGGGCGCACCGTTCTGGGGTATTTCGTTTACGCCACCCAGGACCTGGCGGGAAGTTTCGCCGAGAAGGTGAGCCAAACTCACCTGGATCTGCTGGATTTTTCCCAGTATTCGGTGATCCAGCGGTTTGATTCACCGGAACATCCGGTCCCCCTGAGGCCGATCTATTCGGTAGGAATGAGTCTTCCGGAATTGATGAACGCGGCCAACAGTTCCGGATTTGTCTCCTTCATTCCGGAAATGGATGGCGTGGTCCGCTGGGTTCCTCTCGTCATGGGATACGAGAATTTCCTTTTTCCCCCGCTGAGCCTTCAGACCCTGCATGAAGCCACTCATCTTCCGCTGGGAGTCCGCGTGGCTCCCTTTGGCGTGGACGGCGTCCGTCTGGGAGAGGCCGTCATCCCCACATCGGAAATCGGGGATTTCCTGGTGAATTATCTGGGTCCCTCCCATACCTTCACCCATTTTTCTGCGTCCGATGTTCTCGCGAAAAAGTTGAGCGCCGACGCATTAAGAAACAAAATCGTTCTGGTCGGCGGCACCGCGGCCGGGACGCATGATATGCACGTTTCACCCTATGGCCCCTTGTTTCCTGGGGTGGAGGTGCATGCCAACGTCATGGAAAATATTCTTCAGGGGGATTTCCTGGTCCGGCCCGATTGGCTGCGCCTACTGGATATGGTCATGATTCTGGGATCCGGCCTGCTCTTGGGCGTGGTATCCCGGTACTTCAAGGCTTATACGATGGCCCTTCTGCTGGTGGGGGGAATCGTGGGCTACCTGCTCATCGATTTCTATCTTTTCACCCATGAGGGACTTTGGATCAATACCATTTATCCTGTATTCACTCAGTTGTTTGTCTATTCGGGCATCACCCTGTATCAATATGCCGTTGAAGAACGGCAGAAACGGTTTATCAAGAGCGCCTTCAGCCAGTATCTCGCGCCGGCGGTGGTGGACCGGCTGGTTAAAAATCCCTCGCTGCTCAAATTGGGTGGGGAACGCAAGGTGTTGACGGCGTTTTTTTCCGATGTCGCCGGGTTTTCCACCATTTCAGAGAAACTCACGCCCGATGAATTGGTGGAACTCCTGAACGATTACCTGACGGAGATGACGGATATCCTCCTGAAATACGAGGGGACGGTAGACAAGTTCGAGGGGGACGCCATCATCGCGTTTTTCGGGGCGCCCATTCCCCTTGAAGATCACGCCCGCCGCGCCTGCCTGGCCTCCCTGGAAATGCAGCAACGGTTGGCGGAGTTGCGGGTCGAATGGAAGCGCCGTGGAAAACCGGAGCTTTTTATGAGGATCGGGTTGAATACCGGACCCATGGTTGTAGGCAACATGGGTTCCCGGACGCGTATGGATTACACCATGATGGGGGATTCGGTGAACCTTGCGGCGCGCCTTGAAGGGGTGAATAAGCAATACCGGACCCATACCATGATCAGCCAGTACACGTATGAATTATCCCAAAGGGATATCGAGGTGAGGGAACTCGACATGATCCGTGTTGTCGGAAAAAAGGAACCCGTCAAGATTTATGAATTGTTGGGGAAAAAAGGAGAAAAAAATGGAAATATGCTGGAAATTCTTCCTCATTTCAATCAAGGAATCAAACACTATACCCGCCGACAATGGGCGGAGGGAATCGCGTGTTTTGAAAAAGCCCTGGAAATTGATGACCATGACGGCCCCTCATTGACCTACCGCGAACGTTGTATTGCCTTCCAGACGAATCCTCCCCCAAGGGATTGGGATGGTGTATTCAGCATGACCAGCAAATGAATTGATTGGAAGCTACCCTCTCCAGGGGCGAGCCCGATCCTTCCGCGATTTTCCTGGAGAAAATTCCGAGCCCTTCCCCTACCGGGGCCAGTTCGCCATCCTCCGTTGCATTTTCCCTCCAAAGTCCTATCAAACCCAGAGCCCGGCGGGGGGTGTTCCTTCCTGTTCCTCTCTGGGCCAAACCTCCCAGCCAGCCTCTCCCGGCAGCCTCTCCCGGCAGCCGCGTAATGTTACGGTTTTGTAACACGGCCTTGACCTCAATGTAACTTCTATTTCCTATACTCAGTTATCCGAAGGGGGATTGTGTATGCTCCTGATTTCGGCGGTATGTCCCTTTTTGGGAATCCAGGGTATTCCGCTGAGAATGAATGCGGACCGATCCCCGAACCTTCAGCGATTAAATTAACCGCGATGGGAGTTAACGGAGAGTTCGCGCAAGTTTTTGATTTTAAATGGGCCGTGAAGAAAAAAATATTTTTTTTAACTTTTTTATTGCATTTATTAAAAAATTATGGTAGGTTCCCGCCCCTTCACAGGTAAATGTAAATCTTATTTTAGATGGAAACCTGGAGGGTGAATCTGGTTTGAGGGGGTCCCCCGAATAATAGGTCCCCGGAAATACAGCCTCCCGACTTTTCCAGAGGAAGGCGTTGGAAGGAGAATTCGAGGGTTCCCGCTTTTTGGAACGTTTTATTCGTGATCGGGCTATTTCCAATGAGAAATCCAATAAAAAAAGGTGCCGGTGGAATGCGTAAAACAACGATAAAAAAATTCCTGAAGTTAAAAGTCATTCAAATCCTGATTTGCTTCCTGGTATTTACTCCCGGGATTTCCGCGAGTCATGGCTTGAAAAATTTGCTGTCCATTGAACAGGTGGGATATCGGAACGATGCCAAAATTCAGCAGATCGGGGCGGAAATCCGGGCCAAGGGCAAACAGTTCGGGGCGGGAAATTTCCTGGTGATCGATCAGGCCGGCTACAACCAGGCCGCGAAGGTAAAACAGAAGGGTTTCAAAAATTTCGCTTCCTTGCGCCAGGTTCCCGGTTACAGCAATCGGGCCAAGATCGCGCAGTTTGGTTTGTTCAACCGGATCGAGGAGTTCACGCAATCCGGATCCTTCAATATGGCCCGCCTGACCCAGATCGGAAATTACAACAAGATCGAGGGGAAACAGGAGGGAACGGGCAACCGGGTCCGGCTGAAGCAGGTTGGCACCGACAACTTCGCGTCCCTGAAGCAAGACGGTATCGGCAATGTGGCGCGGATCACCCAGGGAACAGGCTTTGCGCCCTGTGAAGATTGTGACGTCTTTGTCGAACAGGAGGGCGATTACAACAGGGTGGATACCTTGCAGACCGGGATTTACAACTTGGCAAGGGTCACCCAGACGGGTATGGGCAACATTGCCAGAGTGGCCCAAGCCGGCAGTAACGAGGCCGCGGGAATCATCCAGGAAGGGATCGGCAACCAGGCCAGCATCCGGCAATTTGGGTCGTCGAATACAGCTAATATTTCGCAAATAATGGGTGACGACAATATTGGACGAATTCTGCAGGCCGGCAGCTATAACTCCGCCTTCATCAACCAGGTTGGCAATTACAACCGGGCCAATATCAGGCAGTTTGGAAACAGTAATTCCGCCACCATCACCCAGATCGGCAATGGGATCATCACCCCGACCGTGATCCAGGTGAGTCCCTAATCGGTGAGGACACCGGAATGCAATGAAAAATTTGAATTTAAACCAAATAGGGAGGTAGCGAAAAAAGGTTCAACGGGAATTTAGTTTGTGGGTAACGGTATTGCCAGGGGGTAATACGAATTTTGTTAACTTAAACTAGGAGAAGCAAGATGAGAAAGAAAATTCTTACCTTGACCCTTTCCACGGCTTTGTTGTTCGCCGGAAGTCAGGCATGGGCGTTAAACAAGGACGTGATCAAGCAAAAGGGTGATGGTAACCAGGCCGTGGTCATGCAGCAGGGTAATCACAACAGGGCCAAGATTGGGCAGTTTGGAGATTATAACAAAGCCCAGATCAACCAGGATGATTACCGCAACCGTGGTCATATCAAACAGGTTGGCAAATACAACCGGGCCAAAATTGAACAGGATGGGGGATATAATTCCAGTGGAAATTATGCCGACATTGTTCAGCATGGCTGGGAGAACGTGGGGAAAATTTCCCAAACGTCCTCTTACAACGATGCGTATCTGAGTCAATACGGAAGTAGAAACGGGGCCTTCATTCAGCAGACCAGCTATTACGGCAATGACGATGCTTCCATCTACCAGAGTGGCTACCGGAACAGAGCTTCCATCCATCAGGTTGGCTACTATGCGGGCTACAACCGCGCCGAGATCAACCAGCGCGGGTCTTACAACAAGGCCAAAATCTGGCAGAATGGCTATGGAAACAATGCGTATGGAAGCCCCGCCACCATCAATCAGTATGGCAGGGGAAACCGGGCGTCCATCGAGCAACAGGGCAATTTCAGCAAACACGCTAAAATTGACCAGACCGGCTATTACAACAAGGCGACTCTGCGCCAGGTGAAAGCCCCCCACCATTCTGCCATCAGGCACGACGCGGATATCGTTCAGGGCAACCACAATCCCTACTCCGCTTACAACAACGCGGTTGTCTGGCAGCAGGGAGCGCACTCGATGCACACCGCCGATGTTGAGCAGAACGGTACGTACAACACCGCGTTGGTTGCCCAGACCCAGAACTACGTGAACGATATTTCCACGGTGGTTCAAAATGGGAATCACAATCGGGCCATCAGCATCCAGGGCCATCAGCCGGGTTACAATGAGGACTGGAAAGGTCTCATGCCCCTGCCCCTGCGGCCCATGGTCATGGCGCCTCGGTTTAACATGATGAGGTAAGCTTTAAGCATTTTTCCTCGATTCATCAGGGTGTTTGGGTGGAAGAGGGAAAACCCCCTCTTCCACCCCCATTCCCTCCCGCCAACAAGGATTTCAAACTTCATCGGAGCTCCCTTCCCGGAATTAATAGGTCCGGGGAATGTTTTGCCGGGAAGGCTTATTGTGAAAAGGGGAGTGGGAGGACACTTCCTGGAAAAACGGCAGGCTGCTGAATCCCCTGTTGTAATTCAGCAAGAAAGCTAAAAGGGACAAAACATTATGTCAACCATTGGGTTTATTGGAAACTTGATATAGGGGAGCGGTATGAAAAAGTTTGCCATTTCATCGATAATATTCGTGTTCGCGTTGTTTTCCGTTTCCGCCGGTTTTGCTCTAAATGGCAGCCCACTGGAGCCAGCCGCCACACAGGGAAAATCCGGCGCCCTTCAAGCAAAAAATACCCGTGGGGAACAAATTGCCTTGAATGAAAAAAGCCTCGGGGATGAAGTTGACCCGGTGAGTTTTTCCCACCATGGGTTTCTCCCCCAGGTCGAAACGGCGTCCGGGGGAAATGTTTTCCTGAAGGAAGAACAGAAATTAGCAGAGCCCCAACGTGCCAGTATCTCCCAGATAGGGGAAGAAAATGAGGGGAAGGCGGAGGATGAATCTTCTCTCGTGGTTCCCCAACCTCCGGAATTTGTATATGACAAAATGGGGTTTGTCCTCAGGAGATATCCTTGTGGCCAGGATTATGAAGGGGGCGACCGCAGACCTTATGATGAGAAATATTATGATAATTTGCTTTTGATTTTCGAGGCGCCGGGAGGCCTTGCGGGGGCCGTTCACGGCCCTAATGAGAAAATCAACCCATTCAGCGTGCACCGTCAGGCGAAAATATTCCCGGATCGTTTCGGAAGCCACCAATGCGAGGACCCCGCGAATATAAAGCAGGTCTGGGTGATAAAAAATTCCGACAACCGGCCGCTGGGCAAATTCATCGAACACGGGAGGATTTTTCAGGTCGGAATTAAAAACAAATTGTTCCTGGTGCAATTGAATGACAGGCATTCGGTTGAAATGAATCCCGGCATGGATATTCTTCCCGGCAACCTGTTTCCCGGCGTGGATGTCAGCAGTACGGTGATTTGGCAACAGGGCAGCAATTCCGCGCATAGCTCTTTTGTCGCGCAAATCGGAGGGTCCAGCACCGTGCTGGTGGCGCAAACTCAAGACAATGTGTCCGGAGTTTCCACAACCCTTCAACTGGGAAACGAGGACCGCGCCATCACCATTCAGGGGCCTCAGCCGGGCGGCAACGAGGATTGGAAAGGGGCCTTGCCCAATCCCAACCTGATTCCCGGAAATGGATTCTTCCTTTTCGATTGAAACGGAAATTGTTTGATTAGGAATCCATGGAATTTTATCGATTCAGGAAATCTTGAGGCGGGTTTTCCGTGTCCCAAGCCAAGATTTCCTGAATTTTCCTTCCCCTGAGATCCTTTCTTAACCCCCTTGAGCGATTGGGCCGGCGTTTAAAATTTTACAGTATGGAATCATCTCTCCCTCAGTCCCAACCCGCCGCAAAATACCTCTTTTATCTTTAGCCGCTCTTCAGCTCGTTACTCCTCCAGATTTTTAAATTTGAATTGGGAAACCCGTTGATCCAAAATGAAGGAGATATTTTATTTGTCCCCCGTAGGTCAAGAGGGAAAAACCCGGCTTCGGGTCGGGATCGGGTCAGCCTTAACGTCAATTCAGGCATGTTCCGCGGGGCGGAATCAGCCGGATTGGGAAAATGAGATTGGGGACGCCTTAAGGAGGGAACCATGGCAAGAGAACTGGAAAGGAAAGTCGTGTTGTTATCCGGCGGAAAGGTGGATTATTTCGCCAAGGCCAACCCCGACCTTATGTTCTTTGAAATGGTTTTGCAGGCGGTGAAGGAAGCCGTAGAGGGTATGGGGGTTTCCCCCAAGGCCTTTCGGAAGCTGATGAGGGAAAGAGGCGGGGTCATCGTCACTCATTTCGCGGACCATTTCGCCGGGCAGTTGCTGGGAGAGGCACTGACCCGGGATTACCTCGGTCTGAACCCGGTGGAATCGTACCGGGTGGTCGGCGGGGGGTGCACCGGGGGACTGGGCATTCAGGCGGCCATTGAAAAAGTGGCATCGGGAAGGCAGGACATCGTTCTCGCGGTGGGTTATGAAAAAATGTCCGAGGTGGACACCTTTCAAGGCAATGAATTCATCGCCCTGGCGTCCTGCACGGTGACCGATTTCCCCCAGGGGGGGTATTATCCCTTGTACTATGCCGCGATGGCCCAGGCTTATATCGATACCTTTGCCGGTAAAACCGTGTCCGCCGCGGAAATCCGCGATGCCTTCGACAAGATCGCGGTGCTCATGCGGAACAATGCCCAATATAACCGGAGGGCGCAAACCTGCACGGAAAATCCTTATGCGACGCCGTCTACCAGCGGGTTTGTGGGGGTGGAGCAGATTTCAGGATCGGGGGTGGTGGCGACTCCTTTTTTCCGATTGGACTGCTGTCTCATGACCGACGGCGCCTCGGCGGTGATCGTGGCCGCGGAGGATCTCGCCAGGGAATTCACGGACCAACCGATCCTGGTTACGGGCATTGGCAATGGGACCGATTGCATGCGGACCGGGGAACGGCCCCGGACCATCGGGGGCCTGATCCACGAGGATCTTTTGATGCCCCATGAAGCAGCCGACCCGGACCTCGTGAAACGATACGAAAGCCTGGAGTATCCGGGACTGCATTCTTTTCGCGCCGGAAGGTGGGCCGCCAAAAAAGCTTACGAGATGGCGGGAATCACCGGCCATCCGCTAGAGTATTTTGATCTCATCGAAATCCATGACGCCTTTGTCATCAGCGTGGTCCAGACCATGGAGGACCTCGGCATGATTCCCTATGGACATGCCTGTTCCCTGTTCAATGCCTTACCTTTGGATGAGAAGGGAAGGGTGCCGATCAATCCCAGAATCGGCGGAGAAAACGGGGTCTATGTCAACCCGTCCGGGGGCCTCATCGGTCAAATGCACGCGGTAGGGGCCACCGGGAACACCCAGGCGGTGGACGTGATCTGGCAAATGAAGGGAATGATCGAGGAAAAATACGCCCATCCCGAACTGCAAATCCCCAATGTTCAAAAAGCCCTGTTTCACAGTCATGCCGGAACGGGGAGCGATATTACCGTGACAACCGTGAAAAGGGGGTGGTGACCATGACGGTAAAAGATGATTTTCTGGACCCTACCGATAAGAGCTACAAGCCTTCTCAACATCCCGGCCGCCTGGTTCTTACCGGGCGGGAGGTCCGGGTAAAATACAAAAAAAGTTATGGTGGTATGTCTCCATATTTCCAAGGTATCATGGAAAGAGAAAACGCCGTTTTGCGTTATACCTATTGTGCCAACGAGAACGGGCACGACCGGCCCCGGGTGACCCGCTACCAGGTTCCCCGGGCGGATTGCGCGGAATGCTATGAAAAAACCACCTGGGAGTCCCTTCCCGGAGACACCGGATTTTTCGTTGAAACCAAATCGACCGCGGTGAACCTCGCGGGGATTAGTTTCATGGAAGACCTCCCGGTCACCGTGGCGTGGATCCGGGCGGTTCTGCCAGGCGGCGTGGAACTGGATACGTTGACCGCGGGCATGGTGAGCCTGAAGGATTATTCGGCCCTGGTCAAGGGAAATGAGTTGCGGCCGGTTTTCCGGAGCCGGCCCCAGGCCACCGCCAGTGATGTGATGTGGGTGCCCAAGGGGACCCCCGTGGGGGAGTTTCCCGAAGGTTATGTCGCGAGCAAATTTTATTCGATCTGAAAAAATAGTCAACAATGGCTAATCAAAACATTTTCGTCGCCGGGGCGGGAACCATGGGACGGGGCATTGCCCAGGTGGCCGCCCAGGCCGGTTACCAAGTTTGGCTGTATGATTGCGAACCGGGACAGGCGGAAAAAGGCGTGAACCGGATTCAAAAGAGTTTTCAGAAAATGGCTGATAAGGGGGAACTCCGGAAAGAGGCCCTCGCGGACCTTTCGGGAAACGTTGCCGCCGCGGAAAATCTGGAAAAGGCGGCCGGTTCCAGTTTTGTCATCGAAGCGATCACCGAAGACCGGGAGGAAAAAAGGAAAATCCTTGAAAGGATCGATGCCTTGTGCGGGAAAGACACGGTGATGGCTTCCAACACCTCGTCCATTCCCATCACCACCCTGGCTTCTTTTACCGGTCATCCCGAAAACGTGATTGGCATGCATTTCATGAATCCCGTCCCGCTCATGCCTGGCGTGGAAATCATCCGCGCCCTGAAAACCTCCGACGAAACGCACCGAAAAACGATCCGCCTGGCGGAGGAATTCTCCAAGATACCGATTCATGCCGCCGATAAGGCCGGGTTTGTGATCAACCGGATTGTGATGCCGATGATCAACGAATCGATCGCGGTGGTGGAAGAGGGGACCTCCAGCATCGTGGACGTGGATCGGGGGGCCGTGCACTGCCTGAACCATCCCCTGGGTCCCCTGGCGTTGTCTGATTTGATCGGCAACGACACCACCCATCATATTCTCTCCGTGCTTCAGCATGAACTTGGGGAACGGTTCAAACCGGCTCCCCTGCTGACGAGAATGGTGGAAGCGGGATGGTTGGGGAACAAGACGGGAGCCGGCTTCTATATCTGGGAAAACAACAAACCGGGGGAAGTGAACAAGATTTTGAGCCGCTATTTATAAAATTGCCGCCCTGGGCTAGATTTATTCCCATATGAATTCTGGCTTCGTTTTTCCCCGGCGTTTCTCACCGCGGTTTAAACCTGGCCGGGGAATTTCCCAAAGCTCCGGGAAACGGTTCATCCCGCGCGTTATTTAAACAGGGGAGTCCTGCGATGAGCTATGTCACCCGACAACAAAAAGACTGGATTCAGATGCTGTACGGCGGCCATGAGAACCACGATGATTTTCAGACCATGTTGGAAACTTTCGGGACGCTGGTGGAAAAAACCGTTTTGCCGGCGGAACAAAAGACCGAATTTGAGCGCGCCAAAAATCCTTTTAAGGATTTCAGGGAACGGTTCCGGGAAAAAGAATGGCAAATTAAAAAAGGGATCGACACCATCGTTGCGAAAAGCGGACAAACGGGAACGGTTTCCGATGAGGTTTGCCAATGGATCATGGGTCCGGTCGATGAGGTGGGCCGGGAAATCAAAAACGAGCAAAACATTCCCGATGAAGTGTACCGCCAAATCACCGATTTCGGACTGCCCGGCATGTGCTTTTCCGATGAACTGGATGGGATGGGGTTCCCTTATCCGTTGTTCATTGCCTTTCTGGAAATTCTGGGCAAAGCCTCTCCCAGTGTCGGGGTGAGGTATGCCATCTCGAATACCTGCGCAGAAGGATTGCGGTTCAATCATCGAAACGGGAACCTTTCGGAATATGGGCAAACCATCCTGAAAAGTTTGATCGCGGGGGAGAAACTCGCGGCTTTTGGATTGACCGAGGCCTCGGCTTCGGGATCGAATATTATGCAGGAGATGACGACCCGCGCCCTTTGGCTGGAGGATGAGGCGCATTACGTCATTACGGGCAACAAGATGTATATCACCAATGCCGGGACGGCGGACGTCTATGCCGTGTTCGCCAGAACCTCGCAAGCGGGCCGCGGGGAAGAAGCGGAGGGACAGGGAATTTCCTTGTTCCTCGTGGAACGGGGAATGGAGGGTTTCCGGATCGGCCAGTTGTTTGAAAAAAGAATCGTCGAGAATTCTTCCCTGGGGGAGCTGGTTTTCAATGAGGTGCGGGTTCCCGTGGAAAACCTCGTGGGGAAAGCGGGGGAGGGCGCGAAATACGCGATGCGGATGTTGAACTCCGGCCGGGTCACCATCGCCGCGTTGGCTGTCGGCCTGGCTCAAAGGGCTTTTGACGAATATATGGATACCGCCGTGGAAGGAAAAAAATCCGCGGACCGGCACCTGGTGGAATACGACCGGACCAAAGCGCGGATCGCCGACATGTCCGTCGAGATCAATGCCGCGAGGGATTTGACTTACCGCGCCGCCTGGTTGAAAGAGCGATATGATGCCGGCCCCGATGACAAGGACCGGCTGCGGGAATATGTGATCGCCTCCAACGGGGCGAAACTCAAGGCCTCCATTGTGGCGATGAAAGCTTGCGATTACCTGGTCAAGATCGGCGGGGCCAGTTCCGTGGTCAAGGAAACTTTCAGCCTCAAACATTATCTGGACAGCTTTCTGTACTATTTCGGCGAAGCGGTGCCGGAAGTCCTGGAAAACGTCGTCTCCCATATGGAGGTCAAAAAATACCTGGCCAGAAAAGGTTTGTGACCATGCGGCAAGGGATTTCCGGGAAGTACGTGTCCGCAGTCATAAAGGAATATAAGGGGAAGAAGGGGGTGTTGCTGAAAATCGATAACCCCTTCAGCAAGGTGAATACCCTGCCCCTCGAGGCGTTGAAAGAGATCCATGCCGTCCTCGATGAAATCCGGAACGAGGCGGACTTGACGTTCATCCTGTTTCATGGTTCCGGAGGCAGGATTCACGCGGGGGCGGACCTCTCCCTGTTCGCGGGGGAGATCAACCCGCGAGCGGTGCATGAATATCTAACGGCCGGAACGGATCTTGACCTCAAGATAAAGGAAATTTCCCGGAAGGTCACCACCGTTTCCATCATGCAGGGCGAGCGGTACGGGGGTTCCGTCGAATGGCCCTTGATGGCCCACTACGGGGTTTGTACCCCGGACACCGGTATCCAGTTTTCAGAGGTGAATATCGGGATCATTCCCGGCTGGAACGGGATATTGAACACCGTGCTTCGATCCGGCGGGGAAAACGCCCTCTACCTGGCGGCGACCGGCAACCGCATCCACGCGGAGGAAATGTTGCGCTCCGGATTGGTTTCCCGCATCTATCCCGGGGAGACCATCCTGGACGAAGCCCTGGACCTAGCGGTGAGCGGCGGTCCTCCCGCCCAGGCCCCTCCCGAAGTTCTGGTCTCCCGGGAGGATCTGGACCGGATGATTGCCCAGAGAACCGATTCCCGAAGGTACCGGGAGCTTGTGCGGGAAGTCGCCCGGAAGATCGAAATGGGCGAATTGGAAGGAAATGGAAAGCAGGGTCTTTCCGCATCGAAATATATCAATGGAAAATTGAAGGAACTGGGCAAACCCATCGCCCCAAGGGCCGCGGCGGCAGTATTTGAACTGATTGAAAAATTTCCGGATGTAACGTGGGAGAACGGGCAAGGCATTAAAGAAATGGCTCGGGCGGAAGTGGAATCGTGTTTCCGGTTGATGCACACGGAAGACAGACGTGTCGGGGTGAATTCGGTTCTCACGGACAATCCGCTGGAGAAAATTTCCACCTTTTCCGGAAATCCGGAGGATGGCGACTGAAAATTCCGGGTGGGTCCGGGAGCGGGAAATGGGGTTGAAACTGACGATAAAGACCTTCCAGATGGCGGGAGAAACCCACCAACTGGAGGAAATAATCCAGAAAGCCGCGGCCGCCGAGAGCGGAGAAACGATTCTCTTCCCCGAGTATGGAGCCTATACGCCTGAAGGGTCTAGGACCGCCCGGATGGAATTGTCCCGGCTCGCTGCCCAGCAGGGCGTCTCCATCATTACGTCACTGAATATGCCCGGTGATGACCTGCCTCATGCCGGCTCAAAGGTGAATTACAACACGCTTTTTGTTTTTTCAAGAACGGGCCGGATTTACACCCCCCAAGCCAAAATCACTCCCCAATCCTTTGAGATGCGCCATGAGGACGCGTCTTCCCCGAAAATGAATGTCGCTCCATACTCTCACTTGAACAGAGTTACGTTCCGGCAAGAGGGGCAATACCAGACTGCCTATTTTTTGATCTGTTCCGACCTGTACGTGCTTCAATCCTTCAATGCGGAGTCGCTGCGCGCCAATGCCCTGATCTGCCCGGCGAATTTCGGCAACGGGGCGGAGGGGTCCGCCGGGAAGGTCATCGAGTACTGGGTCAAAACAGGAGTGTTCGACCAGGGATTTCTCTGCAATACCTGGCAGAAGGTGAAACAGGGTCAGACACCCCTGTCCCTGGCCGTGGAAAAAACGTTCGAAGAAAAGGGAAATGAGAAACTCCCCTTTAATAAAGAACGGATGCGGAAGATTTTGGACCAATCCAGCGTGGTCTACCCCGACGAGGAATACCGAAATTTCCAGGACATGCTGAAGTTGACACGCAACGGGACGTTCACCGTTCCCCGGTCCCGCAGCCTCGAATGTGGATTAAACGTCCAATTGGGCGTGTATGAAAAAACCATCGAGCTATAAAGGCCCATTCTCCTGGACAGCGGTTTACGGAACCGGCCGTTCAATGGCCACGGCCACGCTTTCCCCCCCGCCCAGGCAGACCGCCGCGATTCCCCGTTTCAGGTTCCGCGCCTTGAGGGCGTAAAGCAGGGTGACGAGTATCCTTGCACCGGAAGCGCCGATGGGATGCCCCAGCGCCACCGCCCCGCCATTGACGTTAACTTTTTTCATATCCAGTCCCAGCCGGCCGCAAACGGCCAACATCGAAATGGAAAAGGCTTCATTGATTTCGAACAGGTCGATATCGCCGAGGTGGAGACCGGTGGTCCGCAAAAGCTTCCGGATTCCCGTCACCGGCGCTATGGGAAATCGGTCGGGGGGTTCGGAATGGGTTGCCTGGCCAAGGATGCGGGCCATTGCCGGGAGGGAGGGATCGTAGGGTCCCAAAACCAGGGCCGCGGCTCCGTCGTTGATTTTCGATGCGTTTCCGGCCGTCACGGTTCCATCGTCCGGTTTGAAAACCGGCGGCAGGTTGGGAAGTTTTTCCAGGTCATTGGCGAAGGGCTGTTCATCCTTTTCCACCAAAGTCCGCTTTCCACGGATATCCACCGGCACGCTGACGATTTCCTCGGAAAAAACGCAATCGGTCTGCGCTTTCCGGGCGCGACGGTAGCTCTCGAGGGCAAACCGGTCCTGAGCCTCTCTTCCGTATTTTCCCTCCGCCGTAAATTTCTCGGCGATTTCACCCATGTGGCAGTTTTCGAAGCTGTCCCACAATCCGTCGTGGATGAGGCTGTCGATGAGATCCACATTTCCCAGTTTGTAACCCTTGCGGGCGTTGGGGAGCAGGAAAGGCGCCTGGCTCATGCTTTCCATCCCTCCCGCCACGACGAACTCGGCTTGCTCCAACCGGATGGCATCGTCCGCGAGCATCACCGCCTTGAGTCCCGAGCCGCAGACCTTGTTGACGGTGGTGGCTCCCACCCGTTCCGGTAGCCCGCTTCTGATAGCGGCTTGCCGGGCCGGCGCTTGGCCGATCCCGGCGGACAATACGTTGCCCATAATGACTTCGCTAAATTTTTCGATGGCGACCCCGCTTCGTTTTACCGCCTCCCGAATGGCCACGGCGCCGAGTTCCGGAGCGGACAAGGCCGACAGCGCCCCGTTCAACCTGCCGATGGGAGTTCGCGCACCGCTGTATATGTATGAAAAGTTTTGAGTGTTTTTCATGGCGAAACCTCCCCGAACCTCTTGGGTTCTATCCTCGTGGGAGAAATTGAATCGTTGTTATGCGGAAACCGCCTGGGCCGGACGTCGCGCCTTTTTGTCCCCCGCGATGGCTTCCATTTTATTCTGCCAGAATTCTTCCGCCTGCTCTTCGTGGAATTGTTTGACTTTTTCGTACCCCGAGGCCAGACGGGGATACGTGGCGGCTTCGCAGGCCTCTGAATAATTTTGTTCGTTCAAAAGGGTGAGCAAGCCTTCGATTCTGGCTTTGTATTGGACGATGGCCTTCCGCTCCCGCATTCGGGTTGTGCTGCCCCATGCCAGGAAGTCGAAAATTGTTCCACGCAAAAATTTGAAATGTTTTAACAAGTTCAGCATCCATGCGGGAACTTCCCATTTTTCATCCTTTTCAAATTTTTCCCTGATGAACTGGAGGTCCCTGATTCCCGGGAGATTCTCCAGCAGCGGGGGGCGCAACAGGAACCGAATTTTACGGATTTCCCCCTCCTCATATTGATCCTTGATCTTCTGAATTTCCCCGGGCCGGGTCAAAAGATCCGCCACCCGGTACTCGTCTTTATAGGCCATGACGTCATAAAGGTTATCGGCAACGGTTTTAGTGAAACGGAATCTTTCCCGGGGGTAAAACCCGCGTTCGAATTCATACACCCTTGCCACGAGGTCCACGAACTGTTCCGCGTAAGCGCTGTTCTGGAATTGAATCAGTTCAAAAATCTCCCGGGCGAATTTCCCCTTATAATCGCCGTCCCAGGGAATCCGGCGGATCATTTCATCAAACCGCTGCCGGGAGCGGGTACCCAGTTGTTGCCGGAAACCTTCAATCCTTTGCTCGGGATCCGGTTCACCGGGTAAGGCCAGGGAGAGGACCCTTTGGGGATCCCGCACGTACAAACGCCCATAGCGGAAGGCCTGGATATTCTTTTCTATATCCACATTGTTTGCCCGGATTGCCTCCTCGATACTTTTCGCGCGCCGGACGGGAAAGTCCCCCACCGCCTCAAAAGCCACTCCCAGAAGGAACAGGTTGGTGGGTTTAAAATCCTTGAAGAGGCTCTCGACGATGGCGGTCGCGTTGACATAAATATTTTTTTCCCTGGAGGTATGGGCGTCAATGATTCGCCTCAATCCTTCCGGGTCCGGATAATCCTCCTGTCCCACCACCATCGGCATGGTGGGAATTTTCTCGGTGTTGATGATGGCCTGGGTTTTATCCCTGGTGGTTCCCTGAAGATTTTCGGGATTGACCGCCCCGATCATATCCGAGGAAATATAGAGATCGGCCCCGCCGGATTCGATTTTAAAACCTTCCTTAAACTCCTTTCTCCGGCTGGAGATTTTCAGGCTGTTGCGGACTTCCCCCCCCTTCTGGGAAAGGCCGGTATCGTCTTCCTTGACCACATTTTTCCCTTCGCGGCTGGCCGCGCGGGCGAGAATTTCATAGGCGGTCATGAGGCCCCATCCGCCGATGCCGATGGAGTAAAGCTTGAAGGTTTTGTTGGGGTCGATCTCCCGTTCGGGGTCGGGCAGTTCCCCCTCGGCGAGGGCTATTTTTTCGAGAACGGATTTTTTTAGCGCGCTCCCCGATCTCGTGGTTACCTTGACATAAGAAGGACATTCCCCCCGGGCGCAGGCGAAATCCTGAATACAACTGTATTGGTGGATTTTCACCTTAGGTCCGAATTCAGTATCCGTTTTCCACACCGAGGCGCACTTCGCCTCCACCCCGCAGTCGCCGCAATCTTCACAGACCTCGGTGTTGACATGAACCCTGACTTTCGGGGCCAGCTCCTGGAGGATTTTCCTTTCCCGCCCTTTTTCCAACCCGCATTTCTGGACGTACCAGATGACGCTGAGCCCCGGTTTTTCCGAGAAGGCTTCCTTCACCCGTAATGTGTCCGATTTAGCATAGACGGGGACCCCATATTTCTTTTCCAGATGTCGGTATTCATCGGGAAATTCCGCGACGAGGGCCACATTTTCGATGCCCTCCTTCTTGATATTGGCGATGGCGGTTTCGGGATCGAATTGGCCCACCGGCCTTTGCCCGCCCGTCATGGCGACCACGCTGTTATCCACCACCAGCAGCGTCTGGTTGGTATCCTCGATATGATAGTGCTCTTTAAGATGTTTGATCGCGTCCCGGATGAAGCGGATGTTGTTTTCGGCGGAATGGAAGTAGGTGCCGTCTCCACATCCCTGGTGGGCGTGGGTCCGGTAACTGAACAGGGAGGCGCCCATCCAAAGCAGGCCTTCACTTCCCATGGGGCCGACCACCACCGCCCGATTGCTGGCAAGGGAATCGATGATCGACATCGTGGAGCACCCAATGCCGATGCCCAGGATGTGTTTCGGGGTGATCTCCACGCGGACGGGATTTCCATCGAGGTCCTTGTTATCCACCACCACCGATTCCACGGTCCCCCGGAGGTTGTCGTAACCTGGAATTTCCAAAGCCGTGCGGTGCTGGCAACCGGAACAATATTCCGGCGGCCTTTGGACCTGAATGGCTTCCGGTTTCCCCGGGCCGGGGTCTCTTTCTTTCAAGATGCGTTCAATGCCCCTGTGTTGGAATTGTTTTTTGGCGGCCAGCCGTTTTCCCAGCACCTTCATGATCAGATCGGCATCGAGATTGATGTTTTGCCGGAACAAGACGTTTCCCCGTTCATCGCTTTTGCCGATGATGACGGGCCGGTTCGCTACGTTGAAGAACTCATTTTTGATGTGGGTTTCATAGAAGGGGCGTTTTTCCTCGATCACGATGATTTCCCGTTTCCCATGGGCGAATTCCCTGAAGGACTCCACGTCCACCGGCCAGGTGATCATGGGTTTATAGATCTCAACTTCGTCCTGGGAAATACCCAAAAGGTTCAGGGCGCCCTGGAGGTCGTAGAAGGTTTTTCCAGGAGCGACGATCCCAAAGTCAGATTTCAGGCCCCGGTTGATCCAGGCGTCGAAACCGAATTCCCGGGAAATGCGCTGCACCATCGGCAATTTGGAATAGAGGAGCTCCTGTTCATTTTCAAGGACGCTGGGTTTCAGCAGGACGGGGCTGAAGTGCCTTTTGTAGCCGGCATGGGCCGCTAGAAATCCCTTGAATTTCCGCGCGAGGATTTCGTCTTCTTCAGGGTCCAGTTGAAACTCCTGGGACCCGTCGCACACATAGGTTTCCAGTTTCAGGTTGATCCCCAGTCCGGAGATCATGGAGGTTAAGAGAATTTTTTTGCCGGTCTCCAGAATCTCCTTGATGTTGCCGGGGTAGGCCGTGGGGACGTGATTGGCGAAATGGATGAAATCGGTTTGATGAGGGGTGGTGCTGCTCTTGCTGGTATGGTCATCCCCGCTCATGAAATAGGCGGCGCAGAATTTATCCAATCCGGCCATCTGGAGGTGATCTTCCACATCGGCGATCCGCCGCACTCCGGGACCCTTTCCATACCAGGCGCCGATGACCCC
>JBHHVU010000054.1:0-21329 GCA_046754465.1 Nitrospinaceae bacterium | reverse complement strand
GCAAAACGCCGATGGCGATCGCGGTCTGGAATGGTCAGAACAAGGAAAGAAACGGACAGAAAGCTATCACTCAGTGGCAGGAGTTGGTCTACTGAGCCAGTTTTTGGTCTATTGATCTCTTCAGGGATCGGCTGTTATGCAGCCGATCCCTTTTTTTCATTCTGCCTCTCCCCCTTTTTTCTTTATCTTTCCAATACAGATTTGCCCTCCTCGCTGATAATTAATTGAAATCCCTGGACGGGAAACACGCATCTAAAAATCACTTGATGATTAAAGGGTTTTGTTACCTTCATGATTCGGAATCATATTTTTGACGAATTCGGATTTTATAGTAGGTTTAAAGTTTATGTTTATCTTTGATCCAATGACCCAGGGCTTGGAATTGCTCGCGCAACGTGAGCTCCAAAGGGCAGAGCATTTGTTTTTACGAATCATTAATGATCCTTATTCCCAAGGGGAAGAATTGAGCCGGGCACGAAATTATTTAAACGACATTCGTGCTTGTCAAAGAGGAAGGAAGAACCTCAACTTTGATCTTTATAAGAAACTGGCCAAAAAAAGGGATATTTCCCTGGACGGAGTTTATCATTTGCTGGAAGAAGTCTATTTCCTGCCCATCGAAACGTATGATGAATTTGATCAGACCCTGGCTCAAAAAATACCCCGGGTGATAAACCGGCTAAAGCAGATAAAGATCCGGGATATCGTCGCTCGGGACGACCTGTTCGATAAAATTGAAAAAAATGGCATATATTGCGTAAAAAAAAGAATAGCGGAAATGGCGCAAAAAGACGCTACGGCCCTGGAAGCGGCGAAATTCGACGTATTTCGCTGGAAAACCATATTCCGAAAATTTGTCGAACAGATCAACCCCATTCTTTTGGAACGGCATCTGGAATTATTGGAATATATCCTGGAAACCGAGGAAATGGAATTGCTGGAGGACCCCAAGCTGACCATCCTGACTCCCAAATACCGTTGGATCATTGCGTCCACCTTAAAAATAAAATGGTATTTGTTGCGGAGTTATTTTTTTAAGGCGAAATCGGAAATCCGGGCCCAGTTCCTGAAGAAAGAGGGGACCCGGAAATATTGGGAAGAGGTCAAATATAAGAAAATCAAAATTTTTGAAAGCTGTGGATTTCAGGAACCCAGCATTCAAAAATTTTTATATATCGATAAGTTAAATTATAAAACCCTTGAGGAAATTTATGAGTTCGCGCAGGGTTTCGGGCTCAAACTGATTCCCCGGGATGTCAGCCTGGCGTTACGCGGAGTGACAAAGGCTAAAAATCACATCAAGGAGCGGGGGGGGGTCCTCATGGGGAGCCGCAAAGGGTTCCAGGATCAATTGATTGAGATTGGGTTTTCCAGTGAAAATTCCTATAAAATCGCGCGCCAGGCGAAGCGGTCCAACAATCAACAAATTTTTGAAGCGTTCAATCTGGCCCTCCAGGTGGCCCGGGAGGAAATTTATTGGTACCGCATTCCCGCCCAGTCCGAAAAATTGAGAAAAGATATCGAAACCCAATGCCGCAAACACTTGAGCACCGTCCGAATTCATCTTTTTGAGCGGGGAAGGTTAAATAAATTACTCTTGCAAGCAGGAAAACCTTTGATCCGAAAATATCTGACCAAGGTTTACGGTCCCGATGTGGTTTCCCTCCATTGTTATTTCCGCCTGGAGACCATCCATCAGTATTACAAGTTGAAATTCTTTCAATACCATGGTCCGCGCGTGCCGAGTGTTTCGGAGCTAATCAAGATCAGCCGCAAGGAATTTCAACCGCTGCTTCGGGAAGGGTTCAACGCTTTTGTCAAAAAAAAGCGTTTGAATATTCCTTCCGGCCTCTATGATGAAATAGCCCATCACCGCTCCGTTACTTTCTGGGAGGACCCCTTCACGACCCCGGAAGAAAAGTTATTGTTGAGATTCTGGTTTTTTATGGATCATAACGTATCGGTGACCCAGGGCCTGGTGCAAAAGGGGGCCTTTCGTCCGGGTAGGGATTTATGGGCTTATTTGAAGAATCAGGAATCGGAATGTAACAATTGATTGAGCCGGCTTTGCATTTCTTTCAGGGGCATCAGGTCTCCCTTTTTGGATGCCGCGGCAATTCCCTGACGATACACTTCGATGGCTTCCTGGTATCGGCTAAGTTTTTCCAGGTTTTTCCCCAGTAAAAGATAGGCGGCGGAATAATCCTTGTTTTCCGCAATGACGGTTTGCAGGGGTTTCAAGGCCTCTTCGTAACGTTCGGTTTCCAGGAAGATGGAACCCAGGCCAAAATTGGCGACTTGATCCACCGGGTCGATCTCCAGCACCTTCCGGAACATCTCGATTTTTCTTTCCCGTTCTTTCTTTTCCTCTTCCACTTTTTTCAGGTTGCTTTTTTTGGCCATGCTTTGCGCCACAATGCGTTCGAACTCGATTGCGGTGGCCTCCCCTTTTTCCTGTTCCGCCTCTTCGATGCGCCCTTGCTTCATGTAATAAACCGATAAGTTGGTGTGAGCCATGATTTCGTTGGGGTCTATTTCGACCAGGCGTTTCATCAGGGCGATGGCCTCGTCGAGATCGCCTTGTTTGGAAAGAAGAACCCCCAGCGCCTCGTAGGCCGCGGCGTTTTTAGGATCCAGGGCGATGGCGTCCCGGAGCAGGGTTATCGGCGTGTCCAGTTGTTCCTCGTTCTTGTAGATCTTCAACGCCTGGTCCAGGAGTCTTTTGGAGTGGTCCTTGCGGGTTTGGGTCTGGTAGAAGGGGAGAAGGAAGGTCCGGATTTTACAAGGCTGGCCCGCGAGGGTCACCTCCATTTCGACATCCGGACTTCGGTGCTCTTTTTGAATGTAAGCCAGGGCGATGAATTTTCCCAGGGACGGGGAATGCGTGGCGCTTTTAAGGGTGCCGATTTTTTTCGATCCCAGAATTATGTCGCTGTCGAAAGGCGGAAGCACGCCGTTTTCCAGAACCAACCCCATCAACGCGACGTTCGGCGCCCCATAGGTTTTAATCCTTGCGATCACTTCCTGCCCGATATAACACCCCTTGTTATAGCTGACGGATGTGTGTTCGAGACCCGTTTCCGGAAGAACATTTTTTTGGCTCATATCCTTGTCGAATAGGGGGAGCCCCGCTTCCAGCCGAAGCACATCGAAAGTTTCCGAACCGATGGGTGAGGGAGTACAAGGGGCATTGATCTCTAAAAGTCGATCGGTCCATTTCTCCAACAAGGGGCGCGACAGGCACACGATGAAGCCCTCCTCGCCGGTCAGGGATTTATTGATCACCCCCACTTCTTCTCCCTCGAACGTAAAGGTTGTGATGGCGTTTGTTTTTTGGGGGAGAGTTATTTCCCGGCCGCACTGTTCCAGAACCAGGGTGCTCATGGGACCCTGGAGGGCAAGAAGCGCGCCAGCCGGGGTTTCCAATTTAACATCTTCCCGGAAAAGAAAATGCTCCAGATGATTGACGCAGTGTTCGCGGGCACTAGTTTCGATAAGGAAAAGGACTGACTCCTCCTTATCACGGTGAATGGAGAAGGGGGCGACGAGACGCCCTTTCCGGTCCACGATGGCGCTGTTTTGACCCTCCCCAAGTTCCAGTTTTAAGATGTCGTTGGTGGTTTGAGTCTGCAGGAAAGTAAAAATGTCCTTCCCCGAAACCCGCACGAGACTCCAGGAATCGAGGAGAAAATAGCCGCATTGTTCCCGCACGGTTCGATATTCTTCCTGTACTTGGCTCGTTGTTTCCATTGTTAAGAAATAAAAAAGCGCAATGGGAAAAATTTCCAATGCGCTAAAAAATTATGACCTTTTGAATGAAGACTCCGCTGTTTTCAAGGGAGGTGGAGTCGAATAAGACACGGATTCGATACAGACCTCCTTCCCGGTTTATCTTGGGTGGAGTTTTCTGGACCCCGGAATACCGGATGCGTGATGAAACCTGGATTCAGGTGATGGAAAAGGATTCACCACAACCACAGGTGGAAGAGGCATTGGGGTTGGAAAACACAAAGCCTTTGCCCTGCAACCCATCCTGAAAATCCAGTTGCATCCCCTTCAAATAGATCATGCTCTTGGCATCCATGAAGATATTGAAACCCTGGAAATCGAAGACGGTATCTCCCTCTTCTTTAGGAGTAAATTTTAGATCATAGGACAGTCCCGAGCATCCTCCCCCCTTGACTCCCAGGCGCAGTCCGATTTCAGGTTTTCCCTCCGCCTGAATCAGTCGTTTCACCTCGTCTCGTGCCTTGGGTGTAATTTTTATGAACTCCGTTCCAACGGCCATGCATGCCTCCTGGTAAAAATTAAAAACTTTTGAATCCCTACCTTTCTTAGATAACGGGAATCCCGATCGGGATTCTTTAATTATAAGGGAAACAAGAATCCCGAGTCAATGCGGTCTCAGTCATCACGGGCCGGGCGCCCTAGGGTGAAAATAAAACTTTAAAATACAATGAGTTGCTGGATATTTTCCCCGGCGCCAGTTTGTGGTATCATGATTTCATCCCAGCATTGAAAAATTAAATCTTTTTAAAAAATTTTGAATCCAATAACGTAACATCAACTCAATTTCAAACGTTTAAGGGAGAAATCAAAGGAATGATCAGCATTGAGGATCTGATTGGAATGGTAAAAAATAGCATCCCTGATGCGGAAGTGAACGTATTGGATAAAACCGGGATGAAAGATCATTTTATTGTTCACGTGACCTCCAAAAATTTTGAAAAAATGGACCTCATGTCGAGGCACCGCGCGGTTCAGGAAGTATTAACCCCCGCCATGCAGGATGGCCGAATACACGCGGTGGAAATCAAGACCGCGGTCCCAACTTGATCCATAAAAAACCATTTTCTTTATTAACCTAATTTCAGTAACCCTCTGTATAACAGGAGTGAGCGAATGTCTTCAATTGAAGATACCATAAAGGATGAAATCGCGAAAAACAAAATATTAATCTATGGTAAGGGAACCAAAAGCGCCCCGCAATGCGGATTCACCGTCGAAACCATCCAGTTTTTTGAAAAGTACGGTTATCCCTTCGAGGTAGTCAACGTTTTGAACGATATGGAAAAGCGGGAAACCTTGAACAAAATGACCAATTGGCCGACTCTTCCCAAGGTGTTCATCAACGGAAAATTCTTCGGAGATACGGATATTCTGGATGAAATGGAAGCCAAGGGCGAAGTCGAACCCCTGCTGAAATCCGCCTTCGGTGAACAGTGAGGCCGAGAATTCCCTTTATCCAATTTTCCCTGAGAGGTTTCCATGGCAACTGAACTGGAAGTAGGAGACCGTGCGCCCGCCTTTGAATTGCCCGCGGTCTACGGTTATAAAGCTGGCGCCACCAGTCCTTCCGCGGAAGAAAAAGTCGTCGTCAGCTTGAAGGATTTCGAAGGAAAAAAATGGGTGGTCCTGGCGTTTTACGCCCAGGATAGCAGCCCGGAAGATACCCGGCTTATGATAGGTTTCAATGAGTGGAACCGAAAATTCCGCACCCGGGAAGTGGAGGTATTGGGCTGCAGTTGGAACGGCGTGAACGCCCACCAGCAGTTTATCGAGGTCTATCAGCTCGGCTTCACCCTGTTGGCGGATGAATATAAAAAAACGACCGATTCCTATGGGGTGATCAAGGAAGAAGATGACCTGGGGACCTTGGTGAAGGTGATCGAGCGCACCACCTTCGTCATTGATAAAACCGGGATGATCCGCGCCCTCTGGCGGAATATAGAAGACCTGCGGGATCACCCCCGCGAAATCTGGGAATTTATCCAGAAGGAAAAGAAATAAAATTTTTCCAAGACCCCGGAGAAAGCCTCTGGCCCTTCAACGGCTGATGTGGGGATTCCGCGTGCCTTCTTCCGATAAATTTTCCTGGTAGGTCTTTAAGATTGTGCCCCGGACCGTTTTCAGGATGTCATCCGCCCCCGGCGTGATTTGTGAGGGGAAGATGGGGGGATTGACGATGATGCGGATCGATCCCGGCCGCACGATAACGCTTTTCTTTTTCAGAATCTTACCGCTTCCCATCAAGGTGACGGGGACCATAGGCGCGCCCGACCGGATGGCCAGCAGGTGACTCCCCTTTTTGAAGGGGCCGATGTTTCCCTCCTCCGAGCGCGTGCCTTCCGGGAAGATCACCACGGAGTTTCCCGATTTGATCGTTTCAATGGTTGCCAGAAACGACAAGTAAGCCTTTTTTTTGTCCTTCCGGTTCACCGGGATATACCCCACCGCCTTCATCGACCATCCTAAAAACGGAATCCGGAACAGGCTCGATTTAGCCATCCATCGAATCTGGACCGGCAAATAACCGGCCAACGCGAATATGTCAAAATAGCTTTGATGGTTGGCTACAAAAATTTGCGCCCGATCCTGCAATATGTTTTCCTTGCCCGACAGGTCCACCCGGACCCCGTTCAGCGCACATAGCCACCGGCTCCACAAGCTGGCGATATGGTGGGACAGATTGCCCCTCCGGTCGACGATCGCGGCAAGGACCGCCACCGTTCCCAGCACGATGGACAAAATCGTGATGATGGTCCAAAACCGGATGGTGTAATATACCGAAGCGAGGAATTTCAAAATAGAAAATCCTTTGTTGAAAAATTAAAGGGATCTTTGCCGGCCGCCAACCGTGGCTAAGGGTACTCCCGATGAAGATTTTTGGTCCAGCGATCCGGATACGATTTTTAGGAGCGGCGTTCCTGATATTCCTCTTACCCTTGAAAGAGGTCTGGGCCTGGGGACCCGCCGGTCATCGCATCGTGGGTAACCTTGCCGACGGGCACCTTTCAACCGCGGTCCGAATCAAAATCCGCGAAAATTTTAACATAAAGACCCTGGCGGATGTTTCCAATTGGGCCGACCGGGTGAAGGATGCCCGCTCCCAGCGACCCTGGCATTATACCAATATCCTGGAATCCGAATGGACCTACGACCGCAGGCGGGATTGTCCCGGCGATGAATGTGTGGTCGAAAAAATCCGCTTTTTCGGGGAGGAATTGAAAAAGCCGAAGCTTTCCCGTAAAAAACGCGGGGAGGCTTTAAAATACCTCGTTCATTTCATTGCCGATGTTCACCAACCCCTCCATCTGGGAAACCGGAGAGATCGGGGCGGAAACAGGATCCGGCTATTTTTCCGGGGCCAGCCCACCAACCTGCATTCCTTGTGGGACGGCGGTCTCCTCCAATTAAAAGGAAAAAATCTGGTACAATATGCCCGCGATCTGGACCGGCGGATAGCACCGGAAGACATTCGGGCATGGACGCAGTCCACCGTGACGGACTGGGCCAATGAGTCCAGAAAGCTGGCTCTCGGCCATGCCTATGAAGCGGGTTGGACCCCTAATGGCGGCCTGAACAAGGAATATATCCGAAAGAGCCGGGAAATTATGGATGAAAGATTGAGCCGGGCCGGGATTCGCCTCGCCCAATGGATCAATAAGTTGTTGACTCTGCACTGAATCTCCGAACCTGAATGGGAGCCGCCATGGAGGAACACTATACCCCTTATTTTAGACAGTTGCTTTGCGGATATGATATTGGAAAATCGGACACCTCCGCCCGGCAGATGGCCAATTTTGTTTACCTGATCGGGGACAGAAAAACCAGGGAATGCGTTGTGGTGGACCCGGCCTGGGATATCGACGGAATCCTCAAGTGCATCGGCCAGGACGAAATGAAATTAACTGGAGCGCTGGTCACGCACTACCATCCCGACCACGTGGGCGGAAACATATTTGGCATGGATATCACCGGCCTGACGGAACTGATGGAGAAGCAATCTGTCCCCATATATGTGAATCGGCACGAGGCACCGGGGTTGAAGGTGGTGACGGGAATCCCGCTGTCCGACATGCGGAAAATGGAAAGCGAGGAAGAAATCGCCGTGGGTTCCTTGAAAATCACCTGCCTGCATACCCCCGGTCACACGCCCGGCTCGCAGTGTTTCCGGGTGGGCGGCAGTTTGGTGGCAGGGGACACCCTGTTTTTACAAGGATGCGGCCGGGTGGATCTTCCCGGAGGAGACAGCGAGGAGATGTTTCGCACTCTGACCCGGCGGCTGGCAAAAATCAAGGATGAAATCATCCTTTATCCGGGCCACAATTATGGGGGAGAACCCAATGCGCCCCTGGGAGAGGTTCGAAAAAACAATTCCTATCTGCAGATCAGCCGGTTGGAAGACTGGCTGCGGATCATGGGTGGGTAGGCGGTTCCCGGTGCCTGAGAGAGGCCCAGGACGGTGCTGCACGCTTGCATATGCCAGTAAAATGGCATAAATTAGGGTCAATAAGTATCCCATTGATTTTTAAAATCCTTGAATCCCGTTTGGAGGGAATATGCGATCTATTTTTTCCATGTTTGCGAAGTCGCCTTTCAGGCCCTTGGTGAGCCATATTGAAAAGGTCCGGGCCTGCATTGATCAGATCAAACCGCTTTTTGACTCCCTGGGGTCCCGGGATTATCAAACCATGACCGATATCTCCGAAATGATAATGAAGTTTGAACACGAAGCGGATATGATCAAGGACAACATCCGCCAACACCTGCCCCAAAGCGTTTTTTTGCCTGTCGATAAAAGAGACTTTATGCATCTGCTTTCCGCCCAGGACGATATCGCGGATGCGGTGGAAGACCTCGCGGTTCTGTTACGCATCAAGAACATTGAAACCCCGGAACTGATCAAGATTCCTTTGCTTGATTTGGTGAGCCATGTTATAAAAACGGCGAACCAGGGTTGCGATTTGATTTGCGAACTCGACACCCTTCTGGAAGCCTCCTTTGGAGGAGTTGAGGCGGACCGGATCGAGAAAGGGGCTTCCATGCTTGGGACGGCTGAATGGGAAGCGGACCGCAAACAATTTTTGCTGGCCCAGAAATTGTTCTCGCTGGGTGACCAACTCAAAGCGGCGGATTTGTTGCTTTGGAATGAGGTGATCAAAAAGTTGGGCGCCGTGGCGGATAAATCGGAACAAATCGGCAAAACTCTACGATTATTCATCTCTCGTTAACCAGCTGCCTTAAAAGTTAGTTGCTCTCCTTTATTTTTTGGAGTCTTTTTTGGATTCGAACACCTTCCTGCTGATCGTTGCGATTCTGGCTGGTATTTACATGGCGTGTAATATCGGCGCGAACGATGTTGCCAACTCCATGGGAACCAGTATAGGCTCCAAATCCCTCACATTCCGGCAGGCAATTCTGGTGGCTGCGGCGGCTGAGTTCGCCGGCGCATTTTTTGTCGGCGGTCATGTCACCAATACCATCCGAAAAGGAATGTTGGACCCCAATATTTTCCAGGACGTCCCCCTGCATCTGGTTTACGGGATGATTTCCGCCCTGGTGGCCTCGGCGATATGGCTTCATATTGCCAGTTATCTGGGATGGCCGGTTTCCACCACGCATTCCATTGTCGGGGCGGTGGTGGGGTTTGGCATGGCCGCCGGGGGCTGGGGCGCGGTCAGTTGGATCAAGGTGGGTGCCATCGTTCTCAGTTGGATCATTTCACCCGCGTTGGGGGGAATAGTTGCGTTCCTGTTATTTCGCATGATCACCCGAATGATTTTTAAAACCCGGCGTCCCCTGGATCACGCGAAGAAAGTTATTCCCTACCTGGTGTTTTTGGTATTATTCATCCTCTCCCAATCGATGGTGTATAAGGGATTGAAAAACCTTCATCTGGACCTTTCCTTCCAGACGGCCATTCTTATTTCGTCCTTGGCGGGACTGGTGGGGTTTTACGGTTCTAAATGGTTGATCCAAAATCAGGAGGAACCGCCCCCGGAGGATTTGCGGGGTCAATTCCAGGCCACCGAAAATATTTTTAAATATCTGCAAATGATCACGGCTTTTTATGTCGCCTTCGCCCACGGGTCAAACGATGTGGCCAACGCCGTGGGGCCTCTGGCCGCCGTTGTCTCCATTCTCCACGAAGGAACCGTTCAGATGAAAGTGGAAATGCCGGGATGGATCCTCGGCTTGGGGGGCGGCTGCATCGTGATCGGCCTGTTTGTTTGGGGGGCGAGAGTTATCGCCACCGTTGGGGGAAAAATAACCGAAATCACCCCCTCCCGCGGGTTCTCCGCGGAATTTGGGGCGGCGACCGTGGTCTTGATTTGTTCGAAAATGGGATTGCCCATTTCCACCACTCACACGCTGGTGGGGTCCGTGATCGGCGTCGGCCTGGCAAGGGGGCTTCCCACATTGAACCTGTCAATCATCAAAATGATCCTGGTTTCATGGTTCAGCACCATTCCCTTCACGGCGTTCTTATCCGTGATTCTGTTTAAAATCATGGTCTATTCGCTCAGTTAGGACCGGCCGGTCCGGAAATTTCAGGAATCCCCAAATATTAGGAAAAGGTTTCAGAGAGAAGGTGCCGGGCCCCGCTGGCCGGTTTGCCGTTAGGGGTTCCAGAAAAACAGGGGGAAGAAATCAAAACAGAAACAAAAAGGGAAGGATATAGAACAAGGCGATATTGATTTTCCCTGGAGGGTAGACTCGCCGTTCCGGGAAACCCCCAAGGAAAAAGAAAGGGATTTTCCGCTGAATTTTCAGTTGTAATTTTGCCGGCTCAAATATTCCGGCAAGGTCCATTCCACCGTATCGATATTCGCGTTGTAATGTCCCAAAGCCCCGCAAAACGGGCAATGCTCTATGCCGTGGTCGTAATCGATGGTAATGGAGTCCGCATGTTCACAGAACTTCTTCTTTTTTTCGATCGGTGGGTCCTCGTCGAACCAACCTTTAGAGATGTTCAAGTTCTTCATATCGCCTTTTCTCCTCGATCAGCGGCCCCCCCAGTCCGTATTCGGTCAAGGTTCCACCTTGCCACAAGAAACCTCTTAATTCCTATAAATAATATTTTAAAGGAAACATGTCAAGCGGGCTAGGAAAATCTTGCGGGCAAAATAAAAGCAAATCCGGAATTTTTCTCAATCCTCCTCATTTAACGTTTCTTCCGTGATGAGAGTTTCCTCAAAACTTTCTTCCTCTTTCGGAAAAAAACCGTCTTGAATGTCCGGCTGGCTGGTCATCACCGGTATGATTTCCGCTTCCTTAACTTCGGGATGGACGGATTTCTTGGAGGGAATGGAGAAAATGAGTGCCACGTAACTGAAAACCATCAGTAAAACCGCCAGGGTCACCAGTTTTTCTCTTTGATTCACAGTGCAATTCCCCTGAAAGTTAATGATAATTCTAAGTTAACTTAATTGGAAAAAAAATACAACCGTTGAACGATACCGGGTTTGTTCCCCCATTTGAAAAAGTGACTCCAGGGGTGAGAAACTGGATTCCCCTCGGAGGAATGCCGGGAATTTTTTCTCCCAATGCAAACGGGTTCCCAAGGGAGGGGGATTTTCTCGAGAAAAAATTTCAAGAGAGAACCGGATGCCTTCGTTTGAGATGTCCTGATGTGCACGGAAGTTAAAAATGTTTTATAATAAATATTTAGGAGGGCCGAACAGGTGGCGGATGGACCGGCAAGGTTGGATGATCTGGAATATTTCATCGTATTGTCTTTTATTTCTTCTATCGTTTCTTGTCTTTGATTCCGTAACGGTGATGATCGGTGTTTTTGCCGCCTTGGCGGCGTTGTATCATTTCACCGCCAAAGGGATACGGAACAATCGGTTTTAAATTCCCTGGCGTTCCTTGACGGGAAAACTTTTATGAAAGTATCCGGCCAATTGCGGAAGATGACTCATGAATCCGCCACCCCCATTCAATATTTTCTGAGTCTGGATAAAAAGCCCATTCCCATCACCTCCCGTGTGGGAGGAGTTGTGACGATGAAATTTCTGGGAAAAATTACCTGTGTCGAATGCGGCCGGAGCATCAAGAAGACTTACAACCAGGGATATTGTTTTCCCTGTGCCCGCGATCTTCCGGAAACCGCCATGTGCGCGGTCCGTCCTGAATTATGTCAACACGAGCAGGGCAATGAAGCGGACCGCGAATTTTACCGTGAATATTGCGGAGTCGATCATTTCGTTTATCTTTCCCTCACCTCCGGCGTCAAGGTCGGGGTGACGCGCTATTTCAACGTGCCTTCGCGCTGGATCGACCAGGGGGCCGTCCAGGCGCTTGTTATCGCCAGGGTTCCGCGCCGGGTCCTTTCCGGGCGGATCGAGGTGGCCCTTGCCAGGCACATGTCCGATAAAACCAACTGGCGGAAAATGCTCAAGGGGGAAATCGATGCGGTCGATTTGAAACAAATCCGCCGGCAAGCCCTGGAATGGGTACCCGAGGATTTGAAATGTTATGCGTTGGATGATGAAACGGTGCAGACGTTTACTTATCCCGTTCAATCGGTCCCCCCAAAATTATCCAGCCACAATTTGGACAAAGTGCCGGAATTTACCGACCGGTTGATCGGCATTAAGGGACAATATTTGATTTTTGACGGACGGGTGATCAATTTGAGAAAATATGCCGGCTACCATGTGGAATTTTTGCTGAATTGATCGCTTCATGGGCCGGGACTTCCCCTGATGCGTTCAGAGACCGTTAGAGGAAGGGACCCGTTTCCCTTATGCGGCGGTCCTGAAAGTCGGTATCCATGCCATATTCTACTAAGGGCTTCCATGTTTCCAGATAATTGGGTCATCGAATCTTCGGTGTTGTTCCGTGTAATTCTCTCGGTGTTTCTGGGGGGACTGTTGGGTTTGGAGCGGGAAATGCATGGCCGCCCCGCGGGGTTGCGGACCCATGTGATGGTTTGCCTTGGAGCCGCCACGCTTATCTTGGCATCGGAATTTACCCAGGAAACCCTCAACACGAGTTCCGCCGTTTTCAATCCCGACCGTGTGGCCGCAGGGATCATCACGGGAATCGGATTCCTGGGCGCGGGCGCCATCATGAAAGAACAAAATATGGTTCGTGGATTGACCACTGCGGGCAGCATCTGGTTCGTTGCCGGGCTGGGGATCGTAGTGGGGAAAAAATTCTACACCTTGGCGCTTTGTTCCACCCTGACGGCCCTGGTCGTTTTGGTCCTGTTCCGCTATTTGGAGCATTGGGTCCCGGTCCTCGATTACAGGGAGCTTGTCATTCGCGTCGGTTCGTCCAGTTACGGCCGGTTCACGGATCAGTGCCGGGGAATTTTCGAGGAAAACGGCTTGGAGGTCCAGGAAAGGAAAATGATCATCGACCATACTCATAATGAAATCGAGATCAAATTTACGGTCAAGGAAAAAAGGGGGAATGAACGGGAGGCAATGGTGATGGAGGTTTCCCGGATCCCCGGCGTGAGAAAGGTGATCTGGTAAAACCTCCATTAGTTTTATTTCAGGGGATGAGCCTTGCGGTATTCCTCGCGGGGATGGATTTTCAGGCGGGCGGGCCCCAGCCGGAAAGGCCGGGGACAGCCCATTCGTCAGGCTGCTTGCCGGACCATTTCCGCGGCGTAACCCTTTTTAGCGGACGCGGACTCACTGGCCGGTATCCGGATCAGCTTCGCGACCTTGATGTCCGTGGCCAGTCCCAGGAACTTCAGCACGCAGATGCTCATCCAGGTCAAATCGATTTCCCAGGGGCGCAGGCCGTGCCGGGCGGATTTCGGGACAGCGTGGTGGTTGTTGTGCCAGCCCTCGCCGTAAGCGATGAGTCCCACCCACCAGCAGTTGGTGGAAAGGTCGTTTTCCAGGGTAAAGGTCTTGTAGCCGAAATAATGGGCGGCGCTGTTCACGAACCAAGTGCTGTGGTAGACCAAAACGAGCCGCACGAAAATTCCCCATACCACCCATGGCAAACCACCGATCGCAAACAGGATAAAACCCAGAACAAACTGAATTTTAATGAAATGATTGTCCAGGAACCGGTAAAATTTATCGTCCGAAAAATCCTTGGTGTAATTATAAATTGTTTTTTCATCATCGAAAACGGGATGGGTGTATAACATCCATTTGTAATGCGCCCACCAAAAACCCTTTTTCGCGCTGTGCGGGTCCCGTTCCGTATCCGACCCGGCATGGTGCATCCGGTGCTGGGCCACCCATTTGATGGGGCCGTTTTGGCAAGCCAGGGATCCGCAAAATACCACGAAATACCCCAGCCATTTGGGAAGTTTCATTCCCCGGTGCGTCAGGTAACGGTGGAACCCCAGGCAGATCCCGATCGAGGCGGTCAGCCAGTGGAGGAATATCATGACGGCAACGGCGCTCCAGGAAAACGCGAATGGCGCCAGCGCCAGCAACGCTGCAATGTGCATTAGTACAAAATAGATAGCTATTCCTGTATTGAATCGGTGGGTGTGAGTGATGGTGGCGCTCATGAAAATCCTCAAAGTTGGGAAAATATTAAATAAGTTTCTGTTAGCATGGTAACGTTGATTAAAGAAACCCTTTGTAAAAGTTTTGTAATATTAGAGCTTATGGGCAGGAGAGAGGAACTTTTTACTTGTGGAAAAGAGTGTAATTCCTTTTTTGGAAAGGAGTTCCCAAGCCTGCGGCAATGAAAGAACCGGATCTGGAAAATATCATCGGTTCCTGCAAACAATTTATAAAAATCTTCCCGGCGTTCCCTGGATGGGACTCGATGGGCCTGGTTTTGGGCCGGAAAATCATTCCGGGGTCCGGGTGTGGGGAAAGAGGGTATGAATAAACTGCGGACCTTATTTCATCCGATTTTTGTTTTCGTGGGAGTTCAGATTGCCTGGATCATCCTGATGGGGGTCTGGATCAACTGGTATCTGAAGAATAGCCGGGAATTGCAGGAGTTCGCCCAAAAAATCCGGCCCGACCTGTTCACCACTGAATTCAACTGGGTAATTTTGCTGGAAGGATGTTTTCTGATGCTCATCATCCTCGCCGGGGTTTATGTGATTTTCGTGTATTGGAACAAACAGGCCAAATTAAACAAACTTCAGGGCAATTTCATCTCCAGTGTGTCCCATGAATTGAAGTCCCCCCTGGCCTCGATCCAGCTGTACCTGGAAACCTTGAAATATCACAAGGTGTCGAAAGAGGAGTATGATGATTTCGTCGAAACGATGTTGACTGACACGGAGAGGCTGTCTTCGCTGATCGAAAATATCCTGGAGTCCAGTAAATACGACCCCCGCGGCCGGCATCTCCAGTTTCAACCCGTGGCCTTGGGAGAGTTCATTGCCGATGTGGTCAAAAGTCTGAAACGCCTTTTTCACGACCGGCAATGTGAGGTAAAACTGGAATTGGAGGGGGACCAAGTGCTCCAACTGGACCAACGGGCGATGCGGATGGTGTTCAATAACCTTATTGGCAACGCACTGCGTTATTCGCCCCTTGGGGCCTCTTTGACCATACGGCTGCGGAATGATAATAAATATTGTGAAATCGATTTCATCGACCAGGGGGTCGGGATCGAAAAAAAAGACATTAAAAAAATCTTCAAAAAATTCTACCGGGTCCACGGTCCGGATACACAAAATATTGAAGGAGCGGGGATCGGATTATTTATCGCGAACGAAATCGTGAAAAACCACAAGGGGAATATTCGGGTATCCAGCGGCGGCCGAGGAAAAGGATCCATTTTTACCGTGTCCCTTCCCCTTAAACATAACGGAAAACTCCCGGCCGTTTCCAAACGCTCAAACTAATTATGGTCACCTCCAAGAAAATTTTGCTGGTCGAAGACGAATCCCACCTCGCCAAGGGGCTCAAGTTCAATCTGGAGAGAGAAGGGTACGAGGTGACCGTTGCCGGAGACGGGCTCCTCGCCCTGGACAACCTGAACAAACAGGAATTCGACCTCATCATTCTGGATTTGATGCTGCCCAAGGTAGGGGGATTGGAGGTGGCAAAAAAAATCCGGGAAAAGAATATCCGGTTCCCCATTCTCATGCTGACCGCGAAGTCCGCCGATGAGGACCGGGCGGCTGGACTGGAAGTGGGAGCGGACGATTACCTGACCAAACCCTTTCACCTCCCGGAACTCCTGTTGAGGGTGAAGGGAATCCTCCGCCGCTGGGAGTGGTATAAACAGCCCGTGCACGATCAGGAAATATTCCATTTTGGCGAGATGTGGATCAATTTCGGGGCGGGAAAAGCAAAGGGCTGCTCCGGGGAATTCTATCTCACCGCCAAGGAAGCTCTCGTGATGAAACTGCTGGTCTCCAAAAAGGGAGAAGTCGTGACACGCGAGGAATTGCTGGAAAAGGTTTGGGGATACGATCCACAAACGGAAACCCGGACGGTGGACAATTTTGTCTCCCGCCTGCGAAAATGTTTTGAGAAGAGACCGCAAAAACCCCAGCACATCCTTACCGTCCGCGAAAAAGGATACCGCTTCAACCCCAATCCCAAATCCTGATCGCCTTCATTCCTTTTTTGAGCGGACGATATTCTCCATAAGATAGTCAAAATCGAGCCATTCTTCGATCCTGTTCAACCGTTCGGGGGTGAAGTTTTTTTCGGAAACCGGACCCATGAAAGGACACTCCCCCACGATGGGGATCCCTGAAATTTCCGTGAGAATCGAGCCCTGGTTTTTTTCGATGCCGGTTCCCTCGCCCGGTTCCAGATGGTTGAGCAGGACCCCCCGAACCTCGATCCCCATTTGAATCGCCACGCGAAGCGTCAACAACGTGTGGTTCAATGTTCCCAGGGTGACACGGGCGACCACGAGGAGAGGCAGCCCCAGATCGCGTACCAGGTCGCATACAAAATAGGTCGGGGTGATGGGAACCAGCAGGCCGCCGATGCCTTCCACCAGCATGAGTTCGTGCCTATCGGCGAGTTGGCGTAAACCTCTGACGATTTTGCCGGGCTCGATGGAACGATTTTCCAATCTGGCGGCCTGGCAGGGGGAAGCCGCGGGTTTGAATCGGAAAGGCGAAACCTCGGCCAGTGGGTCCCCCGTGCCCGCGAGTTCCATTAAAAACAGGGCATCGGAATTGGCGGCCGAGCTGCACTCCGGGTCCACCCCCGTCTCAAGGGGTTTCATGACTCCCACGTCCATCCCATGCTTTTTAAACAAGGAAAGGAGACAGGCGGTGATCACGGTTTTTCCGACCCCCGTATCGGTTCCCGTAATGAAAAATCCCTGTTTATAACTTGACGGTGGTGTGGCCATGGCCGGTCCTTCCCAGGTTGGATGGCAACAGGATAGCAGGTGGGTGGCGGAAAGAGTTTGACAATTTTGGGGTGACCCGTAATTTATTGTTTTATAAAATTGTTTCCGGATTTTGGATTATTTTGCCGGTTGTCGGCGGCAGGTTTTTTGGTATAATTTTTGGTATAATTACCCGTTTGGAGTGGAAACATTAAATTTTAATTTTTTGGCGTTTGCCGGAGTTGGCTTATGAGTTCGGGTATGATAAGGGTGATTTGCCCCTGTTGTGAAACTAAGTTACAGGTGGACGGTAAAACCGGAGAAATCATCTCGCTGGAAAAGAAACCCAAACCCACCCGCTCCCTTTCGGATATGTTGAAAGGCCTGGACCACCACCAGAAAGAACAGGAAACTCTGTTTAAAAAACGCAGCGAGGACCACAAGGAGCGGAACCGTATTTTAGAGCAGAAATTCAAGGAAGCCCAGAAAAATGTGGACAAATCGGGCGATAAACCCATCCGCGATATCGATCTGGATTGAACTCATACCTCCAGGGCCAGTCCGTCGTAAGCCAGTTCAACATTGTCAGGCAGCCCCGCCTGGACCTCCCTGTGATCAAATTTATGGTTGATATGGGTCAGGATAGCTCTTTTGGGTTTTATTTTTTTTACCGCCGCCAGCGCCTCGTTCAGGCAGAAATGAGTGGGGTGCGGGGCGAATCCCAGGGCATTCAGGATCAGCAGGTCCAACCCCTCCAGCTGTTTTAAGGTTCTTTCCGGAATGGCGTTGCAGTCCGTTACATAAGCGGCGTTGCCGATTCTGTATCCCAGAATGACCAGTTTGCCGTGGAGGATTTTCAGGGGAGTGACCGCCAGTTCTCCCAGGGCGAATGGTTGCTCATCCAGGCAATGAAGCGTCAATTGGGGAATTCCCCCGCCTATCTGATCGGTCCCCTGGAAAATATAACTGAAGTTTTTTCGCAACGCTTCCAGTGTGGATTCCTTCCCATAACAGGGGATGACCGTTTTGTTGGAATAATTGAAACTTCTCAGTTCATCGATCCCATGGACATGGTCCGCGTGATGATGGGTGTAAAGGACCCAATCTACATGCTGGATGCCGTGAGTCAGGCATTGTTGGCGTAGGTCGGTGCTGGTGTCGATCAGAAGATGCCGGCCCTTGTGACGGACCAGGATAGAGGCGCGCAGCCGCTTGTTTCTCGGGTCGGCGGACCGGCAAACTTCGCAGTCACAGCACAAGGAGGGAACGCCTGTCGAGGTCCCGGTTCCCAGAAAGAGAATATTCATCGCCGCGGATTAATGCTCGATTTTGCACAACACCTCGACTTCACGGCACGGACTGGATTCGAACTGGATGGTGGAGTGAGTGATGTTGAATTTTTTCTTCAGGAGACTTTGAACGTCGATCAAAATCGACTCCACCTGATTCACTTTTTGATCGTTGACCAGGGCGTGGGTACTCAGGGCATATATGTTGGAACAAATGCTCCAGATGTGCAGTTCATGGACGTTTTTGATGGCGGGGATCGCCGTTAATTCCTTTTCCACCTCGGTGACGGAAATTCCCCGGGGAACTCCCTCGAGCAGGATGTGGACCGAATCGGAAAGGATGGACTTCGCGCCCCAAAGAAGGAGCCCCGCGATGGCTGCTGCGAGCACGGGGTCCAGCAGATACCATCCCGTGGCCCACATGACCCCCGCGCCTACAATAACTCCCACTGAGGCGAGCGTGTCCCCCAGAACGTGAAAAAAGGCGCTTTTGATGTTCAAGTCGTGGGTGGTCCGCACCGGGTCCCTCAAAAAATAAACGACCCACAGGTTGGCCACTAGGCCGATGCCCGCGATGATGATGACCGTTTGACTCCGCACCTCCGGTGGATTTTGCACCCTTTGGATCGCTTCAAAAAAGATCCACACCGCCATCAGGATCAGCGATATCCCGTTCAGGAACGCCGCGAAAATCTCCATCCGATGGTAACCGTAGGTTTTGGTGAGGGTGGAAGGACGCTGGGAGATGGCCAGGGCAAACCAGGTCAGGCCAAGCGAAAAGACGTCACCGAACATGTGGGCTGCGTCACTCAGCAGGGCCAGGCTGTTGGCGATGATTCCGCCCACGATTTCGGCTATCATGACGAATGAAGTGAGCGCGATTGCCAGTGCCAGCCTCTTTTGGATTACCGGGGTGTCCATTTATTTGAATCTTTATTTTGAAAAAATCATCTTTAATCGTTGAGCCGGGGAAGTTGAGAGGGTTTCATTTTAAATAGCCTGCTTTGCCCTGTCAAGAAGAGCTGTTCCAAGGATGATACCATCTTAACCGGACCGGGGCTGGGACCTTTCCCGGATTCCCGCCGGGCCCGCAACATCCGAATTGAACCGGGCCGGTTATTTGTGATAGATTAGAGCCTTTCCAACCAAAACCTTTTCTTTTAGGAGTGAAAAATATGCCCACGTTAGTTTCAAAACCCGCACCGGATTTCAAAGCCCAAGCGGTGATGCCCGACGGAAGTTTCAAGGAGATTCAGCTTTCGGATTACCGGGGAAAATATGTGATCCTGTTTTTCTATCCCCTGGATTTTACTTTTGTGTGCCCTACGGAGATCATCGCGTTCAGCGCCAAGCATGAGAGTTTTAAAAAACGCAATACGGAGATTCTCGGGGTTTCCATAGACAGTCAATTTTCGCATCTCGCGTGGAGAAATACGGATAGGAAAAAGGGCGGTTTGGGCGAAATTAATTATCCCTTGATTGCTGACGTGACCAAACAGATCAGCAAGGATTACGGAGTTTTGTCTGACATTGGAGTCGCCTTTCGCGGTTTGTTTTTGATCGATAAGGAAGGGATTGTCCAGCATCAGCTCATCAACAACCTGCCGTTGGGAAGAAATATCGATGAAGCGCTGAGGATGGTGGAAGCGTTGCAATATTTCGAGAAGAACGGGGAAGTGTGCCCTGCCAACTGGACGGAAGGGGAGGACGGCATGAAACCCGATCCCAAGGGATCGCTGGACTACTTCAAAAAACACAACTGATCCATCGGAAACGTTATCTTTCCGGTTCTGGCCATCCGATTCTCGCCGGCCGGAACCCATTATTTTTCAGGTATGCGATGGGGCGGAGCCTTGAAGGGTCACCGCCTCTTTTTTTGCTATGATTGTCTTGTCAAACGACGATGGATTCAATGCGGAAGGGCTCCGCGCCCTGAGGGCGGAAATCGCCAAGGTCGCCGAGGTGATACTCGTGGCGCCGGAGACGGAACAGAGCGCGGTGGGCCATGCCATCACCCTGTCGGTTCCCCTGAAGACCCGCAGGGTGGTGGAACATGGAGAGTTCATCGGTTACGCGGTCAACGGCACTCCGGCCGATTGCGTCAAAATCGCCATCGCGGTCCTGCTCGATGAACCGCCGGAAATGGTGATCTCCGGAATCAACCTGGGGGGCAACCTGGGAACCTGCGCCATTTATTCCGGGACCGTCTCCGCCGCGACCGAGGCTTCGATCATGGGAGTCCCCGCCCTGGCGGTTTCCCTGAACACCTTTGAAAATCCCGATTTTTCCCCGGCGGCCGAATTTGTGCGCAAACTGGTTCCCAGTGTGCTGGAGAAAGGATTGCCCCAAGGCGTGGCGCTCAATATCAACGTCCCCGCGGTTCCCCGGAACGAGATCGCGGGAGTCGCCATCACCCGCCAGGGAAAATCCCGGGTGGTCGAGACCTTCGATCAACGCAGGGACCCGCGCAACAACACCTATTATTGGTTGGCGGGAGAAATGCGGTTGGATGAAGTGGATGAGGAGACAGATTGCGCCATGGTATCCAAAAACCATATTTCCATCACGCCCATCCACTACGACCTCACTAATTACCAGGCCATCGCGGGCTTGAAAGCCTGGAACATCCGGTGGTAGGACGAAACCGACCGTTCATCCCGGGAGGAAAAGGGGATGGGGTTCCAGGTCCGGTTCCTCTTGCCGGAGAGACGGGGTCAAACCACCCCGGCTTCTTGCCGCAAGGCTTCTTTCCGGCTCAGCTTGACTTTCCCCTGCGAGTCCACATCGATGACCTTGACCTTGATTTCATCTCCTTCCTGAATCTCATCGGTCACACTCCGGATTCTGCGATCACAAACCTGTGAAATGTGAACGAGGCCGTCGATGCCCTCTTCGAGTTCCACGAAAGCCCCGAACGCTGTCAGGTTGCGAACCCGACCTTCCTGCACCGAGCCGATGGGGTACTTCTGTTCAACCGCGGACCAGGGATCAGGTTCGAGTTGCTTGATG
>JBHHVU010000053.1:0-21390 GCA_046754465.1 Nitrospinaceae bacterium | reverse complement strand
TTATGGCAATCCTCGCACTGATTGGAACTGGAAATGTGACCCGAGTATTTCCCCTTGGCTGTTTTGCCGTTGTGGCAGCTGAGGCAGGTCCCCTGGATCGCGGCATGGTCCACCTTGATAGAACTCCAGGATGACGTATTATGGCAATCCTCGCAGGTATCGGCGGTCGCCATGTGGGTGGGAGTTTTTCCTTTCGCCGTGGTCTGGTCGTGGCAGCGGAAACATCTTCCCGTCACTCCCACGTGGTCGAACCGGGCCTTGGCCCACGACGTCGTATTGTGGCAGTTCTCGCACTGGTTCGTTGAGGGGATATGGTTGGCATTCTTTCCCTTGGTCCGGGCCCAGTTGTGGCAACTGAAGCAAGTCCCCTGGACCGCGGAGTGGTCTACCCGGGTGACCCGGCTCCAGGTGCCCGTGGTATGGCAGAGTTCACAGGTCTGGGTGGTTTTAATGTGACTGTAGGGCACGTGCGTGGCACCCACGGTTCCACCCTGGTCATGACAGGTGGAACATTTTCTGGAGACCCCCTTGAATTTTCCACGGACATGGCAGCTTTCACAAGAAGCCCTTTTATGCCCCCCGGTCAGGGGGAACCCTGTCGCGAAATGATCGAACTCAAAAGACGGTTCCCTGGAAGAATACCCAGGACTCGCCGTTTCCGTCCTGGAGGGGGATTCCCGCCTGGAGGGCCGGGCCCGGGCCTTGGAGTCCTTGCCGGAGGTTTTCCCGCCGAACAGGAAGTCGGAAACATCCTTCCCAAAATTGGAAATCCCATCCAGGATTCCCGCGAACCGGACGAATTCCTTTTGCTTCGCCTCATCCGGGCCTGTTACGCGGGTGGGGAGGGATTTCGCCCCCTGGACCAGTACGGGCAGGGAGGCCGATGCCACCGGAACCTGGGCAAGAAACAGAATCCAAAGGATCATCAATCCTGGAATCCAGGTTCGATGTTTTTCATGCGGCATCATTTTTTTAAGGAGATGTTTCATCAAACTCATTTTCCCGCGAACTTTCCTGGCGGCGGCGGAATGGGTATCCCCCGCATTTTTCATGCGGCATCATTGACGCCTCAGGCGGATTTCCTTGAAGGTCCGGGTCACGTGGCACCGTTCGCAACGTTGTCCAAACCTTCCTCCGTGAACATCGTCCGCCTGGTGGCAGGCGGAACATGCCCTGAACAGTTTCAAATCATGTTTCACCGGCTTGGAGTGACAGGCCCCGCACTGAAGTCCTTCATGGGCTCCATCCAGAACAAACCGCGTTTGCGTGTTGTGGTCAAATTTCCACAAATTCCAGTGATTGGAATTATGACATAATTGGCAATCGACGCCCAGGCCACCCTTGTGGTAATCGTTCTTTTCATGACAATCCACGCAGCGGGATTCGATGGATTTGAACTCACCGGAAAGGTGACAGTCCTCACAGGTGATGACGGCGTGAATTCCAATGAGGGGGAACCGGGTCAGGTCATGGTCGAAGCGGATATTTTTCCCCCAGGTTTTTTGATCGTGGCAGCGGTCGCACCGTTTTCCTTCCTGTCCCTTGTGAATATCATCCGATTGATGACAGCCGTAACAGGTCTGGGGGAGCTGGATTCTCCGCTCCACCGGTCGGTTGTGGCAGGCCTTGCATTCCAGTCCCGCATGAGACCCGGTCAGCACGAAATCGGTCTGTGTATCGTGGTCGAATTTCCAAAATTTCCAACCGTCCGGGCTGTGGCACAAACCACACTCCCCGCCAAGGTGCCGGCCGTGGGCATCGTCCTTTTGGTGGCAATCGACGCAATCGGTCCGCGCATTTTTAAATTCCTGGGTGAGATGACAGGCCTCACAGGTGGTCCGGGCGTGCAGCCCCAAAAGCGGGAACCGGGTCTGGCGGTGGTCGAATCCCACCGGCTTATTCCAGGCAGATTCGTTATGGCACCGTTCGCACTTTTCTCCTTCCTGACCTTTATGCACATCATCCGGCCGATGGCAGGAAAAACACCGCTTCCCAAGTTTTTCCTCGTAGGCGTTTCCACGGTGACAGGCCCGGCATTCCAACCGGGAATGTTTTCCACGCAGTGCGAACTTGGTGTCTTTTTTGTGGTCGAAAGTGACCCGAGACCACTTTAATGGAGTATGGCAGGACTCGCATTTGGGTCCGAACCCGCCTTTGTGGTCATCGTCTTCTCGGTGACACGCGATGCAGTCCCTTTTCAGTTTCTTTTTGTAAAGGGGTCCGGTGTGACAGGCCTTGCATTCCAGGGGAGCGTGCCTTCCCTTCAAGGGAAACCGGGTGGCTTTTCCGTGGTCGAAGCGGGCCTTTTTCCAATCATCCGCGGCGTGACAGGACCCGCATTTTTTCCCGAACTCCCCGCCATGGTAATCATCGAGACCGTGGCAGGAAACGCAGGTTAACGGGGTATTCTTGTATCGCTGGTTGGGATGGCACCCGTTGCATTTCACGTTTCGGTGTTTGCCTTTCAAGGCGAATTTGGTTTGCTTCCCGTGGTCAAACCGTCCCTTTTTCCAGGCCTGTTGGTTGTGACATTTCGAACAGATCTTTCCCAGTCTTCCCAAATGGGGGTCATCGTCCCGATGGCAGCCGAGGCATGTTCCGGGCGCGTCCCGGTATTTTTTTTGGGGACGATGACAACCCTCGCACCGGACCCGCCGGTGCGCTCCCTCGAGGGAGAAGTCCGTCAGACGATGATCGAACGTTTCCTCGTCCAACTGAATGATATCGGCCTTCCGTCCTATATGCTCGGTGTGACAACGCTTGCACTTCATTTGCCGCAAACCTTCGCGGCGGCCGTGGAATCCCTTTCCCGTGTCGATGTCGGCGGCCACTTTTTTATGACAATCGAGACATTTGATATTCTGACTCCTTTTCTGAAAGGGAGAATGACACTGGGTACACTCTCCTTCCAGTTTGGCGTGTCCCTGAATGACGGGACCCGGCATCACCAATTTCTCAAGCGAACCCGCGCTTGCCAATACCGGAATAAACATCAGTAATACTCCCGCGGCCCAGCCGCTGATACCAGGGGTTTTCACATTTCATCTCTATTGGCGGCGGTTCCGGCCGGCGGTCACCGCCGGACCGGGATTCCTCCCTCAATACGCGTGCACGGCGATCACGTGAAAGATCGCGGCGAACAGCATCATGACAAACAGCGGCAGATGCAGCAGATGCCACAAGGAAAACATCCGTTCATAAAAACTGAACTCCGCCACCCGGCGAATATGGCCCAGAAAGTTCCTCACCTGGGATTGGATCCCTGAAATATTTCCATCCCGGCGGGAGGCCGCCGCCGCACCGGTGGTTCCCTCGCCGGTGACGGGACGTTTCAGCCAGGAACCCAAACGAAAATAGGCCCAACTGGTCCGGATCATTATCATCAAAAACCGTCCCGCACCGTGCAACATCCCGCGCGGAGGATGGAGCACGCGATCCGACAAAGCCACAAGACGGCCGCGGGCATAGGGGCTGAGGGCCGCGAAACGGTTCAATTCCCCTTCTTCCGCCTCCACCTGGTTCCGCAAATCCTTCAGCGTGATCCTGCTTCCATACAGCCCGTAATGGATTTTGATATAAAGGAATCTTCCCACCAGCCCGCTCCCCGAGACGAGCAGCATGGAAAACAGGGCCAAGTTGCTGTTCATGGACCCCAAGTGGAAGTTCGAATGAAATAAAATGCACACGGGACCCAGCACGCCGAGCATCATATGGACACGAAACCAATATTTGACGGCTCCCCAACTCGCCATAAAGCGGGCTCTTTTGCGCAGCGGGTACAGCATCAACAGGGCCATCATTCCGACGCCGATGATTCCCAGCATGTAACCCGGTCCGGATTCCGCGGTGAGGTATTGCGCATCCCGGATCCGCCAGCCGGCAAAAACGGCAAACCCCATGAGCAGAAAGAACAACGCACCGCCCAAACGGGCGATCACCGTCGGTTGGTACTTGGTGGTCGCGGGATCCGGCGCCCGCCCGGCGGAATTTTCCCGGGAGGACGCCGGCCTCCCGGCGGGGGGAACGGGTGGGACCGTCAATGATTTTTCAACCGCGATGCTGTTCATAAGTTTTTCCGGTGGACCGGCGGTTTGACTTTTACGGTTCAAAAAATATGCTGGAACAGACTTTTTACGGATTTGTATTTATTCAGAAGTTCGCGAATATCGCCGTGCCCATCCGCCACCACGGTATTGGCCTGTTCCCGTTTATTATTGCGTAAATAAGGATTGGCCCCGTTTTGGAGAAGCTGTTCAACGATTCGCGCGTGACTTTCCTTTACGGCCAGAATCAGCGCAGTATTCCCCGCCCTGTTCCTTGCGTTCACCCGGGCTCCCCCGGCGATGAGCCGCTGAACCAGGTCAGCATGCCCTCGGTACGCGGCAAGCATCAAGGGGGTGTTGCCGGTCTTGCCGGTCGCGTGAATATCGGCGCCAGCGGAAAGGAGACGCCGGGTCACTGCCTCGTGTCCCTGCCAGACCGCCTGCAACAGGGGGGTCCGGCCCTTCAGGTCCCGGCTTCCGGTATCTGCTTGATGATCCAGCAGGAGGCCCACCGCGGCGTCCTGCCCCGCGTCGGCGGCAAACCAAAGCGCGGTCCGGCCTTCGGAATCGGTACCGTTCAGCCGGGCTCCCTGCTCAAGCAGGAGACGGACTATTTTCGGAGGACCCAGCCGGGCGGCCAGCATGAGAGGGGTGGTTCCATTTTTTCCGGGCAGGCCGGTCCGGGCGCCCTGGGATAACAAAACACGCGCGGTTGGCTCGTGCCGGCCCTGAACGGCGTAAAACAACGCCGTGGCGCCGCCGTTCCGGCGGGAGTTGACATCCGCCCCGGCTTTCACCAGTTGGCGGACCACCCCGGCGTGTCCGTGGCGTGCCGCCCAGTGGAGAGGAGTCTTCCCGTTGGGTTGGGCGATTTCTGGATCGGCGCCCGCGGCCAGAAGGGCCTTGACGATGGCCGCGTGCCCTTTCCAGGCCGCCCTTCCAAGGGCGGTGAGCCCCTCGGGATCCCTCGCGTTGACATCCACCCCCGCCTTGAGCAAGGCCCGAACCATGTCGGTCTGTCCCCTCCAGGCGGCCGTCATCAACGGCGGCCACCCTTGAAAAGGCCTGGGGTCTCCGGCCTGGGTGGAAGCGCCCGGCCCGGAGCCCGCCTGGACGATCGCCGGAATGACGATTTCCCGGCGTTTTTTCGCGGGTTCGGGTTTGGCGCCATGCGCGATCAGAATCCCGACAATATTTTTATCCCCCCTGGCCTGGGCGATCTGGACCGCGGTGCGGTTTTTACCGTTCCGGATTTTAACGCCGGCACCTTTCTTGAGGAGAGCGGTTACGAGAGCGGTGTTTCCTTTTTTGGCAGCGAGGATCAGGGGTGTATTGCCGTTTCTGTCCCGGGCGTTGATATCCGCGCCGGAGGCCAGTAACAGGCCGAGGATTTCCCGATTCCCCCTGCCAGCCGCGATGAGGACTGGGGTATCGCCGTAGCGGGTGGCCGCATGCACATCCGCCCCGGCTTTCAGCAAAACACGGACGGCGTCCGGATGATTCCCGTGGATGGCCTCGATCAACGGGGTGCGGCCATAACGGTCCGCATAATTCACTTGGGTTCCCCGCTTTATAAGGCTCCGGAGTTCATCGATCCGGCCGCGGTCCGCCGCCAGAAGCAACGCCTCCTCCGGAGAAATAGAGGACGGATGCGGCTCGGTGGCCCCGGCTTTCAGTTTGGAGCCTGCCAGGGTGTGATCGGCCGCGGCGGCCCGGGCGAACCATCGACGCGCTTCGGGGATGCTCCGTTCCACCCCCCACCCGTTCTCATACATGACACCCAGGTTGTACTGGGCATTCACATGGCCCTGGCCGGCAGCTTCCTTGAACCAGTGCGCGGCGGTTTCATCATTTTGGGCCACACCTCGTCCCGCCCGGAAAAAACACGCTAGTTGATACTGGGCTTCCGGGTTTCCCTGTTCAGCCAGCGGTTTTAATATCCGGGCGGCGCGAGTGAATTTTCGGGTTCGGACCGCTTCCTGGGCAGCGTTCAACTTTCCGGTGTCACTGGAGGGCGGTTTCGGGGAATGGAGGAGGCGGACGATCTTCTTGTTCCCATTGCCGCGGGCGATCTGAAGCGCCGTCCGGTTGTTCCGGTTGCGGAGTTGGGGATCGGCCCCGTTTTTCAGGAGGAGGGTCACCAGGGCGGCGTTGCCCTTTCCGGCGGCGAGGATCAACGGCGTGTTGCCGTTTCGATCTTGCGCGTTGATATCCGCTCCGGCGGATAACAGCAATTCGAGGATGCCAATATCCTCCCGTTCCACGGCTATCCGGAGGGGGTTATTGCTGTACCGGCTGACGGCGTTGGCCCGGGCCCCGGCTTTTAGTAAAACGCGCACAACATCGGCATGACCTCCCTCTGCCGCCAACATCAGGGGGGTGTTCCCAAAACGGTCCGCGGGGTCCACATCCGCCCCCTGGTTGAGCAGCCGCCGGACTTCCCCGGTCCGGCCCCGCCGGGCGGCGAGGAGCAGGGCGCTGCCCGATTCGGTATTCGGTGAGGTGGAAGAGGAAGGGGGATCGGCCTTCATCTTTTGCAGGCGGATACGGGCTCCGGCGTGGCCGGCGGCTTCCGCCAAGGTGAACCATCGCCGCGCCTCGGCCGTGCTCCGCGCTACCCCCCAGCCATTTTCATACATGACGCCAAGGTTATATCGGGCATTCACGTGACCCTGGGAAGCGGCCAGTTGCAACCAGCGCGCGGCGGTTTCATGATCCTTGGGCACACCCCGGCCCGCCCGGTAGAGTCCCGCCAGTTGATACTGGGCCTCTGGATCTCCCCCCCGGGCAAGCGGTTGCAGTAACCGGGCGGCACTAGTGAAATCGCGGGTTCGGACCGCCGCCTTCACCGCGCTCAATTCGCCGGCGTTTCCCGCTGGGGGCCCTGTGACCCAAACTCCGGTTAATATCAGGAACGCGCCAAGACATCGGCGCCAATCCATTTCAATTTTTGGCCGGAAGAAATTCATGGGTTCAGGGCGCTCCATACTTGGTTTCTACTTGGATGCCGATTTTTTTAAGGAAAGGAGTGGGCAGAATTCCCCCGGCGCAGACGATAATGGCATCGTTTCTCAGTTGAATCCGGGAGCCTTCGTGCTCGATTTCCACTTCTTGTTCGGTGATGGACTTGACGTTGGATTTCATCAGGACCTGCATGCGTCCCGCTTCCCGTGCCCGGTCGACCTTGTCGCGGTTTTTCTGTTTGGCTCGGGAAAATGCGTCGTTCCGATAGGAAAGGGTGACCACGGCGCCCGGTTGATCGGCAATGCTGACCGCGGCTTCCAGGGCGCTGTCCCCTCCCCCGACCACCAGAACATGTTGTCCCCGGTATTGTTCCGGGTCGACCAGGCGGTAGACCACCTTGGAATGGTCCTCCCCGGGAACACCCAGTTTCCGCGGAGTTCCCCGGCGGCCGATCGCCAAAAGCACCGCATGGGTTCTGTGGGTGCCGCGCTGGGTTTTAACCTCGATGCAATCCTCCTTGCGGTCAATGGATTCCACCCGTTCCTGGTAGTTGATCCGGACCCCGGTTTTTTGTTCGATTCCCTGCCAGAAGGCGAGCAAGGCTTCCTTGGTGGTTTCCTTGAATTTGGTTTTGCCGATGAGCGGCAGGACCACCGGTGCGGTCATGACGATTTTGCCCCGGGGATAATGGGATACGGTTCCACCCAGGGTTTCCTGTTCGACCGTTACGAACCGGAGTTTGTGCTGCATTGCGGAGAGGGACGCGGAAAACCCCGCCGGACCCGCCCCGACAATAACAACATCCAGCAAATCTCCGCGGCCGATTCCATCCATCTTCCGGATAGCGTCCATGGCTTGACAGCCCTGGGTAATGGCATTGCGGATGAGCCCCATGCCGCCCAGCTCGCCGGCGATGAAAATGCCCGGAACGTTGGTCTCGAAATTGGGATTGATTTGGGGAATATCCACCCCGCGTTTTTCCGTGCCGAAAACCAGGGTGATGGCATCGAGGGGACAAGCTGCCTTGCACGCGCCGTGACCGATGCAATGGGTGGGACCGATCAGTTCCGCTTTACCTTTTATAAGACCCAACACATTCTTTTCCGGGCAGGCCTCCAGGCACGCCGCGCATCCAATACACGCGACCGGGTCGATCACCGGATGCAAGGATGCGGGTTCGGTCAATCCGGCGGCGCGCTCCTGCTCACGGAAGGTAAGACTTTTTTTCTCTTTCCGGACCCGTTTCCCGATATAGAGCCCCCAGATCAACAGCGCGGGAGGAAGATAGACCAGCAAATGGGAAACGGATGACACTGCCATTAGGCGCCTCCATCTTTCATAAAAGGTAAGACTTGTAGAAACCAGGGAAAAAGCAATTTTCGGGCCAAGGGGAGGGATGCCCTGAAATCATAAAATTACAAAATTTTTTGAAAACAGGTTTCAATAGGGCGCCCCCACGATTTATCTTATTGTCTCCGCCCAAAACGATTTATTGATCATCTCCTGGAATTAATTTCACGGCCTTCTTATTCCGTCCGCCAGCCAAGCATCAAGGAGACCCATTCTTATTATTATCCTTAACTTATTGAAATTTTTGACTAATTATTTTAAAAATTGTTTTAATTTATATTTATACAAAAATTTTATAGTTAATAGTATAATAATTTTTAACAACACTTTTATATTTACCTTATTTTTTGCCTAACCAAAATGATATAGATCACAAATTAATGTGACATATTTCCTTACTTTTTTTAATCAAATACCCTAGTGGTTGAACGGGATGCATTTTAAGAATTAAGGATTACCGGGGCATTGACCGTTATCCGGTTTCTTCTGATCCGGAAGGTTTATTGAATTTTGAACACGGAGGAACCACCTTATTGATAGAGACAACCAATATGAATAGTAAAAATAGAACCCATTAGTCCGTCCCTTCGATCCTGACTAGAGCGATCACCGGCGCACGGGGCTTAAAATTTTTCAAGGGAAAACTTATGACTGAAAATTCCAAGGGGTCGTTGCAACTTTTTATCGAGCGGCATCGGAAATCGCTGTGGGGTCTTCTGGCCGTTCTGGCCCCGGTGATTGCGGTGACCCTGTATATGCTGGCGCGTTCTTTACCTTCCTCAGATCCGAATCCCGGCGGGCTTCCCGGCGGCCTGGATGGAAAAATCGTATCGGCCCGGCCCTTCGCTTCCCCCTCGGCTCCAGATTCGGATAATCCGGTCATGTCGCTGCCGCTGGACCAGCTCACACGGGGGCTGGCCAAAAAACTGGAAACCCGGCCCAACGACCTCAAGGGGTGGACGCTTCTGGCAAGGTCATATGCCACTTTGGGCCAATCTGACAAAGCAGATGAAGCCTTCCACAAAGCGATCGAGCTGGCGCCCCGGGATGCGGAGTTGCGGGTCTCCTTCGGGGAGACATTGACCAACGCCGCCGATGGCAGGATCACCCCGAAGGCGCACAAAATATTCCTCGACGCACAAACTATCGAACCCAACCATGCGGGAGTCCGTTATTTCCTGGCACTCTGGGAATTCCAGGAAGGAAAGGTTCGCGAGGCTTATGATGCCTGGCTCCAACTGGCGCGGGAAGCTCCGCAAGGGGCCGCCTGGCTGAGCAAAATCCAGGGTCAGCTCGATCAGGCTGCTACCCGGTTGGGAGTGAAGGCACCCAGGATATCCCCGGCGGCCGATTCTCCCCCCCAGGCGGGGACTCCCGGTCCCGCGCTGACGCGGACACAGGTTCAAGCCGGCCAGGCGATGAATTCCCGGGAACAGGGCGCCTTTATCCAGAGCATGGTTCAGCGTCTGGCCAACCGCCTGGAAAAAGAACCCGGCGACCTGGAAGGGTGGCTGCGGCTGGGAAAATCCTACGACGTTCTCGGTGAGCCTGAAAAATCCTTTGCGGCCTACGAACGGGCGTTGAAACTCGCCCCCGAAGATAGCCAGGTCCGGCAACTTTACGAACAAGCACGGCAGAAAAACTCACAAAAAAAATAACAGCAGGAAATTCAGTTCACTTGGGGGACATCGGGAGCTCCCCCAGGAAAGGGATAGCCAAAACTCCCAAATGTGCTAAAATCATTTGCCCCATTTTCTCAAAGGTGCCCCATGAGACCCTATGGCCTGATCCTTTTGCTTTCGTTCGCCCTCTCTTCCTGTGCCTTGCAGCCAATGGATTCCACCTCGGCCCCTCCTTCCGTTTCGATCCGCCCGGAAGAGTTATTGGCGGAATCGATCAACCTGCTCAAGGTCATGCGATTTTCTTCCATTCGGACGGTGAATGAAAATATGCTGGGGCACGCCAAGGCGATAGTCATTTTTCCCCTCGTCGTGGAGCAGGAGTACCACAGCAAAGCCGCCTTTGGCACCGGGGTAGTTTCCATGCGCTCCGAGGAAACCGGGAAATGGGGTCCGCCCCTGTTTCACAAGCTCATGGGGGTCAACTTCGGTCAATGGGCCGGGCTCAAGGCCTGGGACCTGATATTTCTGGTGGTATCCGACAAGGGGAAAAACGCGTTATTCAACCCGGCCTACCAGTTTGGCCAGGAAATATCCATGGCCTTTGGCCCCATGGACAATCATCCGCGGCTTCCTATTCAACCGATTCTTACGCAAAAAGACATTTATGTTTATTCGCGGGCTCAGGGCTCATTCGTCGGCTTGCCCCCGGAGGGGGGAATGATCAACAATGACCGGGCGTCCAACATAAAATTTTACGGGAGCTCCTTTTCCCCTAAAGAAATCCTCCAGGGGCAGGAGGTTGTCCCTCTTCCGGAGGCCGCCAAAAAATTCATGAAGGAAATGGACCGGCTGGCGCCGGTCAACCTGGAAGTGAATGCCACCTGAACCGGGACCCGGTTCCTTTTTCCCGAATCTTTCGCACCCCGGGCGACTCTTAAACCAAGAGGGTGGCGTGAAATGTCTCTTGGCGCCTGCCTGGCGGGTCTTTCGTTCCAGGCAGGCGTTTTTCCTTGCCCTCATACCATCAATGTTTATTTTAAAAGGGGTGCAAAAGGGAACGATGGAATTTCACAAGGAAATTGACGGGATTCTGGAGGACATCAAGGATGAAAACAAAATTTTCCAGGCGGCCCGGGATCCTGGGGAAGAAATCGAGGCCTTGAAGGAAATGCTGGATGAGTTCCTGCGGGGCGCCCAAAGGGTCCGCGAGTATATCGACCGGTATAATGACCGGAGATGGCAAAGATAATCCCTAAAGGTTAGCTTCCCCCGGGGAATCCATCCCGCTTCCGCGCCCCGGGGAATGGCCCCTTCCACCCACCCTGCTCTTTTAACCTGGCCCTGGAAACGTCCGGACCGCCCTCCTAAAAAATGTGGAAGAACTTCAGTTTGGGAAGAGTAACCACTTTTTTAAGGGCATTGGCGGAATCCGGGTCAACAGAATTGCGGACAATATCCAGACTTTCCAGGTTGGAAAGATATTTGGACTGGACCAGGGCCTTCACGCCATCGGGCCCGATGCGATTATTGTACAGACCCAGGGATTTGAGGTGGGACAAATGCGGGGAATTGGCGATCGCTATCGCGCCTTTGTCGGTAATCTTGTTGGCATCCAGGTCGAGCAGGATCAGTTGGTTGAGGTTGGGTGATTGAACCAAGGCGATCACTCCCTCGTCACCGATGCCATTGCGGGTCAGTTTCAATTCCTTGAGATTGCCGAGATGGGATGAATCCGCAATGGACTTGGCCCCGGCGGAGGAGATCTGGTTTCCCCACAAATTGAGCAGTTCCACATGTTTGAAGTTTTCCGACGCGGCCAGGATTTTGACTCCCTCGTCTCCCAGTTTGTTCCCCTGAAGCGCCAAGGAAACCAGGTTTTGATGGGTGGGGGATTCCGAAAGGAGAGTGATTCCCTTGACACCGATTTGGGAATTGTTCAGGTTGATTCCCTTGCCATCCTCGCTGGTGCGTGCCTTCAAATGCGCTGGGATATCCGCCGGCGGTCCCTTCGGCCTGCCATATCCATGATGGCCATGCCCGCCCTTGCCCGGTTTCCCCCCCTGGGAAGCGTGTTGCCCGGGGTCATACGCGGGCGAGTTTTGGGCAATGAAAAAAACCGCCAAGACCGGGAAAACCCATTTCCATACTCTGTTCATTGCTACAATCTCCCTTTCAAGGTTCGCGGGCGCAACGGAACCCGATGTAATTGAGCCGCTGGTCGGGAAGCGCTTTTCCCCGGATGGCCGAACGGGCCAGATCCATATTGGAGTTCCACGATCCGCCTTTAATCACTCTCAATGAGGTTCCATACATATCATTTTCATGTTTGTTTCCCTCATACGGCTGGTACCAGTCGGTGGTCCATTCCCAAACGTTTCCGGCCATGTCCATGACACCGTACGGGCTTTTTCCTTCCTCATATTGTCCCACCGGCGCGGTGTAGCGGAAGTTATCTTCCAACCCCCTGATATTGGCCTTGTCATTATCGGGCTCATTTCCCCAGGGGTAGTGCCGCGCGCTCGCCCCGCGGGCGGCTTTTTCCCATTCTTCCTCGGTGGGCAGGCGTTTCCCAGCCCAACGGCAGTACTCAACCGCCTGGTTCCAGGTGATGCCCACCACTGGCTGTCCGGGCTCGTTGAACCGGCGGCTGTCCATGAATTTCGGTTCGGGCAAGCCCGCCGCCTTGCGGAACTTTTCGTACTGGGCGTTGGTCACCTCAAACCTGTCGATATAGAAATCTCCCAGGTAGATTTTCCGCGCCGGGGTTTCATCGAGGTACCAATCCCTGGAGGCGGAAAAGAATTTCTTGACCACCCAGTCGATATCCCGCGGACTGCTTCCCATGGTGAACACGCCTTCGGGAATCAGGACCATGTCCGAATCGATCGAGGACCCCGACCCCTTGGGAAGCCCCGCCTCGCTCTGGGAACCCCATAACCATATCGCCGCGAAAAAAATGATGAAACTTTTCCGAACCATGGGTCACACCGATGTTTTGCTGAAACCGGGATTCCCCGGCGCGGGCCGCGCCGCGATCAATCCCTTTTTCCTGGCATATTCAAATATGTTTCCGGCCTGGATGATCTCGATCACCTCTCCCAGGGGTTTCAGCGAATACGTTTTTTGACCGGACCGGTTGGTCAGGGTTTCCGCGTCGAGATCGATCACGAGTGAGTCGCCGGTTTTGATCTCGTCCACAAGACGGGTCCGGGATTCCAGGGGAATGAAAAACCCGCCGTCTACCGAGTTACGGTAAAAAATTCTCGCGTAGGATTCGGCGACCACGGCTTGAATCCCGGCGATTTTCAGGCAGGCGGGGGCGTGTTCGCGGGAAGAACCGCAGCCGAAATTTTTCCCGCCGATGAGGATCGTGTACTCGGAATCGTAATTTCCATCGGCGATGAAGGGAATCCCGCCGCTGGGCAGCCCGGCGCCCGCTGGGGGAACGCCGGAAAGTGCGAATTTTCCATAATTTTTCCGTTCCTCGGGATCGGTCAGACTGTAAACGAGATGCTCCGCGGGAATGATCTGGTCCGTGTCGATATCGTTTCCGAGAACGTAAGCGAGGCCTTCAATGATCTGTTTCATGGTTATTGTTCAGAATATCCTCAGTGGTTTAAAAATTCCCTCGGATCGGTGATACGCCCCGTCAAGGCCGACGCGGCCGCGGTGTAGGGGGAGGCGAGATAAACCTGGGCCTGTTTGGATCCCATTCGCCCCGGAAAATTCCGGTTGGTGGTGGAGATCACCACTTCGTTGGAGTTGGCCCGGCCAAAGGTGTCCTTGGGTCCGCCCAGGCACGCGGCGCAGGAGGGTTCTCCCATAATCGCCCCGGCGTTTCTGAAAATATCCACCAGCGGTTCTCCCTCCAGGGTTTCCTTATGCAGTTCTTCTTCCACCTCGCGGGTGGCGGGAACGATAAAGGTATCGATCTTCACCTTCTTGCCCTTCAACAGCCGGGCGGCGGCCACGAAATCGGTGAGTTTGCCGCCGGTGCAGGAACCGATGTAGGAACGATCGAGCTGGATGTCCCGGCACTCGCTCACCACGGCCTTGTTATCCGGGGAATGGGGCTTGGCGACGATGGGCTCCATCGTGTCCGCCTGGTAGATTTTCTTGAAAAAGTAATCCGCGTCCGCATCCGAATGGTGCAGGGTGAACGGCCGGCCGGTCCTATTTTTCAAATAGTCGAGGGTCACCCCGTCGGCCTCGATCACGGCGTTTTTCCCACCGGCTTCGATGGCCATGTTGCAGAGGGTCATCCGTTCCTCCATGGAGAACTTCATGACTGCGTCCCCCGCCCATTCCATGGTCCGGTAGGTGGCGCCGTCGACCCCGATATCGCCGATGACCTGGAGAAGGATATCCTTCGCCATGATATAGGGGGGAAAGGTGCCGATGAATTCGAACCGCATCGTTTCGGGAACCTTGACCCAGAGTTTGCCCGTGCCCAGGATGAAGGCGGCGTCGGTATTGCCGATTCCCGTGGAAAACATCCCGAACGCCCCCGAGGTGCAGGTATGGGAATCGGTTCCGAACAGGACTTCCCCCGGCCGATTGTGCCCCTCCTGAGCCAGGGCGATATGGCACACGCCTTTATAATCCTGGGTCCCCACATCGTAATAGTAAGGGAGGTCCTGCTCCCTGGCGAACTCGCGCAGGATATCAATATTGCGATGCGCGTGAGTGTCGGAGGTGAAAATATAATGGTCCGGAATGATGACCACCCTTTCGCGGTCCCAGACCTTGGCGTCCTCGCCAAATTGTTGTTTGAAGATGCCGATGGTTCCCGGACCGCAAACGTCGTGGGTCATCAACACATCCACGTCCACCCAGATGTTGTCGCTGGGCCGGACTGAATCCCTTCCGGAATGCGCGGCAAGGATTTTTTCGGTAATGGTCATTCCCATGAAATTATCTCCAGCATAAACCGGTCCGTCTCCGAACCGGTTTTTTCAACATCCCTGGAAGCCATGGAACCCTTCCGTAAAAATCCCGGACAGGGAACCCAAGCTTGCTCATAACTATAGTTTTTCAGGATATCGTCCGTAAAGCTACTAAAATACCATTAATTTTGCCGGTGCGAGAAAAATTTTAAACCTATTTGATATTTACCCCGGAATTATTGGAAAATCCCTATGGGAAACCCCACAGGCCCCGTGACGCCTCCCGCGAAATGTTAAAACTGGCCCTGGATACCCTCAACCGTCTGCGATACAAACTGCCCGCCAAACCCCGGCAGGTGCAGATCGAGATCACCAACCGCTGCAACATGACCTGCCCCATGTGCCCCAGGGAGGACCTGGAAATCGAGCTGGAACATATGGAATGGGATAAATTCACCGCAGTGGTCGATCAATTGCAGGACCGCGAGGAAATTACCCTGACCGGGTGGGGGGAACCGTTCCTGCATCCCCGGATCCTTGACATGATCGCCTGGTGCAAGGACCGGAACCATAAAGTGATGATCACCTCCAACGGCCTGTTCCCCAAACCTTCCATGGCCGATGAAATCCTGAAGTCGGGTCTGGATGCCCTTACCATTTCCATAGACAGCGTGGAAGGCAATGACCACGTCCAGGATGGGCACACCAGCAAGGTGGTTTATCAAAATATCGAAGCCATCGCCCGCCGCCGGCAAAACGGGAGCCCGTTGCTCAGGCTTCAGTCCACCCTCCATGCCGGCTGTGAAAACGATTTGTACGAGGTGATCCGCTACGGCGCCCGGCTGGGAATCGATAAAATCAACGTGGGGCGGCTGGACCAGAAATACGCGCCGGACCTCAAACGTCCCGGTCCCATGGAAGAGGAACGTATTTTCCGGAACGCGGATAAAGTCGCCCGTTCGTACGGAATCCAACTCGACTGGCTGCAGTATTCCGTCTCCCGGGGGTTGACCCGCTTCCTCTACCGCTTGTTGCGCAAGAAATTGCACCGATCGGGAAAGTACTGCCTGAAAACCTTCGACAACGCCTACATCAGCCGGGAAGGCCATGTTACCCCCTGCTGCCTGCTTCCGGAATCAAAGATGGGCAATATGCTGCAAGAAGACCTCACGGCCATCTGGCAAGGTCCTAAATTTGACCATTTCCGGGAAAACTACCGGGATGCCTGCGGGTCCTGCGACCTGTGGACCATCTCCCAGGTGGATACCCCCCCCACGGGGGAGGGAGATAGGTCATAGCATCTTCGCCAGTCAACCTTGGTCCGGCATAAAACGTATGACAAATTGCCCGCCGAGGTTCTCGGCCCGGGCCACGCCCGGAGGGAGATAGGTCATAGCATCATCGCCATTCGATCTGAGTCCGTCATACAGCGCATGTCCAACCCACCCGCCGAGGTTCTCGGCCCGGGCCACGCCCGGAGGGAGATAGGTCATAGCATCTTCGCCAGTCAACCTTGGTCCGGCATAAAACGTATGACAAATTGCCCGCCGAGGTTCTCGGCCCGGGCCACGCCCGGAGGGAGATAGGTCATAGCATCATCGCCATTCGATCTGAGTCCGTCATACAGCGCATGTCCAAGCCACCCGCCGAGGTTCTCGGCCCGGTAATTTCATTGAAACCCAAAGCCATTTATTGTAGGGTACGCACCATCCGGCCAAATCCATTGTAATTATCCCTTTCCGGGTTAAAATCCGGGATAAATGGACCGAAACGCTTTCCCGATCAACCCCTGGCTCGACCTATTCTGATCCGAGAAAACATGACCCAGGCGACAGAAGAGACCCCTGAAATAATCGTCGACCGCCGGCCCCTGTGGATCGTCATTTTTGACCGGCTGCGGCGGCCGCTCCTGCTCACCCTGTTTTTCGGGATTTTCACGATTCTTTTGAACCAGGAAGGCCCGGCGGGTCTGACGCCCGAGGGATATAAGGTCCTTTGCGTGTTTTTCCTTTGCGTCAGCCTTTGGTCCACCAACCTGATTCCCCTTTCCATCACCAGCCTGTTGGCCATCGCCCTGATCCCTCTCCTGGGCATTCTGGACGCGTCCCAGACCTATTCGTTTTTCGGCAACAAGGCGGTCTTTTTCATCCTCGGCGTCTTCATTTTGTCGGCGGCGATGATCGGGTCCGGGTTGAGCATGCGGCTTTCTGTGTGGGTCATGGAAAACTTTGGCAACACTCCCGGAAAACTCATCACCTGCATTTATTTTTTCACCGCGATCAGTTCCTGTTTCATGTCCGAGCACGCGGTGGCCGCCATGATGTTTCCTATCCTTTCAGAAATCGTAAGAACCCTGGGGCTCGAAAAAGGGACCTCCCGGTTTGCCAAGGCGCTGTTTTTTTCCATGGCATGGGGATGCATCATCGGGGGAGCCACCACGGTTCTGGGCGGGGGGCGCGTGCCGCTGGCGGTGGAAATCCTAGAAAAAACCACCCAGGGAACAACCACCATCGGGATCCTTCAATACACCCAATTGAGCTTCCCTCTCGTCCTGTTTCTCCTGGCATGCGGCTGGATAGTGCTGACCCGGCTGTTTCCCTCGGACCTGGAGAACATCGAACCGGCCCGCAAGGTCTTGCGGCGGAAAGCCGAGGCCCTGGGACGGCTGAGTTTCCAGGAAAAAGGGATCGCCGTGCTGATGGTCCTCACCCTGTTCGTTTGGTTCGGATTGGGAGACCAGTTGGGAATCGCCAATATAGCGATCCTGTCCATCGTCCTGCTTTTTTCCATCAACCTCATCAACTGGAAGATGGTCGAACCGCACATCAACTGGGCCATTATTCTGATGTACGGGGGGGCGATCTGCCTGGGCGAGGTCATGGCCGATTCCGGCGCGGCATTATGGCTGGCGCAAAGGATATTTCAAGAGTTCATTCAAAGCGCACCGGTGTTTTTGATCACCATCGCCGTCCTCTCCACCCTGTTCACCACGTTCATGAGCAATTCCGCGGTCATCGCCATCCTGCTTCCTCCCGCTATCAGCCTGTGCTCCGCTTACGGGATCAGCCCCGCCCTGGCGGCGTTGACGGTCATCCTGCCGAGCAACTTCGCCTTCATCCTCCCTATCGCCACGCCCGCATCGGCCCTGGCTTACTCCTCGCGGTTCATCAGCATCGGCGAGATGGTCCGTTCCGGCACCCTGCTCGGTTTGCTGGGAATGGTGGGGTACCTGCTGATGTTGTTCCTGTATTGGCCGGCATTGGGATTCAAGTAAAAAAAGGGCAGGCTCAGGACGGCCGGGAGGGGTCGCGCCGTCCTGAGTTCATGGTGTGGGAGGAAAAACCCCTTACGGAATTTTTCCCATTTGCCTAGCATTTGGATACCCCTTTCAAAAGCAATATGTGTGCCGACTTGGGCGGTCCACGGCAGGTTTCCCGCAAACCTCCCGATTTCAAGAGTTATGGTTACCGCCGGCGCCGGAGCGCGTTCCTCCCGCGTTAAGGAATTTGGCACAATTCGGCAAAAACTCTGTGCGGAATATTGCACAGTTATTTTTTTCCGCCTCTCCACGATTTTCAACCTCCCTTTTGGAGGGAAACGAAACAAGGGCAGGGCATGCCCTGCCCACCAAGAAGAATGAACAGGATTCACAAGATAAACAGGATCGAATCCCTCTTTTATGAAGGGAAAAATTCCGGCTCTTCATTCCATGGGGGGGGCGTGTGGATTTAGATTGGAGGGTGGTGGGGTTATTTTCCTTGAATTTTTTTCATCAGCACCTGGCGCATGGCGTAGACGGGAGCTTTTTTTCCGGTCCACAGCTCGAACTGGGCCGCGGCCTGGTTGATGAAAAGCTCGACTCCTGAAATGGCGGTGCATCCTTTCTCCATGGCTTCGCGTAAAAGCCGGGTTTCTGGGGGGTTGTACACGGCGTCGAATACCACCATGCCTTTTTTTAAATTCCGCGATGGGAAAGGGGTGTCGTCAACGTTGGGACTCATCCCCACTGGGGAACAATTGATCAGAACGTCGATGGGAACGCCGCCCGCCTCCCGGATGGGAATGAGCCCGCAATGGAGTTCATCCGCGAGTTGCTCTCCCCGGTCCCGGTTGCGGTTGTAGGTGACGGTGAGCCGTCCCCCGCGTTCGATCACTCCGTGTCCGATCGCCTTCGCGGTTCCCCCGGCCCCGATAATGAGAACGTTCTTTCCGTTCAAGTCCACATGGCCCTCCAACGCCCGAAGGGCGCCGGTGCGGTCGGTGTTGTAACCCATCCATCCGGCTTCGGTTTTCACGACGGTGTTGACCGCGCCGATCTTCCGCGCCGCGCCGTCAACCTGATCCATGAGCGGGATGACGTCCACCTTGAAAGGCATTGTGACGCTGAGTCCCTGGAAAAGGTCTTGGAAGTCGGCGAAGAATTGTTCCACGTTCTCCACGAGGAAGGAGACGTAAATGTCCGGCGACCCGATTTCCAGAAAGGCGCGGTTGTGGATGAGGTAGCCCATGCTTTTGGAGACGGGATTGCCGATCACCCCGTAAACTTTGAAGTCCGGCCGGGACTGGTCGGCGCGATAAACGTGTTTGAGGGTGCTGGCGGGAATCTGCCCCGGCGCGGTCTCCTTCCCGGTCTCCAGGGACCCGAAGGTCAGGAAAGCCCCCATCAAGGGGGACAGGACGCGGCTGATCTCCCCTTTCTCGCCCATGCACAGCGCGATCAGTTTACGGTTTTCCCGGCGCGCACGTTCGAGCAGCCGAAACATCTTGAGGTTGTCGCTGAGATGCTGGGCGTAGGTGGCAATCTTGATGACATCGGCTGGCAGATCGCACATGGTCTCATAAAAGGGGTCCAGGTCGTCCGGAGTGTTGGTGAAATTGTGATAGGAAAGGATCACCTGTGTCCCGCCCTTGTTTTCCAGAACGGGTTTCAATAATTCCCTGGGCGTGGATGTCTCGATGTCGATGTAATCGGCCCCCGCTTCCATAGCCTGGCGGAGTATGCGCACCCGCTCCTCGTCGGTGCCCTTGAACTGCCCCCCTTCCCGCTTGGTGCGGTTGGTGACGATGCAGGGTTTGCGGGTAGCCTTGAGCAGGCGGGGCAGGTCGAATTCGTCGATCATGTCGAGCCGGAGTTCGATGATATCCGCGACCGGCGCCGCGGAGGCAATATCGGCCAGGGCTCTTCCCATGGAGGGTCCGGCTATAGGTACGCAGATCATGATATCAATGGAGTTTCGTCCGAAGGAGGTTCTGGCGACCTGGGGGGAAATCCTCTTCCCGGAGCAACCAAGCTTAATCTAGTCCGCTTCCACCGGCTTGTCAATTTGTTATGCGGCGGACCAAGCCCTGGGCACGCTTTGACGCCGGAGATTCATCTCACCCGGCGTCGGGGGTGCCCGCCTGCGGAACCGGTCCGTACGGGACCGCATCGGTTGGGCCGGGGGATGGGGCAGGTTGCGGGATGGGATTCTGGTTTACCGGCGCGGGAGTCTCCATGGACCGGCCCGCGGCAGAAAGAGTCACCCGGTCGACCTGGCCTTGAACACTTTTTATATCGCTTTTCTTGTTCAGTTCGGCGATCCGGTCCTGTCTCTGGTAAACCTTGGTGATTTTATTGATTGGAACAATTGAGATATCCATCATAATTGCCTGGTTCAGATCAGATGTTTTTTGAAATTTTGGGTTTCACCCGTTTGTTTCGCGCATATCCCTTCAAGAGGGTTCTGCCCTGTTTGAGATCGAGGAGTTTATCCTGGACCAGGAATTTCCTGGCCTGCAACTCCACTTGGCAGTTGTTTTCCAGTTCGACGATTTTTTCGAGGACGTCCGCCAGTTCCTGAATCAACCCCTCGGCTTTAATTTGCATCTGTTCCTTTTCCGCGGCTGAAAGGCCGCCCAGGGTCCGCTCCAATTCTTTTTCGATATCCCGGGTGGTCCGGATGCAGCCGTCCTTGTGCTCGATGATTTCCTTGAGCCGGGACTCGTCATCCTGTTCGATCGCCTCGGTCTGTTCTTTCAATTTTTCCAGAAGCCGGTCGCAACATTTTTTTTCTTCCCGGAGGAGCTTCAATACAAGAGATGCCGAGTCTTTGGATTGCATAGTCAAATCACCACAATAAGTTTTTGCACCTTTTCACCAAAGGTGGAGCTTTCCTGGAACCTGCGGAACTTTTCCGCCAACTGGTCCGGCGTTTGAGAAAAAATCGCGGACTCCTGTTGCTTGAGGGCCAGGTCCCCCAGGTTTTCATCGAGAATTCGGGACAATTGACTTTCCAGGTTGGGAAGAATCCCGGTCTCCGGGTTTTCAAACAGGTCCAGCACCTCACCGGGATTGATATGCAGCGCCCGGTCGAGTTGGGTAGCATCCACCTTGAAGAAATTATCCTCCCCGGTGCGGATGCCAATCGAGGTCAGCCGTTCCAGCAGATCGCGTCCTGTATTTTTAAAGGGAATTGTCATCCCGCTTTTAAGATTTTTGACCGCGGAAGTCAAGGATATCTCCTGGACCCTATTTTTTTCCAGGTT
>JBHHVU010000052.1:0-22480 GCA_046754465.1 Nitrospinaceae bacterium | reverse complement strand
AAATACGGTGGGACCGGCCTGGGACTGGCCATCACCAAAAAGCTCGTGGAATTGATGGGGGGGCGAATCTGGGTGGAAAGCCGGGAGGGCGTGGGAAGCACTTTTTCCTTTACGGCGAAATTTGAAAAAAACCTGTGCCTCGAACCCCGGTTAAAACCGCGCGCGGAAAAAAAATCATTCTTGGAAAATACACGCCCCCCGGCGAAAGCCGGAGACCCGCCCGCGGCCCAACCTTTCGGAAAAGAAAAAGCCCTGAGAATTTTGCTGGTGGATGATTCCGAAGATAACCGGTTGCTCATTCAACTGTATCTTCGCAAAACCCGGCATCAACTCGACGCCGCCGTAAACGGCCGGGAAGCGGTCGAAAAGTTTTCTCCCGGAAAATACGACCTGATTCTCATGGACATGCAGATGCCGGTCATGGATGGTTACACCGCCACCCAAAAAATCCGTGAAATGGAAAAGGCCGATCATTTCGAGGAGACCCCGATCATCGCCTTGACCGCCCATGCCTTGAAAGGGGACATGGAAAAATGCCTCGGGGCCGGCTGTTCGGATTACCTGACCAAACCCATCAAGAAAATGAAAATCATGGAAACCCTGGAGGCTTATGCGAAGGCGCCCAACCCTCCGGTCGGCGAATCCTGACCTGCCGGGCATCGAAAGGTACCCCGTAAAATCCGGGGGGTTCCATGGGCTTGGGGGAGGGGAAGAGCGGGGGTATTCCTCAGCCGGAAAAATTTTTCTCCAGGGCGGCCTTGAATCCCGCGAACAGGTTTTTGATGGGTGGGATGAGTTTTTCCTTGAGTTGATCGGGGACCCAGTTGATTTTTTCCACCGGCCAGTCCTCGACCCGTTGAATATCCAGCCCGGCCCGGCCGAAGGGTCCCGCCAACGCTTCCTCAAAACCATAGACCAGGGCGTTATCGAATACCTTGAGGTAGAGTTCCTGAATCTTTTTGGGATCGTGCAGGCCCTTCATGAAGTGCTCCATTAAATCCTGGATGATGGGTTCCGCATGTTCCTTGAAGTCTTCCGAGCAGGCGTCTTCCAGCGTGCGGTAGATGATAATGATGTCCTGCAAAAGGTATTTGAGTTCCTGGGCTTCCTTGGTCACCGGTCCTTTTTGAAGATCAAAAAATTCCTTATATTCCTTGATAATGCGGACTGTGTCGAAGATGATCGAATCTTCCCAGGGGGCATGGTTCCAAACGAAAAAAGCGCGCAGCCACTGGACCCTCTGGCGGGTATCCTCCATGTGCATGGTGATACTCGGTTTCAACCGGTTGCTGAAGGGCAGCCTTCCCCCCCACATTTTCAGTTTCAATTGCAGATGGTAAGGTTTAAAAGCGCTGATGAAATGATCGCAGTAACTGGTGATCAATCGTTCCAGGTTGTTCCGTTGGTCCAGGGGACTGCCCTGGGGCAGGTTGATGATGCAGTAAAGCCGCCAGATTCTTCTTCGGGACCGGCCCTCCGGATTGGCGATGAGGTAAGTGCCGCCCCAAATTCCCGAGGTGATGGGGATGTCGATCCGGTATTCGTCCCGTAACTGTTGGGATACGGTGTTCGCCACGGTTCCGTAAAGTTTATTCAAATAGTACAGGTTCGTTAAATTGTCTTCGGTGAAGACCGGACCGGAAATCTGAGGGGACATCTGCATATCGAGTGGGATCGTGTCAATTTATAATGTGCTGAATTATAGTGTGCTGTTTCAAAAAGATCTTTTTCTCCAAAAAAATTCCATTCCCCGCGAGGAATGGAATTTTGTTTCAACCGGGAGGTTCCTCCATAAGGCGGGAAAAAATCCGCCCCTCATTCCTCCATCTCAGTTTTCACCATCAAACCTCGTGCAGCGAAGGAAATTCATGATCCATCCAAAAATCCCCAGGGTGCGATTTTCAGCGGCCACCGGAAAGGGTGAAAACATAACAAAAGACAAAAGATTTTGCCTGCTAGAAAATCCGATAGGGGTTAGTAGTTGGAGCCCCCCGTTTCCTTGATTCCCAACCGTTCATAATCTTTTTTGGTCAACATTTTACTTTTCCCTTCGGAAGGTGCTGGGGCAACAGTGGCGGCGGCGCCGCCGGGTTTCCCCCCGGTCTGCGTGGCACAACCGATGAAAAAGATCATTGCTACCAATACCAATAATCGAGCTGCGGTTTTCATAGACACTCCTTAATCAAAATAAATGTTATGGAATCTCTTCCCATCAAACTCCGCGGGACGCAAAAAAATAAGGGAAACCCGAAAAATCGGCAGTCCGGAAAATCCGCCGCCTCCCCCTCAATGCAAATTTATGATGAAACTGGATTATTATGGAACAAAATGAATTTAAAATCAATTGGCGGTTTGAAGAAATTATGCGGGTGAACCCAAAAAAAACAGTTGTTTCCGAATTCATGCCCGAATGTGAAAAATTTAATTATTTCCCCGTGCCGCGGGCGATGCCCGGGCCCGCTTCCTTATCTTTCCGGAGCACGGATTTCCCGGTTCGTCCCTGCTATCAGCCGATCGCGGCCCGGCGTCCCCCGCGGGATTTTTATTCCGGTCCCGGCTGGAGTTGATTGTTGAAATGCTTCTGGAGAAATGATAATTTTAACCACTTTTCCGGGCGTAGGTGTCAGGATAATATATCGTCCTGACCGAATTTAGGGCGGGTTGACCCGGCCCGGTCCCCTTGCCTTCGGGAGAGCGTTGTCCAGGGAATCCGGCTGCGTGTGGGCGATTCGTGAAAAGAGGCCGTATCTTGAGAAAACTATCAGTCCTTTATTCCGTGGCGTTTTTTGTCGCGGGAGTCCTGGCCGTCCCCGGCTTGCCCCAGCGCAGCTCACTCGCCCAGCCGCAAAAGAATGACTGGCAAACCCTGGAACCGGGTCTGGAACTGGGGTCTTTTGTCTCCCCTCAAAAATCAGATTACGGGGACTCGGTGATCCGCGTTCTCCGGTTCGACCTTCGCCATTTTCAATTTCGCCTTTTAAACGCTTCCGCCGAGGAGCGGGGCCATGCCCGGTCTGTCAAGGAATGGGTGCGCCGCCACGGCCTCGTAGCGGGAATCAACGCCAGCATGTATCAAAAGGATAACCGCACCAGCGTTTCCTACATGAAAACCGGGCCTCACGTCAACAGTTCCTGGGTGTCGAAGGATAAGACGATCCTTGCTTTCGACCCGTGGGACCAGACGCTCCCCCCCGCCATGATCATCGACCGGGACTGCGAGGATTTCGATCGGCTGCGAAAACAATTCCAGTCCTTGATCCAGAGTATCCGCATGATTTCCTGTCAACGCGAAAATGTCTGGAGCCAGCAAACGAAAAAATGGAGCACCGCGGCCATCGGCAGGGATGGGAAAGGCCGGTTTCTGTTCATCCATGTGCGTTCCCCCTACACCACGCATGACCTGATCAATCACCTCCTTGACCTTCCCATCGATCTGCGGCGGGCCATGTATGTTGAAGGAGGCAAAGACGCCCAGCTTTATATCCATAGCGAAACCCGGGAGTTCGAGTTTGTCGGAAGTTATTCCACCGGGTCCAACGAAAACGACGAGAACCGGTATGCTTGGCCCGTTCCCAATGTGCTGGGGATCGCTCGGGTACCCGGTTCCCGATGACCAGCCTTGAGAAAAGGAAAATGGCGCTCACCCGGAAAAAACCGTTCATCTGCAAACCCCGGATCCGGGTGCTGGCCGCCGGATGTATCGCCCTGGGGCCGGGGAAGGTGGACCTGCTGGAGGCCATTCAACGGACCGGGTCGATCTCCCAGGCCGCCAAGGAGAACCACCTGAGCTACCGCAGGGCCTGGGACATGGTGGACACCATGAATCGGTGCTTCAAGAAGCCCCTGGTCACCGGGTTCACCGGCGGGAAGGGGGGCGGCGGGGCGGCTCTGACCCCCTTGGGAAAACGCATGGTCCTCCACTACCGGGCCATGGAGTCCGCCGCCAGAAAAGCCACCCAAACCGACTGGAAAACCATCCGGAAATATTTGAAACCTCCTCCCGGTTCTTCATGAGGTCTCGCGCCGCCATGAAATTGTTCCCGAACCCCTATCGGACATCGGGCCGGGAAAGGGGATTAGCCCGCCCCGCCGGTTTTCTCCGCTGAAATTTCAAACCCCAGAAACCGGATCAATAGATTGTCCCCCGGATACAGGCTGTAGGCATCTGTTTCATCCTCGTATTCGTTGAAATCGAAGTGGGTGACCCGGAACCCCGTTTGCCGCGTGTCGCCCACCAGCGTTTCGCAGAAATTCCTTTCGATGTCCACTAGGGTTTCCAGGTAACCGGGGTTGAGCCGTTTCCTGAATTCCGGATCGCTAGTCCTTTGGAGAATCCGGTTTTCCAGGTCGGTATCCAGAATCCGGAGGACCCCGCCGGGAGCCAGGTTGTCCCGCGCCCATTGCAGGAACCGGCGCCTTTGCGGCCGTTGCAGGTGATGCAGGAATTTGGTGGCGAGAATGCAGCCCAGTCCGGGCGAATCCGGCTCATTCCCTCCGAAATCAACGGGGAGGATATCGACATTGGTTTTCCCAACCAGGTTTTTGTAATGATTCAGGCCCTGGACGATAAAAGGCATATGGTCGGTGAGGATCAGCTTGGGATGCGGCTCGGGCCACTGGTGGATGCGGCTGAACCCGGCGAGGCCGGTGGCGATATCCATAACCGGCCGGTCGAGGCCAGGGGGAAGGTCCGGAAACGGGTCGTCCCAGGGAAAATTTTTCGTCTGGTACAGGTAATAACTGTAACTTTCGCTCAGCAGCCGGACGATTTCAGGATCGTTGAAAAAAGCGGGATCCTCCCGCAACCGTCGCGCCAACTGCTGAAACAGAATTCCCATGTTCTGGTTCAATCGATCCAGCGGGCCATAATTGGCGGCGCGGTCCCGGCGCAGGTTGATGTTGATGTGATCGAAATTCAGAAAGACCGCCGGCCGTTCGTGTTGAACGAAGATCAGGTCGGCCAGATCGAGCATCACTTCCGGATAAGCGGCCCGCAGGATGGTGTTGAAACACGCCTGCGACCTTTGGCCCTCCACCGTGTCGGCGAATCCCAGGACACCGTTCAAATACTCGAAAAAGGATTCCATCCGCCCGGCCAGTTCCGGGGACCGGGAATGCTGAAGTCCAAGAAACGCCCGGCCCTGGGACGTGACCAGGGGCAGCCGGCCGGATGTTTTCACGAAGACGGAGGCGTTAAAATCGTTCATGGGGAATGGAGTACGCTGGTTCGGGTTAAATCATGAAAGGTTTCCGCAGGCGCTCTCGACTGCGTTCAGGATTTGATCGCCATCGATCAGTCCGGCGATGGTTTCGATATCGGGCGCCAGTTCGCGGTCTCGATCCATGTGGGTGATGTGACTGCGCAATACCCGGTAGGCCGCCAGGGTTCCCCGGCCCGGTTTGAGATTGGTGAACAGGTCGAGAGCCTGCGCCGCGCACAACAGCTCGATGGCGACCACGTGTTTCAGGTTGCCCGCGATTTCACGCGCCTTCCGGGCGGCGATGGTGCCCATGCTCACATGGTCCTCCTTGTTCGCCGAGGTGGGGATGGAGTCCACCGATGCGGGATGCGCGAGCACCTTGTTTTCGGAGACCAGGGCCGCGGCGGTGTATTGAACGATCATGAAACCGGAGTTCACGCCACCCTGATCGATCAGGAACGATGGCAGCCCACTGAGGTTGGGATTGACCATCCGTTCGATTCGGCGTTCGGAAATATCGGCAAGTTCCGCGAGGGCCACCGCCAGGTGATCCAGTGCCAGGGCTACCGGTTGGCCGTGAAAATTTCCTCCGGAAAGGATTTGGCCGTCCGGAAACACCAGGGGGTTTTCGGTGGCGGAGTTCATTTCGGTCTCGATCACCTTGCGGACGAACCCCAGGGTGTCGCGGCTGGCCCCATGCACCTGGGGGGCGCAGCGAAGCGAATAGGCGTCCTGGATCCGGCCGCAGTCCTTATGCGAGGAAATGATCTCGCTGCCGTCGGTGATCCGGCGCATGTTGGCGGCCGATTCGATTTGTCCCGGATGAGGGCGAATGCGATGGATTCGTTTATGGAACTGGGTGTTGGTTCCCAGGAGGACTTCCAGGCTCATGGACGCAGCGATATCGGCCAGTTTCGCCAGTTTCCGGCCCTGGTGGAGGGTCCACGCCCCCAGGGCCGTCATCACCTCGGTGCCGTTGATCAGGGCCAGCCCTTCCCCTTCCACGAGGGAAACGGGTGCGATCTCCGCCCGCCGCAGGGCGCGCACGCCGGTCATCCAGCTTCCCTGCCACCGCGCCCTTCCGCGCCCGATGAGCACCAGGGAGAGGTGGGCCAGGGGGGCCAGGTCGCCGCTGGCTCCGACCGATCCTTTTTCGGGAACGAAAGGGATCACCCCGCGGTTGAACAGGCGGGCCAGCGTTCTCAGTGTGGACCACCGCAGGCCCGAATAGCCTTTCGCTTTGCTGTTGATCATCAACGCCAGAACCATCCGCACGATATCATCGGACAGGGGATTCCCCACCCCGGCGGCGTGGCTCATCAAGATATTCTTTTGCAGTTGTTTCCCCTGGGCCCGGGAGATGACCACATCGCTCAAGGCGCCAAATCCTGTGGTCACGCCGTAGACCTTTTTCCCGGACTTGACGGCCTCGTCGATGACGGCGCGCGACTGGTTCACTTTTTTTCTGGACGCGGAAGCGATCGATACCTGTGTCTCCGGCTTCGATGCGGCGATGATACGGTCCAGCGTCAGGGTTTCCCCATCCAACACGAGTTTTTTCATGGTGTCGTCGAAAGGTTAAGGAAACGTTCTTAATTCGGCGGGCGGGGCAGGGGGGTGGCCCCCGTGATTCCCATGGCCGGCCTCAAGGCCACTCCCAGCCCGCCCGGCCCAATATATAAAATGCCAAAATCAGACAGGGAAGGAAATAAGGGACGCCGGGAATGGATTTTCCGGTGATCAACAAGGCGCCCGCTCCCACCGAGCGCAGAGCGTAAATCACCGCGAGAATCTGAACCAGCCTCTTTTTCCCCTTGTAGATGAATACCGTAAGGAGCAGGATCAATAGCATGAATCCGGTCCAGAAGATTTCCTTGGGAAAACTTTTCATGAAGGGAGGCATGAACTCCCAGGCCAGGCCGGCGTAAACCAGGTTCAGCCCAAAAAATCCATAGGCGGCCGCCTGGTACTTATTGTGCCAGATCTGTTGAAAAGCCCCTTTGGATTTGCCGGACTCCGGATTCATGATTTTCATGGCGGGATGTTCCGGGGATTTTTCTTGAAAATGTTCCATGCCTCATTATACCGAGCCGCGGCGTGTCCCAAAAGGTTGTTATGGGTTGCCATGAATTTTTCTTGCCGCGCCGCCTTGGTTTCCCGTTTGCCTTGAGGTATGATAATTCACTTTGGGCAATTTAACCGCTCCCTTCCCTTCCCTTTTTTGAGCCCTGGGTTGCGGAAGGAACCTTCCCGTTGTCTATGCTTCCTGTATCAGAACAGTTAAAAATTATCCGGCGGGGAACCACGGAAATCATCGACGAGAAAGAACTTGCCGCTCAATTGGAAAAATCCATTAAAGCAGGCAAGCCCCTTCGAGTCAAGGCGGGCTTCGACCCCACGGCGCCGGACCTCCACCTGGGGCATACCGTGCTGCTGCACAAGATGAAGCAGTTTCAGGATCTCGGACACCAGGTGATTTTCCTGGTCGGGGATTTTACCGGGATGATTGGCGATCCCACGGGCAAGTCGGAAACCCGGAAGAGCCTGACTCCGCAGGAGGTCGAGGAAAACGCGAAAACCTATCTCGAACAGGTCTACCTGATCCTGGATAAGGAAAAAACCGTCGTCGAGTACAACAGCGAGTGGATGAACCGGCTGACCTCGGCGGATATGATTTCTCTCGCGGCAAAGTACACGGTGGCGCGAATGCTGGAACGGGACGATTTTCAACAACGGTTGGCGAAACATTTACCGGTTTCCCTCCACGAACTGCTCTATCCCCTCATTCAGGGGTATGATTCGGTCGCCCTGAAATCCGATGTCGAACTGGGGGGGACCGACCAGAAATTCAACTTGCTTGTGGGGAGGGATCTGCAGCGGGCTTACGGCATGGCCCCGCAAACGGTCATCACCCTACCCCTGTTGGAAGGAACCGACGGGGTTCAAAAAATGAGCAAGAGCCTGGGAAACAGTATCGGCGTGTTCGACCCACCGGGAGAAATGTTCGGTAAGATCATGTCGATTTCCGACGAATTGATGTGGCGTTATTATGAGTTGTTGAGCGACGTTCCGGAACAGGAACTGGAGGACCTCCGACGGCAGGCGGATTCGGGAAAAATCAATCCCAAAAATGCCAAGGTGCGCCTGGCCCGGGAGATGGTGACGCGGTACCACTCTGGCGCCGCGGCCGAAAAGGCCGCCGGGGAATTTGAAAATGTTTTCCGCAACAAGAAACTTCCAGAAGATATTCCCGAAATCCCGGTCTGGGGAAAGGAGCCACGGTGGATTTGCAAGGTGCTCGCGGAAAATTCACTGACAAGCAGCACCTCGGCGGCGCGCCGCCTGATTCAGCAGGGGGCGGTCGCGGTCAATGGTAAGAGGGTTTCAGACGCCACCCTGCAATTGGATGGAGATCAGGAATACTTGATCAAGGTCGGGAAGAAGAGATTCCTCAAAATCCGGGCTAATTGACGCTCTCGGCCGCGTCATTGATCAAAAAATGGACCCTGCGATTCTGGCGCCAGCAGTTTTCTTCACTCTTGAAACAGAGGGGTTTCTCTTCCCCGTAACTGATCAGGTGCATCCGGTCTTCCTCGATCCCCTGGGATGCTAGATAATTTTTGACGGCGCCGGCCCGGCGTTCTCCGAGTGCCAGGTTGTAATTGTTGGTGCCCCTTTCGTCGCAATGCCCCTCGATTTGTACTTTCATCCCCGGATGCTCCTTCAGATATTCCAGGTTTTTATGCAGGATTTCCTGGGAGATAGAGTCGAGATCCCATTTGTCGAACTGGAAGTGAACATCGGCCAGTTCCTGGGTGGGGCGAAAGGACAATAATTCCGCCTGCCCCTCTTCCCGCTCCACCGGGGGCGGCTCCATAACTGCGAAGGGCTCCTCTTCCTTCGGTTCCACCGGTTTTTCAATTGGGATTTCCACATCCTCCGGTTCGTACGAGGGGGCTTCCTGAAGGGCCAGGACGTCATTCAAGGGACGCGCCACCACTTCCACCGGTTTGTATCGAAGGTGGCTTCCCAGCGGAAGTGGCCTTGAGCTTTGGGTGATGACGGCCGTCGCGGTTTCCTCTTCCGTATCGATGACCTGTATTTCCCCGACCACATGGGGAATGGAGAGCGTATGTCCCGACTCATATCCATACCCGGCCTTTTTGCTCGGGATGAAATCGGTGTAAACTTCGAACCGGTCGCCGGGAGACACATTTTGGTTTCGTCCCATGTCGATATACACAATATCGTTCAATGCGCCGTAAAATAGATCATTCCTAAAAGCGATCATGTAACCCTCGACGGGCCGGGGGGGTTTCACCTCGGGAAAGGCCGGGGGGTCCCCCACTTTCCGGTAAGGAGTCACGAGGCTCCCGTCGCTAATGGGACGATAAGTTTCCCGGATCACACTTTTGGAGGAACCCTGGGTCGATTCCAGAACTTCCAGGTACCCTAAAATGTTTACCACAAAGCCCATGAATTTTCCCGCGTGGGAGAAAAAGGCAGGGTAAGGTTCTCCTGGGCTCCTTTGGTAATCGGGAACGCTTGTTTGGTTTTCCTCATGGATGACCGGATGGAAAACGGGATGGTCCTTGGCTATGATGGTGAACCGGTCCCCAGCTTGCACTCCCTGTTCCGTGCCGATATCTATATAAACGATTTCGCCGGTTGAATAGGTATAGTAATTTTCCAGATTCGCAATGATTTTTCCCACCTGTTTCGTTTCCGGCAAGATGAAACCCGCTTGTTTCAACTTGTTTTCGGTGAACTGAAGTTTGCTCCCTTCGGTGGTTTTAGGTTGGCCTTCCAGAATCTTGACCCGCCCGGGAGATAATTGCGCGGTTTCCAGGGGTTGGAAAGATTCGGTGGTGGCCTTTCCCCGGCGGGTGTTTTGGTCCGGCTCCGCCGCGGCGCTGCCCGGGAGAAAACAAAAAGTCCACGCCGCGATCAACCCCAGTAATGCCCATGAACCGATGCGCCGGGAACATGGCTTGGGTTGGAAACGGGGTGGAAGGAGTTTCCGATGGGAGAAGCTAAATTGTAAAGCGGTCATGATCCCCCCGTAAGGGTTTTATTATTGATTTTAAATATGTTACAACAAAATTCGATTAAATTTAACAAAAAACGCCGGGGGAAATTTCCTCGGGCGCGAAACCACGGAATTTCCGCCGGAAAGGCATCTTGGTCCAAGCAAGGGTTTGCTGTTCCAAAGGTTTGAATTGGCAGAAAATAATCGGAAAACTTGCTTGACAAGGGATTTTGCGGGTGAAATAATTCCTTAAAATCATTCTAGCCAAACCATGGCGCGCGATTGATTTAAGATTTTGAAATTTAATATATTATTGATTCATTATTCCAGAGGTCCCGGAAGAGGGGTTTGTTAGTATGAAGCGAACGTATCAACCAAAAAACCTGCGGCGGAAACGAACGCACGGGTTCCGGAAAAGAAACTCCACGGTAGGCGGCAGGAGGGTATTGGCCAACCGAAGAAGGAAGGGCCGAAAAAAACTGGCTGTCTGATCCATGGGCCGGTTCACCTTTAAAAAAGATGAAAGGCTGGCCAAACGGCCCGAATTCGAACGGGTCATGGCCGAGGGCCAGAAAACAAGAATTGACCGCATTTGTATCCTCTTTTTAAGCCCCAACGGATTAAACAGAAGCAGGCTGGGTATCATCGCATCCAGGAAAATCGGTAATTCCCCGATCCGTAACCGCGCCAAACGGAAAATTCGAGAGGTGTTCCGCCACCTGAAAGGCCGCATTCGTTCGCCGATAGATATCGTCGTGATTTCAGGAAAGGATTTGGCTCCCCTTCCCTTTTCAATTCTTGAAAAAAAATTTTCGGAAATTCTTCTGACTAAATCAAAAACCTTATAATTTTCCCCGCCCCAGGTAACAGGTCCTTAAATTTCATGTTGAACCGTTTTTTTATTTTCACGCTGAAAATGTATCAGAAAGGGATTTCGCCTTTTCTAGCGCCCTCCTGCAGGTTTTACCCCAGTTGTTCGGAATACGCGGTGCAGGCATTGGATCGGTTCAGCCTGTTCCGGGCCGTGGGCCGGATTTTTATGCGATTGTTGAAATGTCACCCCTATCACGAGGGCGGGGCCGACCCCTTGAAATAATTTATTGATGCCAACCGTGGAGAACTGAATTGGAAAACAGGGTTTTACTCGCCTTCATTTTGTCGTTGGTCATATTCGTGGGCTGGGGATATTTCCTTTCGGTTATCCAGGGACCTCCTCCCGAGAAGAAGGCGGAGGTTCCCGGGCAGGCGGAGAAAACGCCGCCGCCGGCCGGCGTCCGTCCCCCTGAAATGGGAACGCAGGCGCCGGTCCCGATGCAGGAGGATGCGCCCATGCAGCCTCCTTCCGCCGCCCTTCCCGAACCCCTGGTTCAAGTTAAGGAAGAATTGGTGAGGGTGTCTACCGGTCGGGCCACGCTGGTATTTTCCACCAGGGGAGGCAACCTGCGCAATATTCTGCTTCCTGAATACCATGATGACGATGGGACGACTGTCGATCTCGTTAACCATCCGAATGGAGCCGCCTGGCCGCTGTCCCTGGAATCCACCGACCCGGCGGTGACCCGCATATTGCAAAACGGTTATTACCAACCGTCCACCCAATCGCTGGTGTTGTCGGAATCCAATCCCGTCGGCAAGCTGACGTTGCATCTGAAACACGCATCCGGACTGGATGTGGTGCGCGAGTTTATTTTTCAGTTCAATCACTTTCTTGTGGAAGTTAAAACCCGGATCAACGCCCCTCCAACAGTTGGAGGGCCGGACCAGCGGTATGAGGTCATATGGGGACCGTCGATGGGGGGGAAGGTGAGTTCCCAAACCGATTATTTCGTTTTTTCAGGTCCCACGACCTTGAACAACAACGAACGCATCGAATCCCCGGCGGAGGACATCAACGGCGAGGTGCGTTTTCGCGGCGATCTGAATTGGACGGCATTCCAGAATAAATACTTCGCCGTGGCCCTCATTCCGCGGCAAGGGATCAAGTCCGCCCTGGTGGAAAAGAAAGGGGAGGCTCTATACATCGGCCTGGATTTTGAAACCGTGCAATCCGCCGCCTCGACCACCCTTCTCCTGTATGCCGGGACCAAGCAGTTGCAGTTGCTGGAAGACTCCGGCCACAAACTGGTGCGGTTGCTGGATTATGGATGGCTGGGCAACAAATTCGCTTTTCTTGTGAAACCTCTTCTCAAGACCCTCGATTTTTTTCACGGGATGACCAACAATTACGGCTGGTCGATTATCATATTAACGGTCATCATAAAGGTGCTGTTCTTTCCGTTGACTCATAAAAGCTTCAAGTCGATGAAAGGGATGCGGAAAATCCAGCCCTACATCAAGGTTATCCAGGAACGGAACAAGGGCAACCGGACGAAGATGAATGAAGAGATGCTCGAGCTCTACAAGAAGTACAAGGTGAATCCCCTGGGGGGCTGTCTTCCCATGTTGCTGCAGATTCCGGTGTTCATCGCTCTGTACCACACGCTGTTTTTTTCCATCGAGCTGCGCGGCGCGCCGTTCATGGGCTGGATTACGGATCTTTCCGTGCGTGACCCCTATTACGTCACCCCGGTCCTCATGGGGGCGACCATGTTTCTCCAGCAAAAGATGACGCCTTCCATGGGGGATCCCATCCAGCAGAAAATGATGATGTTTCTGCCTATCGTTTTCACTTTTTTGTTTGTTTCCTTTCCCTCGGGCCTCGTGATCTACTGGACCGTGAACAACCTTTTGACGATTGCTCAACAGTTTTATATTTACCGGGTCGCCAAGGATTAGCACGGGTATCGCCTGAACAAAAGTAAGGGGAAACCAAAAGATCAATGTTACCGCCGGAGCCGTTCCCGGGAGCCCATGAGCGATACGATCACAGCCATCGCCACCCCCGTGGGGGAGGGGGGGGTCAGCCTGATCCGCATCAGCGGAAAACGGGCTCTGGCCATAGCCTCCACCCTGTTTCATGCCTCGAGCGGTTTGGAGGTCCAGGATTTTTCTCCCCATCATGTCTATTTCGGTGAGATTCGCCAACCGGGCGCCGGCCAATGCGTGGACGAGGTTTTGCTGACTTGGTTCCAGGGACCCAGGAGCTATACGGCGGAGGACGTGGTGGAGATCAGCGCGCATGGAGGGGTTTTCGTTTCTTCCCGGATTCTGGGATTGATTCTGGACCAGGGAGCGCGGTTGGCGGAACCCGGCGAATTCACGCGGCGCGCTTTTCTCAACGGCCGTATCGACCTGTCCCAGGCGGAAGCGGTCGCGGATGTGATCGCCGCTTCCTCGGAACGCGCCTTGCGGTCAGCCGTCTCGCAACTCAAGGGAGACCTTTCGGCCCGCCTGAATGAAATGTATGACCGGTTGCTGGCGGTCCTGGCCCAGTTGGAGGCGGCCATCGACTTTCCCGAAGATGACCTCAGTTTTCAAAGCCGGGATGAAACGCGGGAAGGAATCCACATCCTGAGTCAGGCCCTGGAGTCGTTGATACGAACTTACCGCCAGGGAAAAATTTTCCGCGAGGGGGTGGCTGTCGCCCTGGTGGGAAAACCCAATGTGGGTAAATCCAGCCTGCTCAATGCCCTGTTGCAGGAGGACCGGGCCATCGTAACCTCCATTCCCGGAACCACCCGCGATACCCTGGAGGAGAGGGTGCGCATCAAGGACGTTCACATCAACATCGTCGACGCGGCGGGATTGCGGGAGAACCCGGACCTCATTGAGGAACAAGGGATTCAAAGGGCGCGCGCGGCCCTGGCCCGGGCCGGCCTGGCCCTGGCTGTTTTCGACGCCTCCCGCCCCCTGGACGCCAACGACGATCTCCTGATCCGGGAAGTGGGGAATAAATCCAGGCTGATCCTCATGAACAAAACCGACCTGCCGCAAAGAATGGAAGAGAGTGAGCTAAAGGCGCGGTTCCCCGGTGAACCGGTCCTCAAAATTTCCGCGACGGAGGGGATGGGACTGCCCCGGCTTTTCGATGCCATTTATGATTTCGCGATGGGGGGACAACGGTTGGAGGAGCCGGTGATCATCACCCGCGAACGCCACCGCCGATGCCTGGCCGAAGCCCGAGACTCCCTGGAAAAAGCGGGCGCTTCCCTGGAAAAAGGATTGTCGGAAGAGTTCGTGGCGGTGGATGTCACCCTGGCTCTGGAACAAATCGGGAACCTTCTCGGCAAAACTTTCGGCGAGGATTTGCTGGACCGGATCTTCGGCGAATTTTGTATCGGCAAATGAGAGCGCCCGTTGAAAAATCCGGCAAGAAAAAAAACGGCCCGGGTTCGGCATCTCAGTTTTCCGAAAGCCCTGTGTTATTTTCGGATACGGAAATCGGGAAGGGTGAAAAGGCAATGGGTTCCTATTTCCCGCGGGGCTTTTTTTTGACAAACACCGGGTTCTGACTATAATGATTTTCAGTTTATGAAAATAAATTTGCGAACAGACTCCTTCCAGATCATCGGCGAAAGCAAGCCCATTCGCGAAGTCTTCGAAGTGGTGGAGAAAGCGGCGGGTACCGACAGCACGGTGATGATCTTTGGGGAAAGCGGAACCGGCAAGGAGTTGATCGCGCGGGCGCTGCATTTGAACAGTCCCCGGTCCCGGAAATCGTTCATCGCCGTCAATTGCGCCGCGATTCCCCATGAACTTCTGGAAAGCGAGCTGTTCGGCTATGAGAAGGGCGCGTTCACCGGGGCGGGCAACACCCGGGTCGGGCGCATGGAACTGGCCCACGAGGGAACCATCTTCCTCGATGAAATCGGGGATATGCCGCTCACGCTCCAGGTCAAGCTCCTGCGAGTGTTGTCCGAGCGGGAAATCGACCGGATCGGCGGCAGTAAGTCGATTCCCATCGATGTCCGCGTCATCGCCGCCACGCACTGTAATCTGGAACACGCCGTCCAGAACGGGCGCTTCCGGGAAGACCTGTATTACCGGCTCAACATCATTCCCATTTTCATGCCGCCGTTACGGGAGCGGCGGTCGGACATCCCTCTTCTCGTGGAACATTTCCTCGGCCGGTTCAATGAGACGAAAAATAAAATCTGCAAAACCATCAGCCAGGAGGCGGTGGACATCCTTGTCAATTATTCCTGGCCGGGGAACATCCGGGAGCTGGCGAATTTTATTGAGCGGATGGTGGTTTTGAGTTCGGGCTCCGTGATCTCCCCCCGCGATTTACCCGAAAAGGTCCTGGGAGAAACCCCGAAAGAAAAATGGACGCCCCTGGAGGAACCCGTCATCAATGAACGTCCCACCGAGATGCTGCAAAACTCTCTTAGAAAATCCATTTTCGCCGGTGTGCCCGACGAGGGAATGAACCTGAAAATGGCGGTTGAGGATTTCGAACGGGAACTCATTCTGGAAGCCCTCGAAAAAACCGACTGGGTCAAAAACAAGGCGGCCAACCTGCTCGGTCTCAACCGCACCACCCTCGTGGAAAAACTCAAGAAAATGAATGTCAAGAGGGATGGGGTCTCCTGACCGGCATTCACACACTCCCCCCTAGAATTTCAATCCATCTTTTGGCTTTTTGATATGAATAGGGAAAGTTTTGGGCGCGGGTGCGCGGACGCGGGACCCGCCGGGGCGGGAACCTCCTGAAACGTCCCGCGATGCGGGGAGCGGGTGCCGGACTTTGGGCTTGGAGGGATTATTCGATCCTGGCCTCGGCGAGTTCCTTGGCGATGCGGATGGCCTCCTTGACGAATTTCTGAAAAGCCTGGTCGGTATCCTTGTGCTGGGTCTGCTTGATTATCTTTTCACCATTGGCGTCTACGATAAGGTCCAAAACATTTATTCCCGGCGTCACATGGTGTTTCCGTATTTCGATCTTGATCTTGTTGACTTCCATTGAATCGTCTCCAGCCTGTGCAAAAATAATGGGTTTGAGGGTGTATTTTAATATCATTTCAAAAAGCGGCGGTCAAGAACCAATTCTCCCGCCGGGGAATCTCAAATTTCCCCTTCAACATCGGATCGATTCCACCGGTATGGAAAATCGCCTGGCTTCAAAACATTTTATGAGATATTCTTCAAAAAGAAAACGTTACTGGCAGTTGTACTTGCGGGTTGAATCCGCGGTGAATTAATAACTTACGTGGAAGAAGAAAGACTTTTTTTCCCAGCCGCGCACGAGTGTTTTAGGGAGGGACCCATAATGGATAAGGAAATCTTTTTGTTATTGAAGAGTCGCCTGAAGGGGGATTCGAGGCCCGGGCTCTGGGGCATTCGATTTTCACGGAAGCGGATACGATGGAGGCAATGAAAGAGGCGGTAAAAGACGCAGTCAACTGTCATTTCGGCGAAAGAGGCAAACCCGCCATGATCCGCTTGCATTTTGTAGAAGACGAGGTCATTCCAGCGTGAAACTGCCCAGGGATGTAAGCGGCGAGGAACTATGTGATTTGCTCGGAATGTTCGGTTATGCAGTTGTCCGCCGGACAGGGAGCCATATTCGGATGACCTCGGTGATTCAGGGCAAGGAACACCATCATTACCATTCCCCAACACGCCTCCCTGAAAACAGGTGCCCTGAGCAGGATATTGAGTGATATCGCGTCCTGTCTGGAAATAAGGAAATCTGAACTTGCGGACAAACTGTTTGGGTGAGGCCTGTGTCAAAACTTGCGGAAAGGACAAGCCGTAAAAAAACCGAGATACGGCAATGAATCGTGATTCATAAAAAAGTTGCCAGGAAAATCCCCTACGTCATAGACAGCCATGATCATGTCCTTTCAAAAATTTTGGATGGGCTTCTCAAAGAATACAAAAGCCAATTCTTGGGTCTGACTAAAGCTTACTTCCAGTTTGGGGTGGGGGTTTTGACAATTTTATCCGAGTGACTTAATATTATCCTTATGTGGCTATTCCCCATTAAACCTGAAGTGGCTGTCAACTCCCTCCTCTATCTTTGCCAAAAGGCCAAGGAGAATGGGCAAAAATTTTCCTTCATGCAGATTGCCAAATTACTTTTTTATGCGGACAAGTTGCACCTGAAACGTTACGGCCGGCCCATTACCGGCGATACCTATATTAAAATGGACCACGGCCCCAACCCCTCCGCCGTCTATGATTACCTTAAAGACGTGCGCACCCGCCTGGACCTTCGGGATGAGTTCATAAAAGTGGAGTTGGAGCCGAACCCGCCCCATGCTCCCAAACCGTTTATCATTCCGTTGCGCGAGGCGGATTTGGGGGTGTTTTCCGATTCCGACCGGGAAGTGCTGGAAGAAGTTTTCTCCCAATACGGCGCTAAAACAGCCAAGCAACTGAGGGATTTGTCTCACCACGAAAAAGCCTGGCAAGAAGCCGAGTTGGAAATGGCCTACGAGGATTTCCTGGACCCCGAGGATGAGGCCATGGCGAATTACATCCAGGAAACCCAGGATGCTTGGGCCGGCCTGGAATCCCTCCAAAAGCCCAGGTAATGCCCATCCGGTTTCCCCTGGACGCCTTGCTCAAACAGGGAGCCGTTTTTCTTCATCATCGTTTTCAGTTCCCGGATCAGACCAAGGCAAAATTCCTGGTTTATTTGAGTAGCCCCTTGCATCCGGACCCCTTCTGGTCATTTTGACCACCACCGATAAAAACCGGAAAATTCCCTTTTTATCCCAAACCCGGCAGGACGATATTCTTGCGATTCCGCCGTGAGAGTTGGAATTTTTTGCGTCGGAGGATCACACCTTTGTCGATCTCAACAATCACCGGCTTTGGGATAAAACCCTTTTCAAATCTCAATATGACCAGGGTTTGATCGAATACAAAGGCCGGATTAAAGAAGAGCATCTCCATCAACTGATTCAAAAAACCAAAGCCTCGATGATTTTGCAGCCGGATATTAAAAAACGGATCATTGGAAAATGACCTAATTCGTGAACATGAATATTCCCTACGTCATGGATAACCAGGGGCACGTTCTTTCAAAAATTCTGGGCGGCTTTCTCAAGGAATGCCAACTTCTTGGGGAGGTTAAATCCGGAAATTGAGGAGGCGGCCGGTGGCGCTCTCGTTTTGCCGCAGGTCGAGGGCCAGGGTTTTTATGGAGGTTTGAAACGACAACAGCCCGCTTCGCAAATCGGAAATCTCCTTCGCCAGGTCCGTATCCGCCAGTTTCGATTCCGATTGGGTCAGGTTCTCGATTCGGGTGCCGAGTCCGTTGGCCGAAACGATCAGCCGGTTGCCCGCGGCTCCCATATTGCCGCGGGACGCGGTCACGGTTTCCGCGGCCCCGTCCAGGGCATCCAGGGTTTTAAGGGCTCCGTCGGCGGTGGAGATGTCCGTCCCCGCCAATCCCAGCGATTGGGCATCGGTGCTTTCGATGAGGTTCAGGTTGATGCGGTTTTCCGGTCCGCTTCCGGTTCCGGCCTGAATATCGATTTGCGTGGCGGACCCGGCTCCCAGGGACCCGTCCAGAAGTTTTTGCCCGTTGAATTCGGCGGACCGGGAAATGCGGTCGATTTCGCTCTTGATTTGTGAAAATTCCGCTTGCAGGGTTTGCCTTTCCTGGCTGCCGCGGGTTCCATTGGCCGCCTGCAGAGCCAGTTCCCGGCCCCGGCCCACCAAATCGGAAATGGCCGCCAGCCCCCCTTCCGCGGAGCGGATGAAATGGGTTCCGTTCTCCACATTGCGGACCGCCTGGGTCAGGGCGCGGATTTCAGAACGCAGCCGGGTGGATATCGACAGGGAGGCGGCATCTTCCCCAGCCCGGTTCAACCTGCGGCCGGAGGCGATTTTTTCCAGGGACTTGCCCAACCCCGTCCGGTTCTTTTCGACGATGTTGAGAAGCCGGTTCAAATTGCCGGAGCGAATCGATTCGAACATGGATTTCACCAAAAAGTATTTTAATTTCAATAAGTTAACAAGGTAAATCGAAATCTCCGCCCTGTCAATAGGGCGTCCGGCAAGGGGGTTCAAACCCATTGATTGTTGGGTTGCAATGAGCCGGGACAATGATTAAAATAACCTGTTGGAAAGGCCGATGGGACCTGATCCGGGGGGAATTCGATGAAAATTTCTATCAATGGGCAGGAGGACAACCGGTCCTACGAGGGGGAAACCCTGGGGGAGGTCCTCGACGGCATCCTGCGGACCCAATCCGGGAAAGAAAACGTGATCTGCAAAGTTCGGATCAATGAAAAGGAGGTTGCCCCGGACTCCTTGCCGGTCCGCCGGACCCCTGTCTCCCAAATCGATACTCTTGAAGCGGAAATTTACTCCCTGATCGATATCCTGGGGAAAAATTTAACCAACGCCGAAAATTACCTGGAAAAACTGATTCCGGGCATCGAAAAAGCCTCTGAATTGTTCCGGATGGGGAGCGAGCAGGAGGCCAACAAATTTTTCCTCAATATCATCGACGGCATCGATTGGTTTTCACAAGTGGTGGATTCTCTGGTAAAGGCCGTCGATATTTCTTCGGAAACCCGTTTTTTCCAAGGGCCGAGTCTGCGGGAAAAACAGGACCAGCTGGTGGAATTGACCGGCCAAATGCTGGACGCCAATAAAAATAAGGATTGGGTTTTGCTGGCCGATTTGTTGGAATATGAAATTGTTCCTTTTTATGAGGAATGGAAAGATTTGCTGCCGGAAATTCAGCAACAGGTTGTTAAAAAATTTGGATGAATCCCCCATCGGCGTCCGCGATGTTTTTCTACGGCCCCCCCTTCCTCTGGTGATTTTGCCCTCCTGCTGGTCTTTTTACGGTCCCGCCTATTCGCATGGAACACCCAACCCATTGATTTTTTTAAAATAATTTTACTTTGCCGCTAAAGTTTTGCCGAAATTTGCCGATAAAGAAACCGCATTGCTTTGGGGTTAATGAGTCCAGAAAAATATTGAGTGGAAATAGTGGGCGGGTTTTTTTGAAGTTTCGGGAATATGGAAGGATATCAAAAACCCTAAACAACTTATCGGTACGCAGACCTGAAACTTTAATGCCGGTTTATCAAATAATTTTGCCGCTGCCTGGCTGGACCGGCCCATCACGCAGGTTTTTACGAGGGCAGCTCATGGCCCAAGGGAAATTTGTGCGGTGTACTTAAGTAATGAAGATATTTTGATGAATACAGCTTGCAGGAGGAAAATTTAATGGCACAGGTTAATGATGTTTCATCCAGTCCTCAAAGTTCTATTAACACCTTGAGGGTGCAGGACCAGAACCGGAAACCGGACGTGGGATCGGAGGATGCCCGCAGTCAGAAGGCGGTTCGGGACGAGGGCGCCCAAAAATTGAGGGATTCACAGAGGAAGGATCAGGCGGTCCTGGAAAGAAAAGCCGTCAGCGAAGCCGTCAGAGATGATAAGGAAAGACGCGAGAAGACGGAGGCGGCCCGGGAGCCTGCCCTGAAACCGCCCAAACAGAAGGTGATTCGGACCCGATCCACCGGGATCGATTCCCGCCCTAAAGTTGAGAATAATGACAAGCAGGATTCCCGGCCGGTCAATCCAGCCAATATTCAAACGGAAAGGGGACAGAATGTTGACAATCTTATTTGAAAGGACACGCCCGCCGGCGTTACGCTGACCGGGTCACTCACAGGGTAACACGTCTAGAGGAGACAGCTGAGATACCCAGACAACCACGGCGAAATGGTGTTTGGGGATACCCTCCGCGGGAATTGGAATGGTTTGCCGCCCCCAATTCTTTAGGAAGGTTCATTGTTCAGCCATGTTGGCCCTGATCGGGAGCCTGCCGGATCACTTATTGGCACCAGTTCTTCATCGGAAACCGTAGCCAAACTACACTGACGCAACGCCGGCGAGGCGGGCGTTCTTTATTTTGCGTCTTTCTAGGCAAAGACCTGCCTAAAGTATTATCGGTTGAAATTCGTCGGCACTTGAACGGTTTTCCGATGACTTGCTGGTTGGATACGACAAGATTATGCAAGTCACCGGATTCAATAACGCTACTTTTGTACCCTTTACCTCCCAGGCAACGGGTATTCCCCAGGATTCTCCCGGGGAATCCGGGTTTGCTGGGACGGCCGGATTAAAAAGGGATATCCTGTTCGATTCCTTCCGGTCTTCCCAAAGGAAGGTGCCTGCGCTGGAAGCTTCGGGTCCCCTAGCCCTGTTCCGGACCAGCGAGGTCCTCCGGTTTCTTTCCCAAAGGAGCAACTCCGGCAAACTCCCCCTCGGCAATAATCTGGAAAAAAGAGACGGGTTCACCGATTTGCGGCGAAGCCGGCTCGATGACCTCTCCGATTCCCTCCTGAAACTGAAGCAAACCGTCTCCACCCTGCGCGGGAAAGATGCCCTGAACGTCCGGCGGGCCCGTTCCTCACTTCCACGGGCCGTGCAGGCCGAGGCCGGGAAAAACAGCCCCCTCACCACGCTTTCGGTTCGCCCCACGCAACTGGCCGCGGGAAATGTTCTCGTCTCGGACCCACAAACGGCGCCCCTGGGCGCTTTGGGTTTGATCGGCAGCTTTTTCGTCAACGGCGTCAAGGTGACCGTGAAGGCTTCCGATTCGGTGTTTGATATCCGTGGCAAAATCAATTTTGGGGAGGATATTAATCGCAACGGGGTTCTGGATGGACCCGAGGATTTGAACGGCAACAACATCCTGGATACTTACAGTGTTTCCGGGAGTGAATCCGGTCCGGGGGTCTACGTCAATGAAGACCTGAATGGAAATGGAACCCTGGACCCCTCGGAAGACGTGAACAAGAACCACCGACTCGATGGCGGCATCACCGAAATCCGGGCGCGCGCGGACATCAAGGACAACCGCCTGGTCCTTACCAGCCTTGCCGGGGGGAACACCAAGATCGACCTCCGGGATGAAGACAACATCCTTCTGGCGCTCGGATTCTTTGAAAAGAACAGCAAGGGGTTGCCCATTTTAAAGGAGCAACAGTTCGATTCCGGCAATCCCCCGGTCAACCTGATCATCAATCCCCGGCCGGCCCGGATCGAACTGGATGGTAAAACGGTCCAGAGTCCCACCAACGGGTTTCCCGGCGCCGTGGAAGACACCGGCCTGACCGTGAAACAGGTTTCCGCCCGAAAAGCGGAGGTCCGCATTTTCGTGGACGCCTCCAACGCCGTCAGCCAGATTCAGGTCCTGTTCGACCGGTTCAACGATGCCGTCGGCATTCTCAACGACGTCCTGGCAGGGTCCCTCGCATTTGAAAGAGATGAATCGATTCAGAATATCCGCCAGGACCTCGTCCTTCCCGCCCAGGAAAACACCCAAAAACTCAACGAGCGGAACCGGAACCTGGATAAGGTCCGGGGGAATTTCGAAAACCGGCAAGGG
>JBHHVU010000051.1:0-22634 GCA_046754465.1 Nitrospinaceae bacterium | reverse complement strand
CCCAGAATGGCGTTCATGGGGGTGCGCAGTTCGTGGCTCATGCGGGACAGAAATTTCGACTTGGCCCTGCTCGCCTGCTCGGCTTCTTCCTTTGCCTGGATCAATTCCCCTTCCTCTTCCTTGCGCCGGGTGATGTCGCGCAGAATGCCAATGAACAAACGGCGTTTATCCAAAACCAATTCACTGATCGCCAGGTCCAGGGGAAATACCGACCCGTCTTTTCGGAGACCCTCCACTTGAATATCCTGACCGATAATTTTGGCTTCACCGGTCTGTAGATATTTTTGGAATGATTGTTCATGGTTCCCGCGATACGAGAGGGGCATCAGTCTCATGATGTTTTTCCCCAGCATTTCGGAAACGCGGTGACCAAAAATTTTTTCCGCACCCAGGTTATAAGACTCGATGTTTCCCCTCTCGTCGATCGTGATGATACCGTCCACCACGTGGTTCATGATGGCCCGAATCCGCTCCCGGCTTTCCCACAGCGAAATTTCCATTTTTTTACGTTCCGTCACCTCGGCTTCCAGTTCCTCCTTGCTTGCCGTTAAGTTCTGGATGGTCGCGCTTACCTTTTGCATCAGCAGATTAAAAGCCATGCCCAGGTCGCCAATTTCATCCGATGAATCGATCTTGATTTCAATATCCCGATTTCCACGGGTATAGGCGTTGGCCGAATTCACAAGCCGATGGAGACTTTGAGTCATTTTTTTACTGATAAGCCAGGTGATTAATGCTCCAAAAAGGAGGATGGCGAGGGAAATCATCAAAGCCTTTAAATTGTTTTGGGAAATGTTCGCGTACAATTCCTTAAGCGAATACCCCAAAAGGAGGATGGCCATATTCTCATCTTGATACCGGGAGGGAACAGAGACCTGCAAAGAAGTTCCCACACGTAGCAGCCCTTCTTGTTCAGACAGCTTCCGAGTATCCAAATTCAGGTTATGGGGATTATAATCCGCGATAATTTCCCCGGAAGATGGGTCCAGGACCACGATGTACAAGAGATTATGATCCCGCCGAGCCCACCGCAAAGCCTCGAAGATCCCCACAAGCTTTTGTTCGTGCAAGGCGGTCCCAACCGCCATTCCAAGCATGTCGGCCATGGTGTGGACCTTGTTTTCCATGAGGTTCAGAACCTGTTGTTTTTGCCTGGAGGAGAAATAAGACACCAGGACACTGGATACCAGAATCAGGATCAACACCGAACTGAGGGTGAATTTCATCCGGATGGGAAGACGGGAAAAAAGAGATTTCAAAGGGATCATTGTTTATGGTTTGGGCATGCCAATATAAGTGAAGGAATAATTTGATTTACCGATAGTTATGTTCATTTCAGTAAACGTTCCCTGTTCAGGAATTACCCCCTGGCCCATGACCGGGATCGTCCCCAAAAAAAACCGGAACACACTTTTTCGCCATCCCGAAATACATTAATTAAAGTATTGATTTTAAACATTATAATCTAATTCACCCCAGTGGTAAATGTTTATTTTAGACGTCGAAAAAAAACGTTTTTCACCCCATCGTGGTTCCGGGAAAATAGGTTCTGAAATGGGTTTGGGGAGGGGCCGTGAAGGATGTCTTGAATTGATTCCGGGGAGAGGCTAAGATAGTTTCCTATGAAGGATTTTGAACCCCTGAAAGTCCGATTGCGCGAAATATGTGACCGGCTGGACCCGGAGGAGCAGAACTATTTTCGTCCCCTCATAGAAAATTTCCGCGGCGCCACCTCGGAATTTCAGCGCATCATGCGGGATCTTGGCAAATTCGGCGCGAAAATCAGTGACGGTTCCAAGTTCGCGGTCTACCGGGAGGTTCAGCATCTCTTCGAGGAATCACACCGTAAGGAATAATCCCCCGAGCATGAATACCGCGGCGGTCCATATCGTTTTGCGTGGAAGGGTTCAGGGAGTCTGGTTCCGCGCCAGCGCGCAGGAACGTGCTTCCGGGCTGCACCTTACCGGCTGGGTCCGCAACCGGCCCGACGGCGCAGTGGAACTCCATGCCGAGGGCGATCCTGAAAAGCTGGACCAATTCATCCAATGGTGCCGGGAGGGTCCCCCCGCCGCAAAAGTGACCCGCCTCGATACCCGCTCCGTCGATCCCCAGGGAATGGAAACGTTTGATATCCGATAACCTTTGCCGGGACAAGGTCAATGATCAAAATCAAGAATCTGATAAAAAATTACCAGGCCGTGGTCGCCGTGGATCAACTGAACCTGGAGATACCAACCGGAGAGTTGTTCGGCTTTTTAGGTCCCAACGGCGCAGGGAAAACTACCACCATCAAATTACTCATGGGTCTTCTGAAACCCACAGATGGCTCCATATGCATTGGCGGCGTCGATATTCACCAAGACCCCGTTCGCGCCAAATCCATGATCGGCTATATCCCCGATCGCCCTTATATCTATGAAAAATTGACCGGGATGGAATACCTGGAGTTCATCGCCGATCTGTTCGGGATGGATAAACCCACCGCCCGCTCCCGGGCAATGAAATTCCTGGAATTTTTCGACCTCAAGGATTACGCCCACGAGTTGATCGATGGGTTTTCCCATGGCATGAAACAAAAACTGATCATTTCCGGCGCCCTGATCCACAATCCGAAAGTCGTTGTGGTCGATGAACCTCTGGTGGGACTGGACCCGAAAGGGGCGAGACAGGTCAAGCAACTGTTTCAGGATTTGTGCCGCGGGGGGGTCACCCTGTTCATGTCAACCCACTCCCTAGGAATTGCCGAGGCTATGTGTCATCGGGTAGGGATCATCCAAAAGGGACGATTGGTGGCGGTGGGCACGGTCGAGGAATTACGGCGACAGGCCCGGAAGGAACAAGGCGATCTGGAGGAGATTTTCCTCAAACTCACCGGCGATCACGACATGCAGCCCCTGATCGAGTCCCTCAAAACCACGGCGTAGAACATACTCCCGGGGCGGCGGGGTCAAGGACCCATTTTTCCCAAAAGCACTTCTACATCCAGTTCCTCTGCGCCGCGGCGGAGATGAAAAGTCGTGCGATCGCCAAAATTGTACTGCTGGAGCCGGTCCACCAGGTCCTCCACGCCGGCGATTTGCTTGCCGTTCATGGCGAGCAACACATCGCCCACTTGGATCCCGGCTTTTTCGGCATTGGATTTTTCCCCCACCTGGGTCACGCTCACACCTTCCTCCTCGTCCTCCAGCCGCACCCCCAGAAGGATCCGGTTTTTCGGTAGGACCTTATACTGAAGTTTCCATGCGAAGTCCGCCAGGTAAAGGGGAACGAAAACGTGTTCGACGTTCATTTCCCGGTCCTTCAGGTCTTCCGGCAGCTCGGTGACGGTGGGCAGGACAATGGAATAAGCATGCGGCTTCCGGCGAAAGGCCCTTTTGGGAATTCCAAATCCGTATTGCACGTGGAATCCCCCCGCGAGAACCACCAGTTTCCAGTCCGGATAGTCCTTGTTGTCCAGGAACTCGGTGACGGTTTGGGCCATGGACTCCTCCCAAAGGAGAAGCATCCGGTAAGGTTTCAGGAAATGACCGGATGATTTTTTGTGTCCGCCGAAAACGGCCATGGAATAGGCTTTATGGTAGGGGTCGTTCTCATCCAGTTCCGGGAAAACTCCGGACGCGCCATGGCCGTCTTCCCGGCGGAACCGGGCTTCCAACTGTTTGGAAACTTTGAGGCCGATCAGGGGAATGGAGTTTGCTTCCAAAAACTTGAAAATCGGCCGGTACAGTTTGAATCCGGGACCCCAATTATTGTGAAAGAGTTTTTTAAATGCTGTATCCGGCAATTCCCCCCGTTTCCAGCGGTCCAGATCTTTTTGGGACGAACGGCGGAACATTTCCATGCCCACGGCGAGTTTTCCGGGATATTTCCGGGCCAAACGGCGGATGATTTCAAGTTGAACGCGGTGGGCTTCCAGGTTGTCATGGGTCTCCCCGATGTAGATCACCCGGGACCCTGCCAGGATATCCAGCATCTGGTCTTTGGTAACCAGGACTCCGGTGGGGATGTGAAGAATCTGGTTTTCATCGAGTTTATCCAGGTCTTCGTAGGGAGACCCGGAATGGGGTACGGCATATTCTTCCGCACCCCCTTTTTTCGCCGCCAAAAGCAACCAGAAAAGAAATAACGTGCCCAGGATGATCTTGATCGCCAGACTTATTGGAGAACGGTTCATGGATTCGGTTCTTTGCCTCAGGTGATTGATTTTTTCCATGGGAGTCTTCAATTTATAATATGCGCCTAAATTTCATTGATGACAACCGCCCAAAAAGGGTATTCCTTTGGGAATATTTAAGGATTGACAATGTGGCGAATAACTCCCATAATACTAGGTTTACCATTCCGGGAAATAGGGGGGGTTGCCTTGGAACCGGAATGGGGCGGGAGAACCCGTTCATCCGATGGGAGACGAAAAAAAATCGAATAGAAAACAGGAAATTCGATCTTAAAAGTTATTGAAGTTAGCGGACAAAAATTTATTTGCGAGGGGGTGTGATTTTATTTGGAAGTAACAGTCTACCAGAATCAGGTTGAAAAGGCCTTAAAAGTATTAAAGCGGCAAATGACCAAGGAAGGGTTATTAAAAGAACTGAAGCGAAGAAGGTTTTATGAAAAACCTTCCGTGAAGAAAAAGCGCAAACAGAAAGAGGCCAAGAAAAAAAGAAAAGCGGCCTTGAGAAGAAGACGCTCTTTTTCCATGTGATCCTATTTTATATCCAGGCAGCTCAACGGCCGGAAATCACGAGATTTCCGGCCGTTTTTTTTCCGATATCACGGGTTCCCTTCCGTTGCCGCATCCGGCCCCGGCCCCCGTTTTTTTTTGCCTCAATATCTCATAAAAAACCACCGCGCAGGCCGCGGATGCGTTCAGGGAGCTCAAGGCTCCCTGGATGGGAATGGATACAGAAAAATCACATTTTTTCCGCAACAGGGGGCGGATGCCTTTTTCCTCTCCCCCCACCACCAGGGCCACCGGCAGGTTGAATTCGAATCCATAACAAGGCGTTCGGCCCCCGGGCTCGACACCCACGATCCAGAACCCGGCTTTCTTCAACCGGTCCAGCGCCCGGGCCAGGTTGGCGGCCCAAGTGAAAGAAAGGGTTTCAATGGCCCCAGAAGAACATTTGGCCACTGTTTCGTTGAGTGAGGCTGACCGGTAACGGGGAAGAATGATTCCCTGGATTCCCAACACCTCCGCCGATCGAATAATGGCTCCCAGATTTCCAGGGTCTTGAATCCCGTCCAGCACCACCAGGGTTGGCGTCCGTGTACCCTGAAACGCCTGCCGGACCAATTCCTCCAAATCCATAGGTTCCCTGGGAGCAAAATATCCTATAATACCTTGGTGAACATAAGGCTGATATAATTTCTGAAATACCTCTCTTGGAAGGATTTCAACTTTCACCCCGCAGGATCGCGAAAATGTTAAAATAGAACGAACCCTTGCGTTGACCTTGCCTTTCGGAATGACGATCTTGAAGCACCGCCTTCTTGAAGCTTTCAGCGCCTCTTGAACCGGGTTGATCCCATAAATAAACGCAGGTTTTTCTTCTTCCATATTCACTTACGGGCGGGGGCGGATCGCCGAGATTGTATATTGCGTAACATCATGATATATATAGAATTAGCCTTCCCATGGCCCATCCGGAAATCGGTGAAATGAAAAAACCCGTTCCCCGGATTTACTATCTCCCAGGTCGCTGCCCGAAGATCATTTTCGCGTAGGCTATTTTAACCTTTATTACTATCCCTCAGGGATTTTTAATGGCCGTTTCCAACAAAAAGGTTGCCTTCTCTATCCTTTTGGTCCTGTTTCTGGCAACCGCCGCGATTGCCGGCGCCATCTACGTTCAGTTGAGCGACCTGAACCAAATCAAAAAGATGGCGGTGGAAAAGCTGGAAGATCTCACGGGCCATAAAGTTTCCATCGGAACGGCCAAGTTCGATTTTGCCAAGGGGATAAGCATCCAACTCCAGGATGTGAAAATTGGCGGCGCTCACGCGGGCCGGCCCAAGTTCAGCGCCAAAAGCCTGTGGATGGTCATCAAACTCCTGCCCTTGTTTTACCAGAAGATCGATTTTCGAAAGATCATTATCCAGGGGGTTTCCGTTCAGGTCATTCGGGATAAAAAAGGCCGCTTCAATCTCGGACCGGTGCAGCAGTGGGTCGCCGGAAACAAGGGAGAAGAAGGGTTGTTCACCCTCCTGAAAGGGAGCCTCATCAACCAACTGGAATTACAGAAAGGGGAAATCCACTTTTTTGATTATCGGGTCCCTTCCGGAGGGACCCCCTTTTCCATGGTGATCCGGAACCTCCATTTTTCGATTCGCAAAAAATTCCTGAAAACTTCCTTCAAATACAAATTAACGGGTGAAATGATCACCCAGGCCCCCGCAACGGTTTTCACCCTTTCCGGCACCTTCGGCGACCCCTCGAAAATCCTGGACCCCTCCCAATTTACTATCAATGGAAAGGCCAGGATTAAAAACCTCCGCATGGCAACACTTAAACCTTATCTTAAGAAGTGGATCCCCCTGTCATCCCGGGACGACCGGATTTCCCTGGAGAGCCGTTTTTCAGGCAGCCTGGCGGGAAAACTGAAATCCTCCGGCAACCTGGTCTACGTTTTCCAACAGGATACCGCGGAGCCGGCCTTCCGCGATCCGGCGATTCCTATCCGGAATACTTTGGAATATAAAATCTCCCTCAACCAAAAAGAGGAGATTGAATTCAAGGAGGTGAAGATGGAATCGGGACCCTTTGGTTTCCGGGCACTGGGAAAAATATCGCGCTTCCGGTCCAAGAACCCTTTCCTTTCCTTCGATATACAAACCGACGCATTCCAGGTCAACAAAAGTAGGAGTTATCTTCCTTTGCGGATTTTTCCCAAGGAATATCACCGCCTGGTGCACCAACGCTTCAAAAACGGAACGTTTCAGATCGAGTCCCTCAAATTCGCGGGAACCCTGGACCAGTTTAAAAACCTCGCCGCTCCGGAGAACCACAAACTTTTTTCGGGCCAGCTGCATTTGAAGAGGGTGGATTGGCTGGACCCCCTGCCCCCGCTGAAAAATGTCACCGGCAGCTTTGCGCTGAAAGGCGGCGACAGCATTGTGGATGTGCGAAAAGCCAGTTATGAAGGCACCCCCATTTCCAATTTGAAAGGCACCGTCCATAACCTGCTCCTTGAGCCCATCGCCGACCTGTCGCTGGAAAATCCGGTGGACATTGGGGTTTTCCATAAAACCCTGTTGAAGATTCTCGACGATCACTCCTACAAGGAATTTGTCAGCATTTACCGGGACTTGAAGGGGAAGGGGTACCTGCGTCTCCAGTTGAAAGGACCCCTCAACGATCCGGACCGATATTCCCTGATGGCAACCCTGATCATGAAAAATGTTTCTTTATATCAACTGGGACTCGAGCCCCGGATCGACCATCTGTATGGAACGATTCATTACAACCAGCTTCCCGAAGATCAGCAAAAGCAGATACCCATCATCAAGTTCGAAGAATTCTCGGGAAATTTCGGGAAAAGCTCTTTTTCCGACTTGAAAGGAGAAGTGATCTCCGAAAAGGGAACTCCCATAAAGAATATTTCCGGGGTATATAATCTTCATGCCAGGGAATTGCCGGAAATTGTGGGTAAAATGTCCCTGGAACAGCCCTTGGATGCGCTACGCCATCACATGACCTACCTCGAAGGCGGGATTCAGGTGGCCTACCATTCCAGGGGAAATCCCCTTCGGCCGGATACCATCCGGGAATGGGGAGAAATCCGGCTCAAGGATTTTTCCTTGAAGTACCAAGACCGATTCTTCCCCATGACCAACCTGTCCGGGACCATCGCTTTTGGGCGGGGCACCTTACGGTTTATTGACGTCAAGGGCTGGTACGGCAAGTCTCCCATTCAACTGGAAGGCGATGTCATCCCCTACACCAAAAGAGGTCCGCAATTGGCCCTGTTGTTGAAATTCCCCAATTTTCAACGGTCGGACCTGGCAGGCATCCCGTTTTTCCAGGACCTGAATTATACCGGAGCGGTGGAAGCCCGCTTGAAACTGGAGGGAACCCTCGACGACTTGAAATTCGACTACGCCGCCGATATGACCCGCGCCTCCTACCAATACGGCGATATCTTCCTCAAAGACAAAAATTACTTCAACCAGGTCAAAATTAACGGCCATTACTCTCCCAAGGATGGGGTCATCCTCAAAAATCTTGTGTATGAACTGGGACAAAACAAAATCACCGGAAAAGCCAGGCTGGAAAGTTTTGAAACTCCCCGGTTCGCGGTGACTCTTTATTCCAGGGATTTTTCGACCCCCCGGCTGGCGCCCTTCTTCGATCTCCTAAAAAACAACAAAAAGGGCACGTCACAGTTCCGGATCCAGGGTAGAGGCAACCTCAACCGGCTGAAAGACGCGCAATTTTCAGGATCGTTCACTTTTAAAGATCTCGTGTTCGCGTCGAAAGACATCCCCAGCAGCATGACCGTGAATGCCAAGGTCAATTTTTCGGAAAAAACGTTCCGCCTTCAAGACGGCAGGCTGGAATCCAGCCGTTCGCGGGCCCGGTTCAACGGCGTCTACCAAACGGGAGCCCGACCCAAAATGGATATCACCCTCACCGGGGAGGCCCTGATCCTGGATGAATTGATACCCGCCTCCGCCAAGGGGCAACCCGATATCGGGAAATTATTGAACCGATCGGACCTGTTTTCAAAAGGATCCGTGAAGATCCGGCTGGACCTAAAAAAAATAAATTACCGGATGATCACCCTGAAAGCCGTTTCGGGTAACATCTTGATCGAGAAGAAAAAACTGAAAATCAATCAATTGAATTTTGGAGAAAAGAACAAAATTCGCGGACGCGGGATCTTTAATATGACCAAATCCGGGACCCCGCAGTTTAGAGGCCTCCTTCAGGCCAAGGACGTTCGGGCCGAGGATTTTCTCGGAATGTTTGGTGAGACTTTCCGAAACGGTTTGACAGGGAAACTGAAGACACTGGACATCCGCTTCAAGGGAACAGGAGAAAAATGGTCGGAATTCGGTAAATCCATGGTCGCCAAGGCCGCCTTCGATTTCCAGTCGGGTCTGATCGACCGCCCCAAACTCAAGCGTGGGGTGCTCAAGCTGTTCCACGTTCCCGCCGGAGGCACCCCTCCGGCCGGGAAGGCGAATCCCCCCCCCTCCCTATACAAACAAATCGCCGGAAATTTCACTTTTGCCAAGGGGATCGCGGAAACGGAGAATTTCGTCTATGAAAGCCAGTCCCGCCGCATGTCCCTGGTGGGAAAGTTTGACCTGAATCGGTACGAAATGGATACCGTGTTGGGGGTCGCCCCCATGGCCGCTCTCGATAAATTCCTGACTAAAATTCCCGTCGTGGGCAAAATCATCACCGGCGGGGACGAGGAAAGTCTGGTCAAGACCTATTACACCGTGAAAGGAAAATTCGACGATCCCAAGGTCTCCCCCATCCCCTTCACCTCCCTGGGCAAAAAGGTGATGGGCATTTTCCAGGGCATCCTGCAAACACCGGGATCCTTTCTCCAACTCCCCGCCGATGAACCCATACCCTGACCGTGCGAGCCGCCGGCGAACCGCCGGAGGTAGATGGGACAATCTATATATGGCGGACCAAGGTGGGCTGGCGATGATGCTATGACCCATCCCCCTCCGGGCGTGGCCCGGGTGGCGAGCCGCCACGGGCAATTTGACATGCGTTATATGCCAGGCCGAGGTCGACGGGCGGTTTAGATGGACCCATCTCCTTCCCACGGGGTGGGGTTGATTGTCAAATGTGAGGGGGTGTGTTACGATTTCCCTCCGCGTGGGAGCCCGCCGTCCTGGGGGGTAACTCGTGGTTTTTTCCTTTTATCATGGATCCGTTCTTTTCCTGAAATCCGATTCACCACCCATGACGCAACAAGGCAAACCACAAGGACGAGCCGATTTTCGCCTGCAGGGGACCGACGGTATCCGGCGCGAGGTGAAACCGGCTTCCTCTCCCGAATTCCGCGGCCTTACTCCGCAACAGGTTTTTCTCGAGCGGGGAATCATCAGCGAAGCGTTCATGGAGTTGTATGCCTACGCCCATGTGTCGGACCTGATGAAGACGAAAAGGATGCGTGCGGGAGAGGGATTCGTGGTGGGATGGGACCCTCGGGATATTGCGGGCACCTTCACCGGCGCCGTCGTCCGTGGGGTACGCAAAGCCAACGCCGCCGCCCTGGTCCTGGGCGTCGTGCCCACACCGCTGGTACCGATTTACATGATGTATAAAAGCGCCGGGGGCGGAACCATGGTCACTGCGTCGCACAATCCCAAGGACCAGAATGGCATCAAAACCTTTTGCGCCTTCCGGGGCATGAAGCTGTTGCCGGACAACGATATCGAACTGACCCGGACGGTCCTCGCCCTGGATTATAAAAGGGTGAAAAAGCTCCCGCTGAAAGGAAAACGGGTCGACTGCCGCCGGGAGGGGTTGGAATTGTTCCGCAAGTTTTCCCTGCATCCGGACAATACGTGGTCCGAGCCCCGGCCCGGACATCCCATTTCGTTCAAGGAGATCACGCTGGTGGTCGATCCGGCCAACGGGGCGCTTTCGGGAATCGCTGCGGAGGCCTTTCGCCTGGCAGGATTCGGACAGGTCGTCGAGGTAAACGCCCGGCTCAACGGAGACGTCAACCTTTGGAGCGGCGTGGCCGACCTGGAAGGTCACGCGTTAATCACCCCGGAAATGACCGCCAAGGGTTCGGGACATTTTCACCGGCACAAAGCCATCCTCAAACTCTTCGCGCTTGGCCGGAAATATAAAACTCAAATCCGGGAGGGCCGCCGCCGCGTCTGCGGGGCGGTATTCGACGCGGATGGCGACCGGTTCTACCGCTTGGATTACGACCCCATCCGGGACGCCCTGCTGGTTCTCAGCGGCGACGAGACGGCGTTTCTGCAGGCCCGGTACCTGATCGCGCGCGACCCGGAACGGTACCGGCGGTCCCTGTACATCAATACCGTGGAAAGCGATCTCAACGCGGCGGTGGCCGCGAAAGCAATGGGATTGAATCCGCTTCTCACCGCGGTGGGGGATAAATGGATTCTTCTCCGCGTCGCGGCGATGATCGCCGGGGCGCGGTTACAGGCCATGAAAAAAAGGGTTCCAGCGGGGAAGTGGAATTCCCTCAATAAAAAACTGGGGCCGATCCGCAAAAACGGGACCTTGAACGTGTCCCGGTTTCAGGAAATCGAGGAGGCCCTGGATGCCTTGGATGAAAAAGGTCCGCACCGGCGGACCGGGTCCAAGAATCTGCCCCGCCTTCTCTTTGCCGTGGGCAGCGAGGAAACCGGGCACAATATCACCCTGGGGTGGCTGGACTGCCCCGGCGGCCGCCGGGAACCGGTGTTTTTCGGGAACGGATTGAAAAGCGCCCTCAACACCTTCGCCGCCACGCAATTCCTGTTTCGCAACAAGTCTGTCCGGACCTATTACTCCGGAATCCACAACCCGTTTCCGCCCGGATTCAAGGAGACGCTATACGTGTATTACATCCGCAAAGAGCTGTTCCGCAGAAATTCTGCCGTGTGGAAGCGGGTGAAGGGAACCATCCTCGAAGAAGGAAAGCGGATGGGTTACCTGGGAAAAACTGTGAATTTCCCCGAGGACCGGGATATGTTGTATTTATCGTTGAATTCCGGGACCGCCGGGGGCTCCACGGCCGCTGTGTTCGTCCGCAACTCCGGGACCGAAAACAAAATCAGCGTCAACCTCCGTGGCGGCCGAAAAGATTCCCGAAGCTTGAAACGGATCGGTGAAATGGCCATCCGCATTTTGCTTTCGGCCTTGAAGGACCCCGAAAACCATTATTATAAGCTGGAACTGGATGTTTTAAGCCAGGTGGCCGGCCATCCGGTTCCGGAGGATCAACTGGCCCTGGACGCGCGCTCCCGAACCCGCCTGTTGACGGAAATGGGCAAGCAGAACCTGATTCGGCTCACGCCGGGAGGCCATGGGCTGACGCCAAGGGGAAAATGGTATATCACCAGTGACCTGGACGCGAACAGCGGCGGCCTGGCAAAAAGACCCCGGCGGCCCTCACGAAAGCGATCTCCATGATTCCACTCGATACTTTTTTCCCCCATTTGAAGGAATTCAACCACCGCGGGATATTCGACGATATCGAATGGGTGTGGGATCCGCTCAAACGGCTCGGGGAAACGATCGGAACCCTGATCCGCGAGAAAGCCGGGGCGGCGGAGCGCGCCGAGGTTTTGGACGGAATGGCCCAAACAGACTCACCCTCATGGTGCGGGACCAAGGCGGGGCGAGGCATTTTCGTGGAGAGATGGATCGAAACGACGCGGGCGGTTTATCTCGCGGGACCGGAGGTGCTCATTGGACCGGGCACTCTGCTCGAGCCTTCCGCGATCATCAAAGGACCCGCCATCATCGGGGCGGACTGCGAAATCCGCCAGGGCGCCTACATCCGGGGAAACGTACTAGTGGGTGACCATTGCGTGATCGGGCACGCCACCGAGGTGAAAAACAGCGTGATCATGAACCACACCGAGTCGGGGCATTTCAACTATATCGGGGACAGCATAATCGGCAGCCATGTCAACCTGGGAGCGGGCTCGCGCCTGGCCAATTTCCAATTCCGCACGCCCGAGGAAAAAGAGAGAAACATCATCCGCCCCATCGAATTGAACATCGAGGGAAGCATGGTCCAGACGGGCATGGAAAAACTGGGGGCGGTCCTGGGCGACGCGGTGGAGGTTGGCTGCAACGCGGTGCTTTGTCCCGGAACCCTGGTGGGGAAAACCAACTGGATTTATCCAAACACCACGGTGCCCAAGGGATATTACCCGCCGGGCAAGTTTCTTGCGCCCAGGGACCGAAAACCCAGAATTTCGGACAAATGAATTGAAAACCCACTATAATACCCCGGGATCGCCCCGCGCCCGCAACTCATACCCCGGTACCCCCGGAAGGTTTTCCCTGGTGGGAACCGGTGTGAAAAATGTTGTAAAATGGTTGACGAGCGAGGGTGGCGGAACTGGTAGACGCGCTGGATTTAGGATCCAGTGGGCAACCGTGGGGGTTCGACTCCCCCCTCTCGCATGACCTTTCACCCTTTTCCCGAAAAATCATGAAAATTGAAATTGAGGACATCGATCCCTGCAATAAGAAGATTCATCTGGATATTCCTCACCAGGATTACAAGAAGGAGGTCAATAATTATTACCGGTCCCTCAGCCGGGAAGTCAGCGTTCCTGGGTTCCGCAAGGGGAAAGTGCCAACGTCCATTCTGGAAAAACGGTTTGGTCCCCGGGTCAAACAGGAGGTATTGACCCAGCTCATCAGCGACCGGGTGAACCAGGCGATAGAGGAAAAGGGGCTCCGGGCCGTGAGCCGGCCCAATCTGTTGGAGGTTCACGCCGAAGAGGGAACGGACATCGCCGTTTCCGCGTCGGTGGAAGTTCTGCCGGAATTCGATCTCAAGGATTATTCCAGCCTCGAGTTGGAACTAAAAATTCCCCGCGTCACCGACGAGGAAGTCAACGAGGTGGTGGAGAGTTACCGGCAGCGCCACGCGAAAAGTGTTCCGGTGGAAGGCCGCGCCGCCAGGGAAAACGATATCCTCAAGATCGATTTCGTGGGGACCCTCGACGGAAAAACCTTCGAGGGGGGGGAGGCCCGGGGATACGTCATCCAACTGGGCGGCAAACAATTGATCCAGGGATTGGAGGATGCCCTTCAAGGAATGAAAATCGGCGAACAGAAAAATGTGAAGATCACCATTCCGGAAAATTATTTTGATAAGAACATCGCCGGCCGGGAAGTGGATTTTCAGATCACCCTCCACGGGATTCAGGTCAAGGAACTGCCGGAAGTGACCGATGAGTTTGCCCAGGCGGTGCTTGCGGATAACAAATTCGAGAACGTGGAGGACATGAAAAAGAGGATTCGCGAGGGCATTGAAAAGCATGAGAGAAAACAGGCCCGAAAAACGGCCCAGAAACAGTTGGCGGAAAAGATCACCGAAATGAATCCCATCACGATGCCCGAAGGGCTGGTGCAGGAACAGATCCGTCACATGGTTTCAGAAGCAAAGAAAAAACAGGATCCTACCCGGACGCACGATCACGGCCATGACCCGGAGAAGGACACCCCGGTGACCCAGGCCGACCAGGAAAAGTACCGGGAATCCGCAATCAAGATCCTGCAGCAGGAGCTGTTGATCGATAAACTTTCCACCGGGCTTGGCATTGAAATCGAGCCCAAGGAACTCGACGCCGAGGTGAATCAATTGGCCCGGCTGCTGGGTATGGAAAATGTGGGAAAGGCACGAAAAGAGTGGGAACGCACCGGGGTGCTGGCCAAGCTGCACAACCGGATGCGCCGGGAAAAGACCCTGGATACCGTGCTGGACCAGATCAAGCTCAAGGAAGAAATGGTTGACAGAAAAGAGATAATTGCCGATAATCAAAGTAAATAAAGGCAACCTTATCTTGCTATTTTTTAATGACTTCCGCGTTTTTGGATCCCGAGGCCCGTTTTCGGCCCAGGGAGTTTCCCAAACTTTCCGCCATTCCCATTATAGAGAGAAATATGAGCGACACTTATAATCAGCTGGTACCCATTGTAGTGGAACAAACAAGCCGGGGCGAACGATCCTATGATATTTATTCGCGTCTGCTCAAGGATCGTATTATATTTATTGGGACGGCCATCGACGATCATATCGCCAACCTGGCCATTGCCCAGTTGTTGTTTCTGGAATCCGATGAACCCGAACAGGATATTTATCTGTACATAAACAGTCCGGGAGGCCACGTGAGCGCTGGCCTGGGGATTTACGACACCATGCAGTACATCAAACCGGATGTTCAGACCATTTGCATGGGGCAGGCGGCGAGCATGGGCGCCCTGTTGCTGGCGGCCGGCACCAAGGGGAAACGGTTTGCCCTCCCGCATGCCAGGATCATGATCCATCAGCCCAGTGGCGGGTTCCAGGGACAACATTCGGACATCGAAATCCAGGCCAAGGAAATCTCCAAAATCCGGTCCTCCCTCGATCATATCCTGGCCAATCACTCCGGGAAGAACGTGGAGCAGGTGCATAAAGACACCGAACGGGACCATTTCATGACGGGAGAGGAGGCCAAGGATTACGGCTTGATCGACAGCGTCATCGCCAGGCGGGAAGAAGTCAAGGTGAAAGCCAAAACCGAGGAAAAGGAAAAAAAGAAATAGAATGATAAAATCAAGCCGAGAACGGGGTGGTCATCCCCCCTTGCTTGGGACATTATTTAGGGGAAATCATGGCTAAGAAAAACTCAACCTCTGGTAATTTTAGATGTTCCTTTTGCGGAAAGAGCCAAGATGAGGTGAAAAAACTCATCGCCGGGCCCACCGTTTACATCTGTGATGAGTGTATCGAACTGTGTAACGAAATCATGGTGGAGGAATGGGCCCAGGAGAAAAGCGAGGACTTTCAACACCTCCTGAAACCCAAGGATATCTATAAACACCTCGACCAGTACATTGTGGGTCAGGACCGTTGCAAAAGGATCCTGTCGGTGGCGGTCCACAACCATTTCAAGCGGGTGGATTCCGGGATCGACCTGGAAGACGTGGAACTGCAGAAAAGCAACGTCCTTCTGATCGGCCCCACCGGTTCGGGAAAAACCTTGATGGCGCAAACCCTCGCCAAAATCCTGGACGTCCCGTTCACCATCGTGGACGCGACCACCCTCACCGAGGCGGGTTATGTGGGGGAGGATGTCGAAAATATAATCCTCAAACTGTTGCAGAACGCAGATTACGACGTGGAGAAGGCCGAGCGGGGAATCATTTATATCGATGAAGTCGACAAGATCTCCCGGAAATCCGAAAACCCGTCCATCACCCGCGACGTTTCCGGGGAAGGGGTCCAGCAGGCCCTTCTCAAGATCATCGAGGGAACTACCGCAAGCGTTCCCCCGCAGGGAGGACGCAAGCACCCGCACCAGGAATTTTTACAGGTGGACACCACGAATATCCTTTTCATCTGCGGGGGCGCGTTCGTGGGCCTGGGCGGCCTCATCCGCAACCGCATCGGTAAAAAGACCCTGGGTTTCGGGCAGGAAATCGTCAACAAGTCGGAGAGGGAAGACGAGGCGATCCTCGAGAAAGTACAGCCCGAGGATTTGCTCAAATACGGGCTGATCCCCGAATTTGTCGGGCGGTTTTCGGCCGTCGCCACGTTGAGGGAGCTGGATGTGAAAGCGTTGATGATGGTTTTGACCGAGCCCAAGAACGCCCTGGTCAAACAATACGGCAAACTTTTTGAGTTCGAAAACGTCAAACTGAAATTCACCGACGGAGCCATTCGCGCCGTTGCGGATAAGGCGATCAAAAGAAAAACTGGCGCCCGGGGGTTGCGCGCCGTTTTGGAAGAAACCATGCTCGATATCATGTTCGACCTGCCCTCCAGCAAGGATGTGGAGGAGGTGGTCATCAGTGAAGAGGTGGTCTTGAAAAACGAAAAACCCCTCCTGGTTTACCAGAATCGGAAGCAGGCAAGTTGAAATGAGTTCCGAGAAAATGGTGTTGCCCCTCCTCCCTTTGAGGGATATTGTCGTATTCCCCTTCATGGTCCTACCACTTTTTGTTGGCAGGGAGAAGTCCGTTCGCGCCTTGGAAAAATCCATGGCCGAACAGAAATACATCCTGCTTGCCGCCCAGCGGAATCCCGGCAACAACGACCCCGCTCCCGGTGACATTTATGAAACCGGGACCTTGGCCAACATCCTTCAGATCCTGAAATTGACCGATGGAACCATGAAAGTGCTGGTGGAGGGAATCCAGCGCGGCCGCATCAATTCCTTTCAGGATAATCCGGATTTTTACGAGGTGGAAGTCGTGAAAATCCAGGAAAGCAGCGAGGTATCGCCCGACGTCAAGGCATTGATGCGCAGCGTGGGCACCGTTTTTGACCAGTATGTCAAGCTCAACCAGAAGATTCCCCTGGAAGCGGTATCCGCCTCCGCCAACATCGTCGAACCGAACCGTTACGCCGACACCATCGCCGCCTACATGGTTTTGCAAACCGCAGAGAAACAGGACCTCCTGGAGACCTACCATCCCGCCGACCGGTTGAACAAACTGCTGGCCAGTCTCAAGTCGGAGATGGAGGTCCTTAAGATCGAGAAGCGGGTGCACGGCCGGGTCCGCAAGCAGATGGAGCGGAGCCAGAAAGAGTTTTACCTGAACGAACAGATCAAGGCCATCCAAAAGGAACTCGGCAAACGCGACGAATTCAAGACGGATATCGATGAACTGACGCACAAAATCAAAAAAGCCAAAATGCCGAAAGAGGTTCATGAAAAGGCCATGAAGGAACTCCGCCGGCTGGAACTCATGCAACCCATGTCGGCGGAGGCCACGGTTTCGCGAACCTATATCGATTGGCTGGTTGATCTGCCCTGGAAAAAAGCCCCGGGGGCGGACAAAATAAAAATCGACGCGGCGCAAAAAATCCTTGACGAAGACCACTACGGCCTGGAGAAAGTCAAGGAGCGGATCATCGAACACCTGGCGGTTCTAAAGCTGGTCAAAAAGATCAAGGGACCCATCCTTTGCCTGGTGGGTCCGCCGGGGGTGGGAAAAACGTCCCTGGGAAAATCCATGGCCCGGGCCATGGGACGGAAATTCGTCCGCGTCTCCCTGGGAGGTATCCGGGATGAAGCGGAGATTCGTGGCCACCGCCGGACCTACATCGGCGCCTTGCCTGGAAAAATTATCCAGGGCATGAAAAAAGCCGGGGTGGCCAATCCGGTATTCATGCTGGACGAAGTGGATAAAATGACCAGCGATTTTCGCGGCGATCCCTCCTCCGCCCTGCTGGAGGTTCTGGACCCCGAGCAAAACTCCAATTTCAACGACCACTATCTGGAAGTCGATTACGACCTGTCCCAGGTTCTGTTCGTTTGCACCGCCAATGTGCTGCACACCATTCCCCGGCCCCTGCTGGACCGCATGGAGGTTTTACGCCTTCCCGGGTATACCAGCCAAGAGAAAACCGGGATCGCTGAAAACTTCCTGATTCCCAAGAAACTGCAGGAACACGGGCTCCTCCCTAAAAATGTCCAGTTCGGAACAAGCGTTCTCGAACGGATCATCCAGGAATACACCCGGGAGGCGGGAGTGAGAAATTTGGAACGGGAAATCGCCTCCGTTTGCCGGAAGGTGGTTAAGGAAGTCGTAGAGACCGGGAAAAAATTTTCCCTGCGGCTTCGTTCCTCCTCCCTGGAGAAGTACCTGGGCATTCCAAAATTTCAAAAACAGGAAACCGCCGTGCCCCTGGATATCGGAGTGGCCACCGGAATGGCCTGGACCGAATTCGGCGGGGAACTGCTCTATATCGAGGTGACCGCCATCCCGGGAAACGGCAAACTGGTCCCTACCGGGAAACTGGGTGAGGTCATGAAGGAATCCGCCCAGGCGGCCATGACCTATGTCCGGTCCCGGGCCGGTGAACTGGGTCTGCCAAAAAATTTCTATCAGAAGATGGATTTTCATATCCATATCCCCGAGGGCGCGGTTCCCAAGGATGGTCCCTCCGCGGGCATCGCCATGGCCGTGGCCCTGGTGTCTGCCCTGACCAAAACCCCCGTCCGCCACGACGTGACCCTCACCGGCGAATTGACCCTCACCGGCAAGGTTCTGCCCATCGGCGGATTGAAGGAGAAAATTCTTGCCGCGCACCGGGCGAAAATTCCCAACATTGTCCTCCCCCAGGACAACGAAAAGGATATTGCCGATATTCCGGAGAATGTACAAAAAGCCCTGAAATTTCACCCGGCACGGAACATGGACGAAGTGATCCGCCTGGCTTTTGACAAAAAATATAAATTCGGTAAAAAACGCGCCTCCGCCACGAAAACCAAGAGCCCCAGAAAACCCACCGGCCCCAGGCGGCCATCCGTCACCACTCTGAATTAGCGTCAACTCTTCAAGTCAACTTTTCAAAAGGAAGGGAAATGGCGAAAAAGAAAATTTTGATCATTGACGATGAAAGGGACGTTCGTGAGGTGATCATGATCCACCTCGCCCAGGCGGGTTACCAATTTCTGGAGGCGGGAAACGGAGAAGAGGCCATTCATATTTTGCAGGAGGGGGACAACCGGGGCCGTGTGGGCTTGATCCTTTGCGATATTCGTATGCCCAAGGTCAACGGACTGAATTGCATCGACTTTATTTTGAAGGAAGCGCCCGCGACCCCCGTGGTGGTGATCACCGCCGCGCCAGACGAGGACTTATCCGAGTATTTAATCGGGAAAGGGGTGAAAGATTATCTTGTCAAACCCGTTTCCAAATCGAAACTCATTGAAACCGTCAACCGGTTCATCGCCCCCTAATTCGAGACCTTCCCCCGCCCCGCGGGGAGGGAATAGGTCGTAGCATCATCGCCAGCCCACCTGGGTCCGCCATATCAGGATAGAATTAGTTTCCAGTCCAATTCCACCATTCCCTTTTGAATTTCTTCTTTTGTATACTTGGGAGTTATATGCTGCGGACAATTCCAATCAAAGGCATGAACTTTTAAGATAAAAATTCGCTCAATAGTGGCATCGTAATCTGGTATTTCAACTTTCTCTAGCAGATCAGGATGATCGGCAGCGTGGAGAACTTCAGCCTCGGCCCAGATTTTCAATCTCTGCTGTTTCGCATAATCCATAAAAAACAAAACCGTCTTTTTTGTAGCGTTCAAATTTCCCGTGCTGATGTACTGCCCGTTTCCCCGAAAATCCGCAAACGCCAAAATATTATCGTCGATTGCTTTTAAAAATCCTTTAGGCCCTCCGCGGAACTGCATATAAGGCCAGCTGTTTTCACCTACAGAAGCCATATAAAAACTGTCCCTGTTTTTGATATAGCCCTTTTCCTGCCAAGTGAGCTTGTTGCGAAATTCACTTTTGCTCTCCATCTTTTGATAGGGAGTTCGAGTTCCATATTTTTCCTGGACGTCTCGGACACTATCGTTGAATGCGAATTCCATAAAATGTTTTGCCATGACTTAATCTCCTTTTCGCATTTATTGAAAACATTGCCCCCCGCGAAAAGCGGGGGGGACCAAATAGTTTTAGAAGGTGATGACATTAAAACCCTGTTCCTGGAGGTTGCTCAGACTGGGAAGACCGGTGGTTTTTGGGACCCGGTTGTCGGTGATTAAATCCAATCCCGAGGGATTGGCTCCGAACACATCCGCGCACGCACAGGATACGCCCTGGATCTTATCTTCCACGGCCTTATATAATTCATGCGCGGGATGATCCTCTTTCTGGAGCACTTCCGGCCACCTCGTTCCCGCGCCTTGAAAGAGAATGGATACTTCCTTACCGGCACTCTTAAAATCGTAAGCAGCCGCCAGGGCATTGAAGACTCGTCCTAAAGCTTCTTCTGATCCACCTTGAGGGTCCGAAAGAATGGTGATCGCGGTTTTCATGATGATTCTCCTTATGTTTAATGGGAAGGTTGAATTAATTAATATTCGTCCAAGGCAACAATACGATGTTGCCGGAAACCTGGTTGTTGGCGATCAGATGTAATGATCCAGGCGATTTACCCCGCCGCGAGAATCTTGATCAGGATGTGCCCAGGCTTGGGCTGGGGAGTTTCAATTTCTTCATACTGGAGTGCATCGAAATTACCGAAATCGTGAATTATTGCCGCTTTCATTTGAATCACCTTTGTTTATATTTTTTTAAATTTAACCGGCCGTGGTTTTTAACCCAACCGCTTTTAATCTTCCGCGTCATCTCAACTTGTATAGAGCAGGTTCCATGCCAAAAATAAAAATTGATATAACTTCTTATATTCCGGTTAGTTGTCTGGCATGACGGGAGTGTGGGCAATTCCCGGGATTTCGCCAATGACTAAATTTCGTGGGCAAAATACGATAATCGGAATACACTGAGGCAATGAAACCGGACTCTAAAAGCAGGCCCCCGGGGGAATCGACTCCTCAGACATTAAAGGGCATCCACCACCTGAACCGGCTCATCCTGGAATCGGCGGGTGAGGGCATTTATGGTTTGGACAAGGAGGGGAAGGTGACCTTCGTGAATCATGCCGCCGAAAAAATGACCGGATTCACCGCCAAGGAAATGATAGGAAACTGCCAACATAAACTGGTTCATCATTCGAAGCCGGACGGAAGCGTCTATTCGCCTGGGGAGTGCCCTATTTACGCGGCTTTCCGTGATGGGAAAGTTCATCAGGATTCCAATGAGGTTTTTTGGCGGAAAGATGGAACCTCCTTCCCGGTGGAGTACGTCAGCACTCCCATCCGTGAAAATTTGAAATTACTGGGGGCCGTGGTCGTCTTCAAGGACATTACCGAGAGGAAACAATCTGAGGAGGAAATTCAGCGTTTGCGCCATCAACTGGAATTGGAAAACGTCTACCTCAATGAAGAAGTTTTGGAAGCCAAGGCCTATGGTGAAATGGTTGGCAGCAGTCCGGCGCTGGAACACATCCTGAGGCAAATAGAGATGGTGGGGCCGACCGACGCCAGTGTCCTCATTACCGGCGAATCAGGAACCGGGAAAGAACTTGTGGCCCGGGAAATCCATAAGAGAAGCAAACGTAATCAACGAGCCATGATCCGGGTGAATTGCGCTTCCATCCCCAAGGAACTGTACGAAAGTGAATTTTTCGGGCATGTCAAAGGTGCGTTCACCGGTGCCATAAAAAATCGGGCGGGCCGGTTCGAACTGGCGGATGGCGGTACCTTGTTTCTGGACGAGGTGGGTGAAATACCTTTGGAACTTCAAAGCAAATTGCTCCGTGTTTTGCAGGAAGGCACTTATGAAAGAATTGGTGATGAAAAAACATTCCGGGCGGATATCCGCATCGTTGCCGCCACGAACCGGGATTTGAAAGTGGAAGTCGAGGCGAAGCGATTTCGTCAAGACCTTTACTACCGTCTGAATGTGTTTCCCCTGGAGATTCCTCCACTCCGGAGCCGGACCGGGGATATACCCATGCTGGCATCACGTTTTCTTAACGTGGCGTCCAAAAAATTAAATCTTCCGCTTCCGCAACTCACCGAGGCCCGTATTCTTGAGCTGCAAAGTTACAACTGGCCGGGGAATATCCGTGAGCTGCAAAATGTAATTGAACGGGCCATAATAACTTCCCGGGCGGGTAAGCTTTCGTTCCACCTTCCCACGGGAAAAACAGACGATGGAAATGGCAGGCGAGAAGAGGCGAATAGACCGCGGAAACCCAATTATGAAAATAAAATCCTTACGGAACAGGAAATGAAGCTCCGGGAAATGGAAAATATATTAAACGCCTTAAATCAATGTAAATGGAAAATCACCGGTTCCGGCGGGGCGGCGGAAATCCTGGGAATGAAGCCGACCACCCTGCACTCGAGGATTAAAAAAATGGGCCTTAAAAAACCAGGGTAACCGGCGGGTGGCGTGGCCGGGCGGAGTGCCTCCGCTGGCGATATATCGTTCTTTATATGGCGAACCGAGCTGGGCTGGCGATGATGCTATGACCCATCCCCTTCCCGGGGGCCGGGCGGAGTGCCTCCGCTGGCGATATATCGTTCTTTATATGGCGAACCGAG
>JBHHVU010000050.1:0-22904 GCA_046754465.1 Nitrospinaceae bacterium | reverse complement strand
ATTTCGGGCGTACCCGGGGAACTTGTCATGATTGGCGCGATTGCCGGAGATATCATCGGCTCAGTGTATGAGAATCATAACATCAAAACCACGGCTTTTCCCCTGTTCTCCGCGGAAAGCACCTTCACCGACGATACGGTTCTGACGGTGGCGCTGGCGGACAGCATTCTTCACGACGCCGACTTTGCCGCCAAATTGAAGGAATACTACGGCCTCTACCCGAATGCGGGGTATGGAAGCGGTTTCATTCGCTGGGCATCCAGTCCTTCCCGGGAACCTTACAACAGTTGGGGGAACGGATCGGCCATGCGGGTGAGCCCGGTGGGCTTCGCCTGCGATACCCTGGAGGAAGTCCTGGACCGGGCTCAAAAAAGCGCCGCCGTCACGCACAATCACCCCGAGGGAATCAAGGGGGCGCAGGCGGCCGCTGCCGCGGTGTTCCTCGCGCGGACCGGGAAAAGCAAAAAGGCGATCGCGGAATATATTGCAACCACCTTCGGGTACCGGCTGGATGAACCCCTGGATTCCATTCGCGAACATTACCGGTTCGACCCCTCCTGCCAGGGCACGGTTCCCCAGGCAGTCACGGCCTTCCTGGAATCGGAAAACTTCGAGGACGCCGTCCGCAAGGGGGTCTCGATCGGCGGGGACAGCGATACCATCGCCTGTATCTGTGGGGCCATCGCGCACGCCTTCTATAAGGAAATCCCGGATCCCATCCTCGACAAGGTTTACCAGACTCTCGATTCGCGGCTGAGGCGGGTGGTCACCTTATTTTGCAACCGGTATGATTGTCTTTGAGGATTTCCGCGGTTCTGCTTCCGGCTTTTATCCGTTATAATGTCTTCCCGGTTGCGTTACACCCAATCGTAGGATATCTTTCCCCCTTACACATATTATTGGAAGGTCCTTATTTTGCCGGATCTTGCGATCCGGTGGGATGGATCCTTTTAATTGAACCTTCAGGAACATCATTCAAGGTAATCGAAGATGGCGGATTATACACGGGAAGAAGTGGAGGCGATCCTGGCGGAAATTGGAGCGGCTCTGGAAGCGCGGGAGGCCGAGGAAGAGTTCGTAGAGGAATTCGAGGACGAGGTTGAAGAGGAGGCGGAGCCCGAAGAGACGGAGGAACCCTCCGGCGAAACCGGCGAGGAAACACAGGAAACCACGGATGAGTCCCCCAACGAAAACGCACTCCAGGAACAGGAGGAAGAGGCCGGGGAGGAGGAAACCCGCGAGGATTTCCCCTTAAAAGGATGCGACCTTTCCGGACTGGACCTTTCTCAACTCAATTTTTACCGAACCAACCTGAGCGAATCCAATCTGAAGGGAACGGATCTTTCGGAATCGGACCTGTCGGAAGTCACCCTGGAAAAAACAATTCTCCAGAGCGCCAATCTGAGCGACACCAACCTGACCGGGGCGGATCTGACGGGGGCGGATCTGACCGATGCCACCCTGAAAGAGGCCAATTTTCAGGAGGCGGTCTTAACGAAGGCCGATCTCAGCCGGGCCAACCTGGAACGCGCCAATCTCCGAGAATCAAAATTCATCGAATCCAACTTGACGGGATGTAACCTGAATGAAACGGATTGCGGCCGGGCGGAATTCCTCCGGGCCAAACTTCCCGGCGCCAAAATTATCGATTCCGATCTCACCCGAGCCCGGTTCAGGGGAGCGGATTTGACCGGGACCGATCTTACGGACTCCAAACTCAGCATGGGTATTTTCTTTGAAGCCAATTTTCGCAAGGCCAACCTCAACCGGGCCCGAATCAAGGGGGCTCAACTGGCGGGAGGCGATTTTACCGAAGCCCGGTTGACCCGAGCCGATCTCACGAACGCCGATCTCACCGAAGCCAAAATTCACCGTGCCGATCTCACCCGCGCCAACCTCAATGGTTCGATTTTAAGAAGAACCGACCTGCATCATTCCAACCTCAGCGAAACCAACCTGAATATCGCCGACCTCACCGGCGCCAGCCTGGTGAATGTCATATTGAGTGGGGCGGACCTGGGGCGGATCAAGCTTCAGGAAGCCAAATTGAACGGCGCCCGTCTCAGCAAGGCCAACCTGAAAAAAGCCAAACTCGCCCGGACTCAACTCGCCAACGCCGATTTGAGCGGCGCCAATCTCACCGGCGCCATCCTGTGCCAGGCTCATCTCGAGGGTACCGACCTCAGCCGGGCCAACTTGACCGAGGCCGATTGCGAAGGGGCGGACTTTAAAAATACCTTCCTGATTGGAGCGGAATTGCAAAACGCGAACATGATGGAAACCAATCTGGATGGGTCCGATCTCTCCGGGGTGAGGGCCGTCAAGGCCAACTTCTCCAAGGCCAGCCTGAAGGGGGCGACCTTTCGCCGCGCCGATCTGGAATATGCCAATTTCAACCAAGCCACGCTTTGCAAGGTGGACCTGACCGGAGCCAAACTGGGGGAAGCTAATTTCAAGGGCGCCGACCTGAGTGACGCGGACCTCAAGGATGCCGATGTGACGGATACGGATTTCTCGGGCACCATCGGCACTAAACGTTGATTTTTCGCTTTCTCCTTCCAAGAAAAAGAAATCCTAGGCCGAGACTGGAAATTTACTGTTTGGCCACCCGAAAAATTCTTTGCATTTTCAAATAACTTGTTTGAATATAGATAGATGGGAATGGCAAGGGAAAGCCTGCCCGGGCTTCCCAATGGGGTAAACACTGTAAAAATAGTCTGGTATGAACCGGTTTTTAACCCTGATTTCTCTCAGTATCCTGACTCTCCAGGGTTTGACGCCCGCCTACGCCGCGGACCCCATGGAAACCACCTTGAAATCCTCTCTTGGGTTTCTGGAAAAGATCCCGGAAGTGAAATGGTTCAAGGTAAGAAAAGACAGCGTGATCATCGGCTGGAAAGGTTTTCCCCATCGATTCCCGCACATCAATCACGAAATCGCCATCAAGGGAAGTGCGGCCACGCGAGGGAAAATCCAGGTCTGGTCGGTTCGGCACAACCAGAAAAATTGGATCGTCGGCACGCGTCCCTTCCTCTGCAAAACCACGGCCCGAAATGGGAGGGTCTGGAAAAGCACCTGCCGGTTTTAGGAACTTTAAAAGTTTGTGAAAAGGAGCCCCCCTCCGGGGAATTGTATAGACCTGATACATAGGCAACAGGTGTTCGGAGTCATGGGTAACGGTGTGATGAGTTTATACCGGGCATGGGTGGCCCTTCCCAAACCCCGCGCAAGCCCCCTTTTACGTTGAAGGATTCCAGAGGATTCACGGGCCGGCTTTCGCTGGCGTTGGCCCGTTTTTGACCGATTTTCGCTGTCCTGGGGCGTGCACTCCCGGTTGGAATCCTGGGTTGGCCAGGCTCTTTCCCGGTTCATGGGTTTTTAGGATAACCTTTTATATTTAAAAGTATTTAGGCAATGATCGGATTTGCCTGTCTGGGGTTGTTGTAAAATGGAAATTTAAGATCAACTTCCGGTCCCAATGAAAAGATTTATTGCAGGTCCCTTAAAATGTTTCAATAAAATCGGGTCCAAACGCAAGAATCTCGATTTTATCACTTGAAACTCCCCCCTCTAAACTATGAAAGAAAAAACCAACTTTCCGGAAATAGTTTTTTCCCAGGTGGACCAAGTCCGCCCTTTAACTCTGGAGGAAGTGCTCCGGTTGCGGAACGGGCTGGAAATCCCCCGGGGCGGAATTCCGGGATATCCCGTTCAAGCGGCTTTGGCAAAATTCAAGGGCAACGAATGGATTCTCATTTGCCGGAACTGAGAATCTCCGGAAACCCTATCCCTCCCCACCCGCTTACTTTAGATTATTCTGTTTTATCCCACTGCTTTTTCCACTTTGGCCCCAGCCACAACACCGTCTCCCACCCGGGGGAACGGATGGGTTCACATCCAAAAACAGGAATCGGAAATGGATAAATTGGAAGCGGTGCAAAGGGTCTTGCGTTTCAGCGACCGGGTGCGGGATTGGGTTACCCGGGAATATTCTGTATATTTCGACGATTTCGACGAGCAGAACGTGCGGGATTACGGCGAGGGGGGCTTTGGCGGGCTGGCCGATGACATTATTAAGGAAGGGATCAAAGACAACCTTCTGGAGGACGAAGATATCGAATGAGCGGCTCCGGAACCGGGCCGGATCTGCGTATCTCTATTTTACCAGAGGGTCCGTTCCCGCCGGAAAGAAAACCATCGGGGAGAAAGAGGGATTTCTGCGGGGAGCTTGCTGCCAAGAAGGATGTTCCACCTCGAAGGGACTAAATGTTCTGGAGAAAAATTCCCGCCACTTCTTCGAACTGCTGTTCGATTTTTTCCTTGATCATGGGCAGATACAGGCTTTCAGGCAGCCCAACGGTTTCCCAGGATTTGGGTTCGAAGGGAGGAATGAAGGTCTCCCCGCTGCCGCCCAGATCCATGGAATAGGCGATGGCATCGGCCAAATTGACTACGGCCGCTTCTTCGGGATGGTTGCGGGCCTTGGCGGGTTGATGGTGGAACGCCACGGACTCGACCAGTCTTTCGGGAAGGTTCCAATTTTGAAGCAACCGGGCTCCCAGCTCGGCATGATCAAACCCCAAGAGTGCCCTCTCTTCCACGAACAGGGGTTTTTCACTGTGTTGTCCCATCAAAAAAACCTCCTTGGTTTTTTCAGGTATCTTTATACACATGACCAGGCGGCCGAGATCGTGTAACAGGCCCGCGGCGAAGAATCGTTCGACATTGTATTCCCCGCTTAACGCCGCGATGGAGCGGGCGGCCAAGCCGGCGGAAATGCTGTGCCGCCAAAAAGTGTCCATATTCATCAAATCTTCCGGGACTCCCTTAAACTGACTCATCACCGAAGTCGCCAGCACCAACTGGGCCAACTGGTCGGTCCCGATAATGGTCAGCGCGTGGGTCACCGTTTCCACCTGGGTGGAAAAACCATAAAACGCGCTGTTGACTATTCGCAGGAGTTTGGCCGTCAGCGCGGGATCGATACTAATGATTTCCCCGATATCATCGAAGGTGCAATCGGGGTCCTCAATGGCCGCATTGAGCTTGTAAAAAATCTCCGGCAGCGTCGCGAGCTGATTATCCTCTTTAATCAGTTCATTGATATCCATTGCCATCTCGTTACCTCTCAAGAGTTAAACCCGAACCCGGAAACAGGTTTTTCTGACAAGCTGGATCGACACATCCAGTGCGAATCAAGGGGATGACTTTTGGGCTTTCCTTTTGGAGCATCCGGGTGGGAGCGGATTGCAGGATGCCGGCCCCGGCCCTGGAAGAGGGCCCGATATAAAATTACTTTTACCTTCCTTGATAAAAGGAGTCAACCCCTCCCCAAATTCCTGTTCAAGATAAATCGAGAACCCCTCAGAGTCAAGTTATTATCCTTGAATAAATGGAGGTTGCAGACCTATTCAAGAACACATAAAAAATTCGGGGAACCCCCCCCACCGAAAATCCCCAACATGTTCCTTTAACCATAAAAATATCAGACAAGTTGTTTTCATGACCCTGAAGGGGCTTCGGGACCCACCCAAACCCTGCCCGTTTAAAGTTCAGGGGACCGAAAATTTCCCGGTCACCGCGGCTTGTGGAACACTTATTTTTTATTGGGAAACAGGTTTTTTTTTCCTGAGCACTCGGACCCGTTCCCCCTCTTGAGGCATGAAGGGGCTCCTGGATTCCTGGGACACGTTCTCCGCGGGCTTCTCGATATCATCCTTATCTCCCGGTTTTTCGCCTTCAACAAATATTTTGGACCGTTCCGAAAGTTGATATCCCAGCGCCAGAATAATTTTTCGTTTGGTCGCTACCCGGCACTCGTAGCCTCTTTCAATCCGGTCGATGGTTTGAACGGTCACGCCCGCTTTGCGCGCGAGTTCTGCCTTGCTCATCATTTTATCCTCCCTGGCTTTTCGTAACATATTGGTTCGTGCCTCAACGTGTGTTTTGGAATCCTTGTTGGTTGGTTTCATTTTTTGTACACCCCCAGGTCAAAGTCCTTGCAACTCGGGCAAATATGGCGCGTATCCTGGTTATCTTCCGCGATTCCAGCCCACCCGCGGTTCCTCACTTTTCGTTTGAATTGCTCCCTTCGATCATAGGAATGGAAATCCACCCCCGCCCGCATGGTCGAGTCGCAGAAAGCGTTGTCACAAATGATGACGTATTGTGTCACTGCTTTGATCATAACTCCTTTCTCCCTTGAAAATTAGTACGAGATTAACCTCGAACGGTGGCTTGGGATCGTTCGGATCCCGGCTCTTCGCGGGAGCCCAAAATATAAACTGTAATTGAAAATATTTAGTCAGGACCGTGCCAGCTGGGCTCCAAGACCAAAAATCATCACTCACCCGCGATAAATCATTGATTTTCCGAGAGTCAAAAAACGCAACATCCTAAACGATTGATAAATAAAGAGCAATCTTCGTGCCAATTATAACACGCTATATTTAAAGGATTTACAATGATTTCGGAACGTCAATATTCCTACGGTGGAGGGATAAATTGACAAATCTTGAAGAAAGAATGTTAATGTTATCTAAAAGGTGGGAGGTTCAATAACAGGTGTCCCGAAAAAATACCGTGGGAGGACCCAGGTTGGGCAAGACGCGGTGGGAAGAGCGGACGGACCTTCCCTATTCCAATGAAAGTGAAGGATTCAAGGGAGGAACGGAAACCGGGAGTGCGGCCTTTCCTTCCGGGGCCGAGGCATTCGGGGTGTCATCGCGGGGGTCTAGGGAGCCGGATTCCGCCCGGAAAGCCAGGAGGCGATGATGCGGTCGAGGGACCATTTGCCGGCTCCGGCGAGAATCAGCGTCAGGCAAATTCCGATCACCAGCAGGTGGTACTCGAATCCCTCTCCCGGTTGCTGTCCGAACCAGTTCATGAAGAAGCCATTTTTCCAATGGACCATGAAGATGGCTCCGCTCATCAGGCAAATCAGGCCAAAAGCGGACACACGGGTCAACAACCCGGTGATCAGGCTCAGGCTGCCGAAAGCTTCGCAAAAGATGATCAGAAAGGCGAGCCCCACCGGCAACCCCATCTTTTCGGTGAAAAAACCCATGGTTGCGGAGAATCCATTTCCCCCGAACCATCCCATGAGTTTTTGCGCCCCGTGCGGAAATATCACGATACCGAGTGTCATTCTGAGGATCAGGTTGTGCCAGGTCGTGTCGGTTTGAAACAGAGCTTTCATGGTACACCTCCGAAATCGTTTTCCAGGGGTCAAACAGCGAACGGCCCCGTTGGCCATTCGTTCTTTTTAAGGTACTTTAAAACGAGTCGAGGTGTCCCGCCACAAAAGATTTCCTGGGGAATGGAGGATTAACGAGTGGACTTCAATGGAGGGGAAGCGTAAAAAAGAAGGTGGACCCTTTTCCCAATTCACTGGAAAGACCCACCTGTCCGCCATGAAGACGCACCAGTTTTTTCGTGATCGCGAGTCCCAATCCGGTCGATATTTCATCGCCCGTGGGTTGAGCGGTCAAAGTTTTAAACTCTTGAAAGGTTAATTTTTGATCGGCCTCGGAAAGGCCGGGTCCTTCATCCCGGACGGAAAATCGGACCTGGGAGCCCGGTTTTTGGGTGGTAATAAAAATCCGCGTGTTCGAGGGCGAAAATTTGATGGCGTTCCCGATCAAATTACCCATGACTTGAATGATGGCATTTTTATCGAAGCGGATCGGGGGAATCTCTCCCCGATGGAGTTCGAGGGTGATCCCTTTTTTATCCGCCAGAAACCGGTTCAGCTCCACCTGGGTGGAAGTGACCGCGTTGAAATCTTGTTCGATTTTTTCCAGGCGAATTTTTCCCCGTTCGATATTCGAGATATTCAGCAACTGGTCCAGCAAAGCCCGCATGAATTCACTGGCATTGAAAATTTTCTCGAGGACATCCATTTGCCTGGGATTGACCGGTCCGAAATAACCTTCCTTCATGATTTCGCTGTAAGACAAAACCTGTTGAATGGGGTTTCGTAAATCGTGGGAGGCCATTCCCAGAAACTGGTTTTTGTATTCATTCAATTCCTTCAATTTTTCGTTGAGCGCCATCAGCTCCTGGTTTTTTTGTGAAACCTGCTTTTGCGCTTTCCTTCGTTCCGTGATATCCCGTCCATAAATATTCACGTAGTTCCTTTCGGGAACCGGGGTGATTTCGAATAAAAAGAGCCTGTTCTTGAAGGGAATCTCGATCTCCTGCCTCGTTTGCGCATTGAACACCTGCCGAATCCGCCTCCCCCAGGGTTTCGTTACTTTTTTGCCCCATTTAAAACCCCAGTGATGGAAAAGAGGCTCGGCCGCGGAGTTCCCGTATAATAATCGTCCTTCCCCATCGATGCGGAAAACAGGGCTGGGATTCTCCTCGGGAAACTTGGAAAGGCTTTCAATACATTTTTCGCTACGGCGGTGTGCGATGGCATTGGCGATCAGGTTGCCGATGGAAAGAAGGATTTCCTTGTTCCGTTCAAAGCGGGGGGGATCTTCTTCCCCGTAAAGCAGCAAAACTCCGATCAACTGTTTCTGTCTCTTGAGAGGAACTATGTAGATACCGTGACCGGTCATCTCCTTGAACTGTTGTTCATGATCCGGGTCTATCAAACACTGCCTGATCGCCGCCAACCCGGGGGAGGCCCCATTCATTTCCTGGAGGCAATCGGCGTAGGGAACTTCCTTGGCCCGTTCGAGAAAATCCGGAGGAAAATCGCCCAGGGTGCAAAAAAGGCGCAGCGTTTTGCCATTCTCGTCGGCCAGAAAAACCGCGGATCTGCATTTCAATTTGAGTCCGTGGGAAAAACAGATGGTTTTCATGACCCCCTTCAACATCGACTCCATACTCTCCATGCCATGAAGCGCTTTCGCCGCTTCATGGAGAATTTTATATTCCTCGGTTCTCAGCCGTGCCAATTCCTCGGCATTCCGGCGTTCCGTAATGTCCCGGATAATGCCGGTAAAAATGTAAGACCCGCTCCACTGGGACGCGGAAATGGAAATCTCTATTGGGAATTCATGTCCATCGCGGTGAAGGGCCGTAATTTCAATTTGCCGGTTCAAAACACGGGTTTCCCCCGTTTCCAGGAACCGGTGAAAACCCCGTTCATGATCCTCATGATATTGAGGCGGGATGATTATTTCGGACAGTTTCTTTCCTATGATTTCTTGCACGCTCCATCCAAAAATGGTTTCCGCCCGCCGGTTCCAGTCCGTCACCATCCCTTTTTCATCCATGGAAATGATGGCGTCGAAGGCGTTATCAAGAATCGTGCTATGCAATTTCTCACTTTCAGACAAAACTTCTTCCATCCGTTGACGCAAGTTGGACTTCATGATTTCATCTTCCTTTCCGCCGCCGGAATCAAGCGAATTGGCATTATTAATCCTTCCGGGATAGCGTTCACCGACGGGAAGGAATCCTGCCCTTTTTTTGCCCAGCCGCCGGGGGAGTCAAGAAAAAATGTATTGCCGGATAATGTTAGAACGCTTAAAGGATAGGGGTGGGGTTTGTTTGGAAAATCCTGGGGAAGAGGCTGGAAGCCCAAGACACAACCCTGCCTTGGGAAAGGGACATCCATTGGAGAGTGGGAAACCTGCCGCATGATCTTCCACCGAAAATAACCGGGCGGGAAAATTGTTTCCCCGGTGATCACAGGTAACCACTTGGGACGCGTCTCCTCCTTTCCAGAACGCGCAAGCTCAAGAATAATCCGGTGAGATTGGAACGGGCTGATAATTGCACCTCAACCTTTCATTCCATGTGGCAAACTTCTCCACCCCGCAAGGGCGGGGGATCATGCCCGAACCCCTCGCACCAAGTTTATTTCTTCCTCTTTTTTGGATGTTTTTACTATACTCCCTTCAAGGCAAATAACAACATTTGTTTGGCAGGCGGAATAATTATCCCCATGGCTAATATTTGCCACCCCACATCCGTAGGTTTCACTCAAAACAGGTGGGACAAAACCGATACCCAACGGTCAAAAATTCGCGAGGGGCGGATTAAAAAAAAAAGAGGAAGCGTGAAGTTTTAAGGGAGGATTAGACAGACAATCTTTTTTTGATCGTGCGGGCTCGGCCGCACCGAGGGCGGGGGAATAGGAACCAAACCCTTCCGGCGCACAATGAAATTTTTACGAAAATGGGCGGCAAGGAATTACAATCGTTCTTTTCCGGAAAAAAGAATCAGGGACCAGAATTTTTTTTCATAATTTTCAGCGCACTGTAATACATGGTTTCCGCCCGATCGTAATCCCCGGTGTCCTCATACAACTCGGCAAGCTGGTTCAGGGATTTCGCGACATCGGGGTGCTCCTCACCGAGAGCGTTTTCACGAATCTTGAGCGAACGCAAAAGAAGGACATCGGCTTTTTCGTATTGCCCGATATCCTTATACAATGACGCCATGGTTTCGAGGGAATCGGCCACCTTAGGATGTTTGAGGCCAAAAGTCCTTTTCCGGATTTTCAACGCACGCTGAACCATGGAAGCCGCCTTGCGGTATTGGCCCACGTCCTTATACAATCTGGCGAGACTGTCCAGGGAGTCGGCCACGGCCGGGTGACGGATTCCCATGCTCTTTTCCCGGATATCCAGAGACCGGAGAAGCAAGGGTTCCGCCTTTTCGAACTCGCCTAAATCCAGATAGAAATCGGCCAAGTTGGCGAGGGTGGTCGCGAAGTCGGGGTGGTGGGTCATGGAAGCCTTCTCGTATATTGCCATCGCCCGTTTGTAAAGGGGTTCCACGCGCACGTAATTACCGATGTGATGATATAGCAGCGCCAAATTGTTGAGGGACGCTCCGACGCTGGGATGATCGGGACCCAGGGACTGAGTCAGTAACTCCAAATTCCTGGTGTATAAATTTTTCGCCTGGGGATAGGCTCCCTTGGCCTCATACAATCTCGCCAGATTGTTGATGACCGCCGACCGATTGGGGTCCGCCGGACCAAACGCCTTCTCAAAGATTTTGAGAACCTTGTAAAACCGCGTCTCGGCCCGGTCATATTCACTCCTTTGATAATACAAAAGGGCCAACCCGTTCAGCGCTGCCCCAACTTTGGGATCGTTCGGCCCCAGGGATTCACGGTATATATTAAGAGAACGTTGATATACGGGTTCGGCCCTTTCGAATTCACCCAGAATGCGATACAGATCGGCCAGCCGTTTAAGGGAAGACGCCAATTCCGGATCTTTCGGGTTCAGGGAGGATTCCCTGCTTTCCACGGCCTGCAAGGCATACGAAACCGCCTCGGTATACCGCCCTTCCTTGAAAAGTTCTTCCTGTTTTTGATCGATCACATCAACCGATAACACATTCCCCTGGCCCGGCTTGGGGATAATAATTAAAAGAAAAATAAGGATGCCTATTCCAAAATAACTACTGTATTTATTTTCCAATCGTTGGATGTTCATATTTTGGTACACCCTCCCAAGAGGCCGGTGGCTGGATTGCGGAACACATTAGAATCGAAAAAAGAAGTAACCTTTTAATAAACCGTATGTTCTATTCATCGTCACCGGCCTGGATTTCCTTAATTTTCAGCAGCATGAAATTACGGATCTTCCCATTACCGAAAAACGGGAAGAAGAAATATCCATCAACAATAAAATTTAAATTAACACTCCATGTTTTCATACAATATATTGTGGTCTTTTTACAATTTACCACTACATAAGCGAAAGTCAACCGCTTTTCCCAAAAAATGATTGTTTTTTAAGGAGATACCAACACTCTCGACCGGATCCGGGATTGGCAACGTCTATCAAAGGGTCCGAAAAAAGAAGACCCCACCTCCAAACACATTCAACCAATTGATTTTAAAACAATTACTCTAATAGACCCAGGGGTCGCCCTTGTCAGTATCCCCGATCCTATAAATAAGGATGTAAGGATTTCAAAATTTCACCGACCGGGAGATAGAGTTTGATGGAGAAAATTTTTCTCCCTTTTTCGCAAGGAGAATAGGATGCCCACTGCCCCGGAAAATCAGGATACGGTCTTTAAGGAGGCGGAAGCCCTGTTCGGGTTTCTTCCCAATGTAATTAAAGAAATGGCCAAAAGCCCGGTCCCCGCGAAACTGTATCTGAAAGCCCAGGAATTCTTGGCGGAAGGAGTTTTAACACCCCGGGAACAACAGGCGGTGCAACTTGCGGTAGCCGTCCGCAACGAATGTTCTTACTGTACCGCCGCCCATCGAACCGGAGGAAAAATGGTGGGCATCGAGGACAAGGACCTGCGTATCATTCAAGAGGAAAAAGTGCCGGAAGACAAGGATCTCGTTCCCTGCGTGGATGCCGCACGGCTGGTCATGGACAAAAAGGGCTGGTTGACCCCGAGCGACCTTCATGACCTGGAAGCGAAGGGAATCGACCGGGCAAAACTTTATGAAATCGTAGTCCTCATTGCCTTGAAGACCATCACGAATTATATAAACCACATCGCCCAAACCGAAATAGACGGACCCTTGAGAGGGTGATTTTGGGTGAAGGGCGGAAAACATCGGTTCTATTGCCCCCTCCCGTTGTTTTCCGCCCCAAGCCTCCCTCCCCCCTTCCCTTTCCAATCCATCTGATTTGAGGATAATTGGAAACTTGTCACCCGGAGCTTGTCGAAGGGTCTGCCTGTCGCCAGCGGCGGCTCTCCACTGAGATGGTATCGTAATGGTATAGGGGGTATTCAAGATACAGGTTAACGAAGAAAATGTATTATACTTGGTATCGGAACGGATAAAGGGTCCAAGTCCTTTCTTAGCTACAAATGGAATGGGGCTTGCTGATTGGTCGAATTATAGATTCGCCTAAACGGCCCCTCCCGCCCAACCTGTCACCCCGTGGGTGCCCCTGAGGGAGAGGGATTATAAACCCACATTTCCCATTTAAAAATAAATTATCCCGACTATATTAGTAAGAGGAAGGCTTCAAAGGTTGGAATAAAGCTCGGCGTGTCGTGGCCAAGGTCGCCGTTCCCAGAGACCTATTTGAAGCAATCTTGCAAAGGATTGACCCTCTGAGTAGGAAAGAATCTTTTTTAAAAGGTCTATTATTGGAAAATTCCTTTTCAAAAAGGCTTTCATTCACAAGAGGATAAATAAATGTTCCAATCCCCGCCAAACTCAAACAAAATTTTTGGTCTCAAAGGGCGATTTGCTTAATCAAGGCAGATTTTCAAAGGATTTTAAATGTCAAATGGGAAATCCAGGTTAATTTTTTTTTGGGGGGGGGTTGTGTTATGGGAAGAATAGGAAAATTGCTGCTGATGTTTTTAATAATAAGCGTTCCCTCATTTGCTGCCGGGAAGCCGATTATTAAATACGAGGGGTCATCCACAGTGGGACTTTTTATCAGGGATGCAGCGAAAGTTTACAAAAAAGCCGATATTGAAATTAGTGTTCTTACAGAAAGCAATGGCGGCGAAATATGTCCCCTGGCAAAGACGTGTGGCATTGGAGGCGTTGCAAGAGAAATTCACCCGTTATTTGTCAACCGGGGACTTTACGCTATCCCTTTTGCCTATGATGTACTCACTGCCATTGTGAACAGTGAAAACCCGGTGAAACAATTATCATCCGATCAGCTCGAAGGTATTTTTTCAGGAAAAATCAAAAACTGGAAAGAAGTCGGCGGAGAAAACAAACCTATTACGGTTTATATTGTCGGCAAGGAATCCGCTACCAGGGATGTTTTTAAAAAACATATCTTGAAAGATTCGGAATACGGGGTTTACAGCAGGGTTACGAGACCGGATTGGAGGATTGTCCTTAGTGTGGACTTGGATAAGAATGGCATAGGCCATACCAGCTATTCTTTTGCGGCAACCACCGACCATGTGAGACCACTCATAATAGACGAAAAGGATCCGCTCGACCATCAGTCTAAATATCCAATCCGGAGAGTTTTGTATTTAACCACCTATGGCCCGCCTCAAGGAGCGGAAAGGGAATTTTTGGATTGGGTCCTTTCCGATAAGGGCAGGGAGGTTATTAAAAAGCGATTCGCACCTTTACATTAAAGGGTTTGAACTTCTCCTGAAGGGGACGGGGGGATTTTAAATCTCCATCCATCAACATAAAACATCATACTTATGCAAAGGTCTCTCATGGAGAAAAAAGTTGCGGGTGGGTTGACAGAAGGAAGGGGATAGCCGGAATGGGCGTGAACCTGAAATTCCGTCCATTCAAGGGAAGTTTTTAAGTTGTGGTTAAGAAAAGACTTTGACCCCTTGCCTCGCCTTGCTAGAAAAGTTTTTCCCAGAATCCGGTGGATATTTCAAAATCTTCCGGTTTGTAGCGGTATTTCACGAAGTAGTTCCGCAACTTTTTTCTTGCCTGGGCCAAGGCCTTCACATCTTTCATTTTCAAAAAAAGCCGCTCCGCTTTTTTCATATGAATGATGGCATCCGCCCCCTCTCCCTGGAGATTGTAAAGTAAACTGAGATTCCAATGGGCGGAAAAATAATCCGGTTGGAGCCGGACGGCACGCTGAAAATTTTTGATCGCCTCTTCGTATTGATCCAGCCGCCAATAATCCGTCCCCAAAATGAAATAGATATCGGGATCGGCGGGATTTTGGGTTTGGGACTTTTTGAGTTCATCGATTTCCGCCTGAATATTTCCCGGGATTTTCGATTTTTTTTCAATTCCGGCGTTTGCCAACCCGGCCGATCCCAATAGAAAAATACTCAGCAGGAAAACGGCCAAATTTGTTTTTTTCATGGTGATTCCTTGGGAAAGGGGTCCTGGGAAAGAAACAATGGATTCCCTGAAAAACTTCTTTGACCCAGTATAGGAATCGGAGGTTACAAGGAGGTCAACCCGATGTCACAATCGGGTAAAAAGCAATGGGGTGGGTTGGGGTGGACATCCCCTGGCGGGGGAATTATTCTCCGGGAGGGGGGAGCTTGGGTTGCAATCTCCCCCAATACAGGAAGACCAGTCACGGGAGTGTATTCCCGCGATGATCAGGGATTCTCGGTGAGTTGTTCGATTCGGCACTCCATTCGCGAATCCTTCTTAACCAACTCGCTCAACCACGCGGCGTCGTATTTTTCCCGGACGGTCCCCTCAATCCGGAGGGTGATCGTTTTTTCCAGGGACTGTTCCGCCAGTTTGGCGATGGAGGGTAAGGCTTTCAGCAATTGATCCTGGGTGGCCTTGATTTCGATGCGGACGGTTTTATAGCGCGGGGGTTCGGGTTCCTCCGCGCGGCTCCCGGTTTCGGACCCTTTGTCTCCGCGCAGGGTTTTATCCTTGATTTTCAAGGCCCGTTGATACAGGGGTTCGGACTTGGAATATTCCCCCATTTCGTAATACAGTTCGGCCAGGTTATTGATGGGTTCCGTCAGATCGGGATGATCTGTCCCCATGTTTTCCTCAACAATTTTCAGGGCCCGATTCAACATGGATTCGGCTTTTGGAAAATCCTTCATGGCCCGGTACATCTCCGCCAACCGGTTGAGGATATCGGCGATCTCCATATGGTGCGGGTCCAGTGTATTTTCCTTGATTTTGAGCGCCCGTAGAAGCAAGGGATAGGCCTTGTGGTAATCGTTCAATTTCCCATACATGTCCGCCAGATTGACCAAGGCTTCCGCTACTTCGGGATGATTCGGCCCGGCGGATTTTTCGCGGATCTGCAGCAACCGGATATATAAGGGTTCCGTATGGGAATAGTCGCCCATGGCTTTATAAAGTTCCGCCAGGTTATCGAGGGCCAGGGCAACATCGGGATGATCTTGGCCAAAGGTTTTTTCATAAATTTCCAAGGATCTCAGGGAAAGCGATTTCGCCCCTTCATAATCCTGTTTCTTTTTATATAAATCAGAGAGGTTGTTGAGAATCGCGGCCACGTCGGGGTGGTCCGGCCCCAGCGATTTTTCCCAGATTTTCAAGGCACGCTGGTAAAGCGGTTCGGCTAAACCCAATTCCTCTTTACGGCGATACAAGTAGGCAAGGTTGTTGAGGGTTGCCGCCACATCGGGGTGATCAGGATGCAGGTTTTTTTCCCGGATCTTCAATGCGCGAAGGAGATGAGGTACCGCCTGGGCGAATTCTCCCCGATTCCGGTGCAAATCCGCCAGCCCGTGAAGCGTCTCGGCCACATTCAAATGATCGGGACCCAGGTTTTTTTTGCTAATTTCCAGGGACCGGCGCAACAAGGTTTCTACCTCCTGGTAATTTCCCATCGTATTGTAGAGACCGGCCAATTGGTTTAACGCCAGGGCGACCTTGGGATGATCCGAACCCAGGCTCTTCTCGTGAATTTTCAGAACTCTCTGGAAAAAGGGTTCCGCTTTGGCCAGCTCCCCTTTTTTCTCATACAATCTCGCCAGGTTGGTGATGGATTGAGCGACATCGGGGTGGTCGGCGCCCAGCGAGTGCTCGGTGATCTCCAGGGATCGGAGCAACAAGGGCTCCACCTTTCCGAAGTCGCCGATCTTCCGGTACAACTCGGCCAGGTTGTTGAGGGATTCGATCACGAAAGGATGATCCGCCCCCATGGATTTCTCACAGATCTCCAGGGACCGGCGCAACAGGGGTTCTGCCTTGGCGTGATCCTTCATGGTCTTGTAGAGGATGGCCAGATGGTTCAGGGATTGCACCACGTCGGGATGATCCGGGCCCAGCGCTTTCTCCCGGATCTGCAAACCGCGGATATACAATCGCTCGGCTTTGGAGTAATTTCCCATGGCATCATAAAGGACCGCGAGGCCATGGACGGTCTCCGCCACTTCCTGGTGGCCGGGTCCAAAAACCTTTTCCCGGATTTTCATTGCCCGCCGGTACAATGGCTCGGCCTGCACGTAATCCCTCTGGGTCCCGTACCAATCCGCCAACTGGTTTAGAATCGCCGCAACGTCGGCATGTTCGGGACCCAGGGCGCTCTCACTGATCTTGAGGGACCGTTGCAGGAGGGGCTCCATGCGGGGAAAATCGCCCAGGTTGCGGTACACCTGAGCCAGGCTGTTGAGGAGCGGCACGATTTCCCCGTGGTCAGGGCCAAGTGATTTTTCCTTGATTTTCAAAGCCCGCTGGAAATTCGGTTCGGCCTTGGCGTACTCTCCCATTTTAAAATATAGATCTCCCAATAACCCCACGTTTTCGGCGAGTTCCAAATCCTCGGAGCCGAGCTTTTTTTCATTGATCTTAAGCGCCCTCAGAATCAGAGGTTCCGCCTTTTCGCACCGGTTCATCGCTTGATACAATACCCCCAGGTTGGTTAGGGTGGTGGCCACCTGGGGGTCATCCGGCCCCAGGGACACTTCACGCAATTTCAGGGACCGGAGCAGCAAGGGTTCGGCTTTGTTAAAATCTCCCATGTCGTAGTAATACAATTCCGCCAGGTTGTTGAGGGATTCCGCCACGTCGGGGTGGTCGGGCTTCAACGACTTTTCGCGGATCTTCAACGATTGGAGGAGCAGGGGATAGGCCTTGGCGTATTGTCCCAGGTCCTCGTACAGGATGGCCAGGTTGTTGAGGGTAGTGGCCACGTCGGGGTGATCCGGCCCCAGGGATTTTTCCCGAATCCTCAGGGATCGTTTCAAGAGCGGCTCCGCGCGAAAGGGTTCGCCTTTGTTGCGATATAACTCGGCCAGGTCGTTCAGGACTCCGGCTACGTCTGGATGATCCGGACCCAAGGTCTTTTCACCGATCTCCAGTGAACGCAGAAGCAGGGGTTCCATGTTCTCGAAGTCATTCTTATTTTTATAGGACTTCACCAGGCTGCCCAGGGAACGGGCCACTTTGGGATGGTTGGGACCGAAGGCCTTTTCCAGGAGGGTCAAACTCAATTTGCGGCTTAATATCGGGTTGAACATAATTTTATCTCTCATCTTCTCCGGTTCTGATTGCGGATTCCCGCGGTACCCGGTCCCCCGGGATGCACCGGCGGCGCCACCCCGTCGCGGCAAGGATCAATATCTGTTCAGGGCGGCGACCAGCTGCGCCCGGGAATGGACTCCAAGCTTCTGGTGAATTTTCTTGATATGAGTTCTCACTGTATGGGGACTGATAAACAGCCGGCCGGCGATTTCCCGCGCGTTGATACCCTGACGAATCAGGTTGCAGGCCTCGATTTCCCTCTGGGTCAAACCGGCTTTCCTCATCAACATTTCAATTTGGGAACTGGTTCCCCTTAAAGGTTTTAACTGCATCAACCATGGATCGCTGTTAGGAATGTTTTTTAACTTTAAGGGAGTAAGATTCAGTTCAAAATCACCCTGAGGCAATTTAAAAACCGGCTCTTTTCTTTCCGGAATCCCGATCTGGAAAGGCGGCTCGCACCGTGATTGCTCGGTTTTCAGTAACAGCAACAAATCTTCGGGAAGCCGACCTGAGGCGTCCGGGAACAATTCCCTGAACGTCTGGTTGCTGAATCCGATTTTCATATCCTTTTGTACCAGGGCAATGGCTGTCGGAGAATCGGCAAGAATTTCCACGAGCGTTTTATGCCTGCCCAGTTCCTCGGTCAGAACAATGGCTCGGATGGTTTGAAGAAGATGAGGCCGGAGATGCTCCAGGACCCGAACATCCCGCAGGGTCCAGGGTTTTTCGCAGGGTAAATGCCGATGGATTCCCGCGCCCAGGCTGGAGTCCCGGAGCGCCAGCGTGATCACGCCACTGTGTGAAGTGCTGAAATAACCGTATCCCTTTTTTACGGGATTCCCACCCTTCCGAAAAGGATCGATCCCCTTGCCATTGACTTCGCGAGGAATCTGGATATCCCGGGCAATGACGGGATGGGAGTGAGTCAATAACGCCCCCGCTCGAGGGTCGTCGTTGATAAATTGCCGGATCAGCGCAATCTCTTTTTTGGGAATGTTGACGCAATCAATCAGTTGCGGACTCAGGATATCCGGATCGGTCCACGCATATAGGGCCGATTGAGCCTTCAGCAGGGGAAGGATATGGGATAGGAATATAGATTTCAGGTCCTTCCGGGTCCGGCACTGGTAAAGGCGCGGAATGATCCCCTGGAGGGTCAGGTAATCTTTCTCACAAAGAGAATCCATCATTGGAATTTTTCCCATGGACTTTCCACCCTTTTACCAAGCACCTGGAAAATTTTATGAACCCTGCGGCTTGGGGACTGGTTCTGAAGAAAACCATATCCGGGGGCGGAGTATCTGTTTTCCAGCATTCTGGCCGCCCGTGGCGGGGTCTACAAACCTGCAGGAAACTTTCCCCAAGGCTGGCACCCTTCCCCTCGCGGCCCGCCTGGAAGCACCGGTTGAGCTCTTGTCTAAACGACACCCCTAACTATCGGATATTCATATCAAACAAGCAGAATGGATGCCAAAAACAGACTGTTTTCTGAAAATTTCGTAAAATTCATTTTTTCAACGACTTTATTCCCGTTTAATCGGGTCCCATGGACCTTTCTTTTTTGAAAATTTATATAAAATTATAAAAGTTAATACTTTTGATTAAATATTTACCCGTCAATCAACAAAAATTCCAAACTTTCCTAAAGATCGGATCCTGCCGTCCAGGCTGCTCCGAATGATATTTAATAACTGGTTTTTCAATGGTTTTTGGGTAATGGTCCAGCCGCCCGGCCAAAAAGGGACTCAACTCGGCAAACTCAATATACGCCATTTGAGGTATTGAACTTTTCAGATGAAACCGCTTCAATAAGGTTATTCACTTCTCATCGAAATCGGGTGGCAGGTAACATCAGGAGGAAGGAATCCAATGATCATATTTTCAGAAAAAGAGATCCGTGTGATCGCGGTGGAGAAAAATAATCGGGTGCGCCAAACCCGGGAGTCCCAAATGATGAGCAAGGCGGAACTCGCCCGCAAGGCCGGGGTGACCGTTCAAACGATCGACCGTATCGAAAGGGGATTCGAGTGCAGGTTGGATACTAAAAGGAAAATCCTTCTGGCGCTGGGTTTTAAACTTTCGGACCGCTCGAAACTCTTCGAGGACGGGGAATGAAATAAAGAAACGGATCCGGAACCTATCCGGGCCTTGAAAGTAATTGAACGGCCCCCCTTTTCAAATTTCAAATCCCGCCCGCCCCCAACAGTTGGAAAAATAGGATCGAGCCTTAGTCTCAAGAAATGGCGGATTCCATCCCCCAGTTTGAAAATCTCCTCCTCCGGTACCAACTGGAGGATGGTTTCCGCCTAAATTTTTCTGGAATCAACATGGCCGGGACCCGGCCGGGCTGTTCTCTCCCCCAAGCCTTGTCGGGGGGACCCTAAAACAAACCCCGAAGTTTTCAGGACCCCTTGGAATCCCATCCACCCCATTGCCCAATCCCCATTAAAACTGGATCAGGATCTCGGTACGTGCCCCGAACCCATTGTCACGGTTTTCCTGTACCGCGTAATGGCCATCGATTTGAAGTTGGATTCGCTGAGCCAATCTCTGTTGAAGCTGGAATCCCACGGCGAAATCATCGAATCCCTTGCCACTGGTGTCCTTGCGTCCGGCAATCTCAAGCACCAGATTGCGGTGATGATTGTCCCAAAAGGCCTGGTAGCCGATGGCGACCCCCGCCACCTCCTTTGCGAAGCTGTTGATTTCCGAACTGAAACTGCCAATGCTCGGCGAGGCAAAGAGAATCCCCAGCGTCCCCAGGGGACCTCCCACCACCGGTTCGCGTCCCGCCTGGGTAAAATTATCAATCGCCACGAATGGGTTGATATAAAAGATGTCATCGGAGGTCTCGGGGGTCCAGGAAACCTCCGCAGACACCAGGGTACCGTCGCCCGCCGCCGGTGAATCCCCGTTTTCCGCGATCGAGCTGTTGACACGGAATGTGGTGTTCAAAAAACCAATACGCTGGGTGGCGGATAACCCGATATTTAAACTGTTCTGCCCGCGCGGCCGGGGGTCGTGGACAAAGATCGTATCCAGGTTGACGGTGCTGAAACGCAAATCCGCCGAATTGAAGAGCCCAAACATATTGGCCTCTTCGATTTCAAGTGCGTTGCCGCGGCCGAGGGCATTCCAGCCGTAGACGAAGGTGGCCCTCAAATTGGAAAGCCCAAATAAGCGTATATTATTGCGGACAAGGCCAATGGAGTCCACCGTATCGTTGATCATGATCCCCTCTTGAAACAGGAGGGGTTGCCGACCCACCGAAAAGCCGAAATCTAGCGCCGTGGCTCCTTCCCGATCCAGGTTGGGGAACAGGCTTCCCAGATCCCCTTCAAAGAAGAAGGTTCGAATATCTCCATTCAGATCCTCATGGAATTCTTTCTGGGAGTCGGGTTCGAAGGCATAACCCGTGAACCGGTCCGGCCGGTTCCTGTCGAACGGGCGAATTCCCAGGACAAGTTTTTCGGTGCCGGTCAACTGCAGGTTGGCAAACAGGTCCAACCGGTTCACCCATTCCGATATTCCTTGCTGGACCCCGTTGTCAAAAGTCTGTACCGCGGACCGGTAAGTGGCAAACAGCCAAAGGCGGGGCTGCCACACTGCGCCTGTGGGCAGGTCGAATCCTGCGTTCAGTTTCCCCGTATCCAGAAAAGGATCCCCAAATTCCCAGATGAGACGGGGGCGTGGGGGTAAATCCGGCGGGGTCAGAAATGGTTTCGGCTCATCGGAAAGGCGGCTGATCTCGGATTTTTCCCCCAGGGGATACAATCCTGCCGCCCAAACCATGACCGAACCGCCAAGAAGGTTCCACACCAAAACGCCCCACCCGACCAGCAGGGCCAAACCCCTCCGTCCTTTCCATGGGGAAGTTCCCCAACAGGTGGCCGCCATCAAGATCATCGGCATCGCCTCGGGCCGCATTGTGGATATTTTCGGTTTAACTTCCAACGGATTTTATGGGTCGATGTTGAAAGTAATGTTTTTCTGCCAAATAACTTCCCTGCCGCCAACCACGGCATCCCCCACCTGGCGCGCGCTCATATGGAAATCGAAACCCATATCCTGGATGCCCGCCACCAGGTTTACAGGAACCATCTGGGCCATGAGCCGGATTTCCGCCCGGTACGGACCCTTCCCCGTCAGGGCGCGGCCGGAAATACGGTATTTCGCCCAGCGATGACCCAGGGGTTCGATTCCTTTTCTGTGGTTGCGTTCCGTCGTCGGTTCTCCACTCAAAATAAGCGATTGGGTGGAGGGCCGAATGAAGGGAATGGTGGTTTGCGGATAGGGAATCGGGATCACCCTCTCCCTTTCGCCGCCCCGAAGATTCTGGACGACAAACCGCGATTGCAGGTTGAACAGCTGACGATCCAGCGGGGCTTCGCCGTTGTGAACGTAAGAGGACTCCCGGTCCCGCACATCGCCATTGGGATCCGTATCCCCCGACTGAAAGATCACGGTCCCCTTCCGGTCCATCACCTTGACATGGAGCCAAACCAGGCGTTCTCCGGTAAAACCGGTGGGCGCATTGTGTCCGTCCGTCCCGTTCACCACCTGCACCTTGAAATGGATGCCGTCCCGGCCGGCCTTCTCGGTCACGATATTTCCAGGGAAGTAACCGTTGCGCAAAACCTCCAGTCTCTTTTGGCGCATCACCCTCAGCTTTTCCAGTTGACCGTCGATGATCTCGCGGGCATCGAAACGGTCGGTTGCCGAATCCCAGCGATCCGGGAATTGGGCGTCCTCGGGAAGGTTGTCCTCGAATTCGTCCGTTCCCCACCCCGCCTTGTAATCGAACCGAAGCCATTCCTCCAGGGTTGCCAGTTCCTGGGCTTCTGAATTGTGAGGGAATATTCCAGGATGAACGACGGAATAATCCGGACCCGCGAAGTAATGACTGGCCAACTTCCTCGTCCGGGTAGGCTTGCCGCCGACTCTGGCCGCGGGGCCATATTCGTAACCGGAAGGGATTCCCTGGATCTTCCCCATATGACAATCTTGGCAGGTCACCCCCTTTTTCGCGGCGGGGGACAACCGGTATTCGCTGAATGCCTCCTCCAGACGGAACCCATTGAACAGGGTG
>JBHHVU010000049.1:0-23818 GCA_046754465.1 Nitrospinaceae bacterium | reverse complement strand
ATCGCCATTCGATCCTGGTTTGCCATATATGGTATGACAAATAGCCTGCCGAGGTTCTCGGCCGAGGGAAAATTTGAGGGAACGGGAAATATAAGATATAATTTTGATAACGCGAATCCTGATAATATCTCCCTTTATATGAAATATTTAGTGGTTATCGGCGCGGGGTTAACGGACAAGCCCATCGCCGAAAAAGACAACCAGACGCCCTTGCAGCTCGCGGATACGCCCAACCTCGACCGGCTGGCCCGGGAGGGATTTTCGGGATCGGTTCGCACGATTCCAGACAGTCTGGATGCGGGAAACGACGTGTCCTTTTTGTCCCTGTTGGGTTTCGACCCGGAGAAACATCACGCCGCGCCGGCGCTTTTCGACGCCGTGGCGCTGGGCGTGGAACTTAAAGACGGGGAAGTCCCCGTGTGCTGCGATTTCATCCAGTTGCAGTCCAGCCACAACGACATGGTGATGAAGGATTTCACCGCGGGCAATCTTTCCGATGAAGATGCCGGAATATTGCTGGAAGCCTTGCAAAAGCAGATCTGTGACGTGGGGGTGCGATTCTATCCGGGAACCGGGCACCACCATCTCATGGTGATACAGAGTCCTCCTTTTTCGGGAAGGCTGACGCCGCCCCACGAACTGGTCGGGGAGGGCATCCGCCGGTACATGCCGGAAGGCGAGGAATTCAAGGAAATCATTCATATCATGAACCAGGCGCAGATCATTCTGCATAATCACCCGTATAATCGGACACGCCGTAGCGAGGGGAAGGATCCCGTCAACAGCGTGTGGTTGTGGGGCAGCGGCCGGCCTGCCGGTCTGCCTCCGTTTTCCGGAAAATTTCACAAGGACGCCGCCCTGGTCACCCCTTCCCTGCTTTTGCGGGGGATGGGAATTTCCGCCGGAATGCAGGCCGATTCCGTACCGGCGAGGAACGGGTCCAACTCCCCTGGAAATCCGGAGCCCGCCGGCGCGGCCTTCCAGGCACTTGAGACGCGGGAGGTGGTTTTCCTGCATGTCCCCGCCGGGGAAGACGTCTCACTGCAGGGAAATATCGACGACAAGATTCTGGCGATTGAAGACTTTGACCGCGAGGTGGCCGGACCTCTCCTGGAAGGGCTGTCTTCCCGGAACGATGTCAAGATGCTTTTTGTGGAAAACCAGGTGACGTCGGCGGTCCTCATGAAATACACCAAGGACCTCGTTCCCTTCGTGGTGTTTCCCGCCGGGAGCGGCGGGAACGCGGTTTCCCGATTCGATGAGAAGATTCTCGATTCGGGAGGGAAATATTTTGAGGACGGGCCGTCCCTGTTGGCGGCGTTTTTGAAGGATGCCCTGCCATGAAATCATCCTTGATCGTTCAAAAGTACGGGGGAACCTCCGTCGGGTCGATCGAACGGATCCGGCAGGTGGCGGAACGCATCGCCCGCACCCGGAAGGAGGGTCACGATGTGGTGGTGGTGGTCTCGGCCATGGCGGGGGAGACGGATAAGCTTCTGGCGATGGCCCGGGAGATTTCCGAGCATCCGCAACGCCGGGAGATCGACCTTCTGCTTTCTTCAGGGGAACGGATCTCCAGCGCCCTGCTGACCATCGCCCTCAACGCCATCGGTTGCCCTGCGGTGGCCATGACGGGCCGGCAGATTGGGCTGCGCACGGATAACACGCACACCCGGGCGCGTATCAAGCAAATCGACGCCGGCCGGTGCAAAAAGGTTCTGAAGGAAAACCACGTGGTGGTCGTGGCCGGATTCCAGGGAGTCAACGAGTATGGGGACGTCACGACCCTGGGACGCGGCGGTTCGGATACCTCGGCGGTCGCGCTGGCCGCCGTTCTCAACGCCCGGCAATGCGAAATTTACACCGACGTGGACGGTGTTTACACCGCCGACCCCAATATGGTTCCCGGCGCGAGAAAGCTCGATGGAGTCTCCTACGACGAGATGCTGGAAATGGCTAGCCTGGGCGCCAGGGTTCTGCAGCCGCGGTGCGTGGAATTCGCCAGGAAATTTAACATGCCCTTGATCGTGAGGTCCTCATATAATAACGAAAAAGGAACCCTGATCCACGAGGAGGATCCCAATATGGAGCAACCGGTCGTTTCCGGAATCATGTACGATAAAAACCAGGCCAAAATTACCGTCAAGGGTGTTCCAGACCAGCCGGGGATCGCCGCCAATCTCTTCGATGCGCTCGCCCGGGCCGCGCTTTCCGTCGACATGATCATCCAGAATATCAGCGAGGAGGGACACACGGATATCTCCTTCACCATGGCCACGGAGCACCAGGCGGATGCCATGAAGGTGATGAAGAAAGTCGCCGAGGAGATCCGGGCGGAGAAGGTTTTGGCCGACGCGAACATCGCCAAGATATCCATCGTCGGCGCGGGGATGCGGAGTCATTCGGGCATCGCCGCGACCATGTTCAGGACCCTGTCCGATGAAAATATCAATATTCTTATGATCAGCACGTCGGAAATCAAGGTTTCCTGCGTCATCGATCAAAAGTACACCGAGCTGGCCGTCCGCGCCCTGCACGATGCCTTTGACCTAAAATCGGCGCCCACCGCCGTTTCCCGGACGAAACCGCTGAAATCGAAATCCGCCAAGAAAAGGAAAGCCGGATAAATATGCAATCCATTAAAATATACGACACCACCCTGCGCGACGGATCCCAGGCCGAAGAGGTGTCCTTCACCGTGGAAGATAAAATACGGATCGCCCACAAACTGGACGAGTTGGGCGTTCATTATATTGAGGGGGGCTGGCCCGGGTCGAATCCCCGGGACATCGAATTTTTCAAGAAGATCAAGCACTCCCCGTTGAAGCGGGCGGTGGTTACCGCTTTCGGCAGCACCCGCTACCCCGGTAAAAAGGTGGAGACGGACCCCAACCTCGGCAAGCTGCTGGAGGCGGAGACGGGGGCGATCACCATCTTCGGCAAATCCTGGGACATGCACGTGAAAGAAGCGTTGTCCACCAGCGAAACGGAAAACCTGCGCATGGTTTCCGAAAGCCTGGCTTACTTGAAAAAGCATTGCCAGGAAGTGCTGTTCGACGCCGAGCATTTTTTCGACGGGTACAAAAGCAATCCCGGTTACGCCATGAAGGTGATCCGCGAGGCGGAGTCCGCCGGGGCCGACTGGATTGTCCTTTGCGACACCAATGGCGGGACCTTGCCCTGGGAGATCCGGGAGATTTTCACGGCGGTGCGGAACGCAGTCCGGGTCAAGCTGGGCATCCATTGCCACAACGATTCCGAGGTGGCCGTCGCCAACACGCTGACCGCGGTGGAGGCGGGGGCTGGGCAGGTCCAGGGAACCGTCAATGGGTACGGGGAACGCTGCGGAAACGCCAACCTCATCTCCATCATCCCCAACCTGAAACTCAAAATGGGGCGGGACTGCGTGACCGATGTGCAGATGAGCGCCTTGAAGGATGTTTCCTCCTTCGTCGACGAACTGGCCAACAAGGCGCATTGGAACCACCAGCCCTTTGTCGGGAAGAGCGCGTTCGCCCACAAGGGCGGGATTCATGTCAGCGCCATACAGAAAAACCGCGAAACCTATGAGCACATCGAACCCGAGTGGGTGGGCAACCATCGGCGCATTTTGATTTCCGACCTTTCCGGAAAAAGCAACATCATCTACAAGGCGCGGGAATATGGAATCGACATCAACGCCGACGACCCCAAAATCAGGAAAATTCTGGAAACGCTGAAGACCTCCGAAAATCTGGGGTTTCAATATGAGGGCGCGGAAGGTTCCTTCGAACTTTTAATGCGCGACGCCCTGGGAGACAAGGAGATCTTTTTCGACTTTGTCGGCTTTCGGGTCATCGTCGAAAAAAGGTGGGAAGACGAGCAATCCATTTCCGAAGCCACCGTGAAGATCCGCGTGAACGGGGTCCAGGAAGTCACTGCGGCGGAAGGGACGGGTCCCGTCAACGCCCTGGATAAAGCCATCAAGAAGGCACTCATCAAGTTTTATCCGGAACTGGCGGAGGTGAATCTGTACGACTACAAAGTGAGAATACTGGACGAGAAAAAAGGCACCCGGGCCAAAATCCGGGTGCTGGTGGAGTCGGGCGACCGCTCGTCCAAATGGGGCACCGTGGGGGTTTCCGAAAACATCATCGAGGCGAGCTGGCAGGCCCTCATCGACAGCATCGAATACAAACTCAACGCCTTCGGCAACAAAAATAAATAAGCTTTCTCACCGGACGGCCAGGTTTCACCGATACTCGGACGCCTGGGCAATCATCCCCTAACAGAATACAGGGATCGCCCAAAATGACAAAATTTCATCCATTTCCTCGATTCCCCCTTTCCTAAATCATGATTTTGTGATTTAATATCAACTGCAAAAGCAAATGCTTTTGCATGAGCGAAGGAAAGCTCCACTCCCATTCAGTCTTTAATTATCAATCTTTTTTTGATCCTGCCTTCCGCATGCTCCTACCCGTCATTTCATCACAAGATGCTCAAAAGAAAGAATTAACCATAACAAAGCAACTCTTGTACAGCATTGGCATAGTCATGTCTTTGGTCTTCATTCTGGCCCTTGGGTGGGAATTCTTGTTGGAAGAAGGGATGATGGTCTCCCTGCTTCAGGCCGATGTTCCAGATTTCCTACAAGAACGCTGGGAATTTATTATTGGGTCTTGTATTTTTGTTGGGATTTCCTTAATCCTTCTGCGAAATGAATTCAGAAAACGACACCAGACTTATTTGATTCTGGAGGGGCAGACCCGAGTGCTGGAACTGGTAACCCAGGGCCGGCCCATGCGGGAAACTCTAGATGTTCTGGCGGAAGTCATTGAGTCCCAGCTCAAGGGAGTGCGGGTATCCATTTACTTATGGGATGAAACGAGAAAACATTTCCGGTTGATCTCAGCACCCAACCTGCCTGAATCGTTCACCAGGTTCTTTGGCAGCATCGATAAAGTTTTGGCGCTGGGAGCCAGCGGAAGAACCAATTATGTTAATGAATCCGTGATCGTTGAAGATATCGAAACGGACCCCTATTGGGCGGCCGCGAAGCATTTGCCACTTTCCTTGGGGTTGCGTGCGTGTTATTCCAAGCCTTTCACGGGCTCCCAGGGAAAAGTTCTCGGCACCTTTTGTCTTTACTATAACCAAGCCCGCAAGCCCACGGAGTACGAAAGACCGATCATTTATTCCACGGCCTATCTTGCCGGGGTCGCGGTCGAGCGCAAGCTGGCGGAGGAGGAACTGTCGAATTACAAGAATCGGCTCGAGGACTTGGTGGTTCAGCGGACCTCCGGCCTGAAAAAAGCCATTGCCTGCCTTAAAAGGGAGATCCGGGTGCGCCAACGGGCGGAGAAGGAATTAAAAGCTTCCCAGTGCCGTTTGATTCATTGCGAAAAATTATCTTCGTCGGGAAAACTGATCGCCTCCATCGCCCATGAAATCAACAATCCCATTTACGGAATCCGCAATGTGTTGGTAAAGATTGGCAGGAAGGTCCCCATGGATGAAAAATACATCGGATTCAACCAATTGGCGATCAAGGAATGCGACCGGGTGGCGAATCTGATAAGAAAGCTTCAGGATTTTCATCGGCCTTCCTCGGAAAAAAGGGAACTTTTGGATCTCCAGGAGACCATTGAGGAAATACTCTGGCTGCTCGAAAAATCCCTTGGGGTGAAAAAAATCAAGCTGGAGAAGCACTACGTCCCGGACTTGCCCAAGGTGAAAGCCGTCAAGGACCAGATTAAGCAGGTGATTCTGAACCTGCTGCAAAACGCGGAAAACGCCATCCCCAAAAGCGGCGGGGAGATTATTCTTCGCACCGAGAATGGCGGCGCCCAAATTAAATTTCATGTCCAGGATACAGGGTGTGGTATTCCGCCGGAAAACAGGATAGAGATTTTCGAACCCTTCTTCACGACCAAGAAAGGGATGAAAGGAAACGGATTGGGTCTTTCCGTGAGTTACGGGATCGTCCGGGCGCATGGAGGAGAAATCCAGGTAAACAGTGAACCGGGCCGGGGGTCGACCTTTACCGTTACCCTTCCCATTTCAGGAGATGTCAAATGATGAATCGTTCGGTTTTATTGATTGATGATGAACCCATTATCCTGGATTCCGTCAGCGATGACCTGAAAGATGAAGGGTATAAGGTCATCACCGCGCGAACCGGCGAAGAGGGAATCCGGAAATTCAGGGAAAATCCCTGCGACCTGGTAATCACCGACCTGGTGATGGATGGGATCAACGGATTCGAGTTGACCCGGGAGATCAAAAAAATCAACCTGGAAACGGGTGTCATCGTTCTCACCGGGTATGGGACCACCCGTTCCGCCATCGAGGCGTTCCGCTCCGGCGCGAATGACCTCCTGCTCAAACCTCTCCAGAGGGAGGAGCTTTTTGAGAGGGTGGCGCTTTGCCTGGAGGAAAAGGATGCGCGGAGAAAAATATCAATAGCCGAAAAGAGTCTCACCATTTGCAGGTGTTGTCAAAAAATCAAGGATCCGGACGCCACCGAGTCCGGAAAAGGGGCGTGGATGGAAATCGGCGCCTTCCTCTCCCAAAAAGCCCGCGTGGAAATTTCCTATGCGGTCTGTCCGGAATGTGAAAATAATAAAGAAGAAAAATGCTGAGCAGCCTGTTAATAGATCACTGCCTGATGGCCCGTTGGCGCACTCTTTTTTAAAGAGGTCCTCGTTGGAAATCCGTTCTATATTGTTGGTGGATGACGAAAAAATTCTCCTGGAAACGGTCAGCGATGATCTGAGGGAGGAAGGGTTTCATGTCATTGCCGCCGGCAACGGTGAGGAGGCCCTGGGTCATCTTTCGCCCGAATGGCCCGGCATCGTGGTGACCGATATCAAGATGCCCCGGATGGATGGGTTGACCCTGATGCGCCGGATCCGGGAAATCGACGCGGGCCTTCCGGTGATCCTGATCACCGGGCAAGGGGATGTCCCGTTGGCGGTTGAGGCCATGCGGGCGGGCGCGTTCGACTTCATCGAAAAACCGTGTTCGCCGGGAATGGTCCTCAAAATTGTGCAACAGGCCCTGGAAAAAAGGCGCGTCGTTTTGCATGAAACCGGTAAAGCGTCCCCAAGGGAAAAGGCCGGCCCCGCCTTTGCCGATCAAATTATCGGCGCATCTCCCGTCATTAAGGATCTGCGGAAACTGATCCGGAATCTTTCCGATTCCCATGCCGACGTGTTGATTTCCGGAGAAACGGGGACCGGGAAGGAACTGGTGGCACGCTGCCTGCACTACGAAAGCCAGTTGAGAAGAGGCTTTTTCGTTCCCATCAACTGCGGCGCGATTCCGGAGTCCATCATCGAGAGTGAATTGTTCGGTCACGAGGCCGGGGCCTTCACGGGCGCGCAAAAGCGGCGCATTGGTAAATTCGAATATGCCAACCAGGGCACCCTCTTCCTCGACGAAATCGAGAGCACCCCCCTGCCCCTTCAAGTCAAACTATTACGGGTTCTGCAAGAGCGCGAGGTCGAACGCCTGGGTTCCAATGAATCCATTCCCCTGGACATCCGGGTGGTGGCCGCCACCAAAATTGATCTGGAGCGGGCCGGTTCCGAGGGCCTGTTCCGGCAGGACCTCTTTTACCGGCTCAATGTCATCCACCTGCACCTGCCTCCTCTTAGGGACCGGCGGGAAGACATTCCCCTCCTCTTCCAATTTTTTGTCGCGCAGGCCTGCTCCAGGTATCAATACCCTTTTCCCCGGTGGGCGCCGAAATTCGAGGTGGATTTGATGTCTCGCGAGTGGCCGGGCAACATCCGGGAACTCAAGAACGAGGCGGAACGGTTCGTCCTGGGAACCCGGCTGGAACCTTCTAACCTCCTCCAGGACCCTGGCGGTCTTGCCACGCAAAGTTCCTACAACGGAAAAGGCTGCGCCCTTTCCGGGAAGGTCAACCTGTATGAAAGGACCGTCATTGAAAAAGAATTGATTCGCCAGAAAGGGAATATCCAAAAAACCTGCGCCTCCCTGGGAGTTCCCCGGCAAACCCTTTACGATAAATTGACCAAACATGGCCTCAAGCGAACCGATTACGTTTGATCTCCCAACCCGGCCCCCGGGGAGGGGATAGGTCCGGTCTTTATCGCTTATCGATCAGGGTCCGCCATATAACGTATGACAATACCACCAGCGGCGGTTCGCCGCCCCCGGCCCCCGGGGAGGGGATAGGTCAATCTAAACCGCTAAATCGGCCTTTGTTCGCCATATTACGCATGTCCCATCCGCCTCCGGAGGCACTCCGGGTCCGCCATATAAAGTCCGTCCAATTGCGAGCGGAGTCACTCCGCCGGCTTGCCGCAAGGTTTTGGTTTCAATTTGGCGAACTCTTTTTGTATAATTGGAACAGACCCACCTGACAATCAAGCAACTTGGAAAATCTATGGTTAAATTATGATTAGGACTAATATATCCCTTTTATTATCTTGGCGTTTGTTGAAATGGACTCTAATTTGGGTCCTTGCGGGTTTGAGTGTTCATTTCATGCAGTCCGGCTTGGCACGGGCCAATCCCTCCCTGCCCGGAAAAGGCGAGACCCTGGTTGACAGGAAAACCGGACTCATGTGGCAAAAAGGCGATTCGTACCTCGACGTAAAAAAAGGACTCAACTGGTATGAGGCCTTGGAATACGTGGAGGAGAAAAACGCGGAAAAGTTTGGAGGTTACAGTGATTGGCGCCTGCCGACGATGGAGGAACTGGACAAGCTTTGGGATTCTTCGCGTCCCTTGAAGAGCAAGGACGGGGAACCCATCGGTTTGTCACCGGATTTCAAGGGGGGCGGCAGTTATTATCTTTGGACGGGGGACGAGCGGGGATTGGACAATGCCTGGTATTTCGGACTGGGGCATAAGGAACACTATTTCAATTTAAAGGACCTGGGTGATCTGGACCAGGGCGTGAAAATGGTCCGCAATCCCAGGGATGCCAAGGGTTGAGCGCCGGTAAACCCTGGACCTATTTCCTCCCCCTGCTTCGGGAAGAGGCATTTGCGTAAGAGTAAAAAAATGACCATAAGTCGATGCTTGGTTTTTTATGTAAAAGAGTCATCGAGAAAATCCCCCTGACCCCCTTTAAAAAGGGGGGATGGGGTGGCTCCCCCTTCCCTGAAGGGGGCGGGGGGATTTTAAATCTCCGTCCATCGACATGAAACATCATGTTTATGCAAAGCCTCCCCCTGTGACGGGTCGGACCCAGGCCAATGGGTGGTTTAGATCGATCTTCTTCCTCCCCCTGTAAGGGGGTAACTTGTTTTAATAGAGGAACTCACCATGAAATGGAATTTGCAGCCATTGCCAATATTCCCAAGGGCAGGTATATTTACGGCAATTGGGTTTTTTGTCTTCATAGGGATTTCGTTTGGGCCGGGGATGGTTTTTTCAGAAGATCGGCACATGGAATCCATGGGTGATTCACATGGTGGGATGGATCATTCGGGTCATGCCGCTCACCCGGGCGCGGAATACCTTCTGAAAGGCCCCTCCGCATCCCACGAGAGTCACGGGGAAGAAGGGACCAGCCTGTTCCGGACCCGTGGAGCGCACGACGCCCTGGGAATGGTCAAACCGAAAGACATGGAAGAAGGATCCCTTTTGGCGCGGGGACGCAACATCTTCCTGCACATGTGCGTGTTCTGTCACGGCAAGGACGGCAACGGAGGCGGCGCCGCGGTGGATTACCTGTACCCCTGGCCGCGCGATTTCCGCAAGGGGATTTTCAAGTTCCGGTCCACACCGACCGGGACCCTGCCGCGGGATGAAGATATTTACCGGACCATCATCGAGGGGGTTCCCGGCACGTCGATGCCCGCCTGGGCGGCGGCCGTGTCTCCCGAGGATACGTGGGCGTTGATCAATCTGATCAAGAGTTTTTCGCCTAGATTCCGCAAGGAGCCTCCCGGTGAAAAAATCCATATTGGCGAACCGCCACCGGTCACCCCCAAGTTAATCGCCCGCGGCAAGGAATTATTCACGAAGGAGAAGTGCGTTGACTGCCATGGCACCTCCGGCCGCGGCGACGGCAGACTGGCCGACTCGCTGATGGATGCCTGGAAACACGCTGTTTTTGTCCACGATATTACCGATCCGAACGACCTGAAATCGGGCCACACGGCCCAGGATCTCTTCCGGACGCTGAGCACGGGTCTGGACGGAACCCCCATGCGGTCTTACGCCAATCTGCCGGAAAACGACCGCTGGGCGCTGGTGAGCTACATTCAGTCCATTTTTTCCAAACCGTTCAAGGAGGCGAAGTTCGAGACCGATTTGTTTTCGTATCCCGTCGGGGTGGAACTAAATACCGATGTGGATAGTCCGGTCTGGAAGGGGGTGAAGTCCACCGACCTCATACTGCGGCCTCTTTCGGCCCGCCGGGGGGCGATCGAAACCATTAATTTTGCTTCCGTTTACAATGGCGAGCAACTGGCCATCCGTCTCCGGTGGGAAGACCCCACTCACGATGCGTTTTCCGAGTTGACGTCGGACGTATTCCGCGACGGGGTGGCGGTTCAGTTCGCCCTGGGCGCGGTCACCCTGCACACCCACGGCCACAATGAACCCTTTTTTGGCATGGGCAACCGCAACAAGCCGGTGAACATCTGGCATTGGAAGGCCGGACTGGAAGAAACCCTGGCGGCGGAGGAAGAACAAGAATACTCCACGGGCGGCGTGGATATGGATGCCCTGATCTACGGCGGAGTCATGTCCAACCCGGTGGCCAAGCTGAACGCCACCAAGGAAAACGCCGTCGAGGAACTGAACGCGGAAGGATTTGGAACCGTCACCCCGCAACCGGAGGACAACCAGAACGTCGAAGGATTCGGGGAATGGAAAGACGGGGTGTGGACGGTAGTGTTTCTGCGGGATATGTTCAAAACGGGTAAATGGGATATCGACCTCACCAAGAGGGGGTCGGCGCTGATCGCCTTCGCGGTGTGGGACGGGGTGAAGGAAGACCGCAACGGACGCAAGGTCATCACCGTCTGGCAGCGGCTCAATAAGGTGCCGCCAAAATAAGTCCGTCCTTTCCCGGGGTGTACAGCCACGCTTTCCCTTCATGATTTTGGACCCCGGGTTAAAAATTTACCGGCGGAGGGGTTCCCCCTCCGCGAAATTCTTCAGGCGGTGAATGGGTGATCCGCGAACGTTTTCAAGCCTGGTTGGGTTTCTTTCTGGTCCTGCCGGTTATATTTCTGGCTACCTTCCCGGCTTTTGCCGGTCCCGCTCCAAACCAGCGGGACCGCGTGGGGGTGGGCGAATTGCAACGTCTTCTCGCCCTGCACCCGATCCAGGCCCTTCCGGAGGATTTCCCGAACCTGGAGGGAGTGGAGGAAGAAATCTCTCTCGAGGGGGGAGCCCCTCCCACCCGATTCTACATACCGGCTTTTGACCATTTTGGCTGCGGCAAATGCCACCCGGCGAAGGTCCTGCTTCACCGGGCGGCGGCCCGGATGCGGGATGTCATGAACCGGCTCCGCACCACCCTCCCGGAAATTTCCAGAATTCCCCTTCGGCAATACATCATTCAGCCCTGGGCGAACGAACTGTTATTTCCCCGGCAATTGGCCCACACCACTTTCGATACCATCCGGGTCTTCCCGGGGACCATTCTCATCGATGACAAGGTTTATGGCCGGGCGACCCATCTCCACGAGTCCCTTCACCTCACCCAGTCATTCCTGGGTCCGGCCAACGAGTTGGAAGCTTACGGATTGAATATACGTTCCGACCCACGGTTTCTGTTGTTGAATTTTCCTTTTTTTTCCGACGTGGTGCGTGGATTTTTCGTTCCCGATTTTAGAAGGATACTCGACTCCTTTTATTCCCGGCCGGTGAAGGAGAACCTGAAAGTCCCACGGGAGGTGCAGTGGTTTATGAGAGAGTTCGATCCGGGTTCCTTGAATCGGCTCGCCCGGGCGGTCCAAAAAATGGAACCTTTGTTGACCGAGGTCAGCCGGCTCAATCGGGAATATCCCCTCCGGGCATCGTATCTTAGCGAGCAGACCGGGAACGCTTCTTTGTTGCTGGAGATCGCCGCGGTCAAACTTTTATCGCTTCCGGCCAACGCCGTGACGGCGGACCTCCGTTCCCAGGCCACGGCCATCTTTGATACGCAGATGAGGAAATCGGATAATACCCGCCTGGGCTATAAAATCGACCGCAAGAAGGAAGCGTTGCTAACCCTGAAACACCAGCTCAAACTCAGGGATCCCCGGGAAAGGCTATCCCTGTATTTTCACTACCTTAAGGGGCGGTTCATCGGGCCCGGCGGAGAGGTGAGGCTGGTCATTGAAGACGGGGAAGACTATCTGGCCTTTATTAAGAGAAAACTCGGCCAAATTGAGAAGATGGCCGCCTCTGAAAAACTGACCCCCCTGGAACGGCAGGCGGCTGAAACCCTGGCCCGGAACCTTCGCAGGTAGGCGGACAGGAAAAATAAAAAGAAATCCGCTCACGGCATTTAGGGCAAGGTCTTTTTGCGCGCTGTATTATTTGCCGGTTTTGATATTGATGATGTGGAATTCCCCCGGCGATTTTCCAAGGTAGGCCGACAAGGAAGCGGTAATCGCGGCGATATGTTCATCCATTTCCCCGCCCGAGGCTGCTTTCTCCTTCTGGGAAGGTTCAGGAGCTTCCTGGAAGGGAATGAAATGCACCAGAGCCCGGATGGTGAAAATGAGAATGGTCAGTACCACAAAAATGACCGTAATGGCGAGGATTGAAATGGAAAGTGATGTGATGACATTTGCTTCCATGAGATTCCTCAGGGCTGGTTGACCATGGGAAGAATCGATTCGAGAGCGGCGTGGGGGTCCGCTCCCGGTGACCCGAACAGGGAAAGAAATACCCCCGCCGCGACGGCGCTGCCAATTACCCCAGCGACATTAGGGCCCATCGCGTGCATGAGAAGGAAGTTGGTGTGATCCTCCTCCGACCCCACTTTTTGGGAAACCCGCGCGGCCATGGGCACCGCCGAAACCCCCGCCGAACCGATCAGGGGATTGACCTTTCCCCCCGTCAACTTGCACATGAGCTTTCCGAACAGGACGCCTCCGGCGGTCGCCATGCCAAAGGCCAAAAGGCCCAGGATGATGATCTTGATGGTTTCCAGTTTCAGGAAGGAATCCGCCGTCATCGAGGACCCCACGGACAGGGCCAGAAGGATGGTGACGATATTGATCAAATGGGTTTCCGAGGTTTCATGCAGCCGGGCGGTAACGCCGCACTCGCGGAACAGGTTGCCCAGCATCAGCATCCCAAGCAGGGGCGTGACTCCGGGAAGCATCAGGCAGCAGATAATGGTCACCACGATGGGAAACAGGATCTTCACGGTCTGGGAGATGGGTTTCAGCTGTTCCATGCGGATTTTTCTTTCCTTGGAGGTGGTCAGCAAACGCATGATGGGCGGCTGAATCAGGGGAACCAGGGACATATAGGAATAGGCCGCCACGGCAATGGGGGCGAGGAGATGCGGGGCCAGTCTGCTAGCGATGAAAATGGAAGTCGGCCCGTCGGCGCCCCCGATGATCCCGATCGCGCTGGCCTCCTGCAGGTTGAACCCCAGCATCACGGCGCCCACCAGCGTGGTGTACACGCCGATTTGGGCCGCCGCGCCCAGCAGCAAGGTGGAAGGATTGGCCAGCAGAGGGCCGAAATCCGTCAGCGCGCCCACCCCGAGAAAAATCAGCGGCGGAAAAATTTCATGTTTCACCCCCAGGTAGAAAAAATGCAGCAAACCCCCTTCATCGAAACCTGTCATCAGGCTGGCGGGGAGGTTGGCCAGAAGGCAGCCGAATCCGATAGGAAGCAACAGCAACGGCTCGAACTTTTTCCAGATCGCCATGTAGATCAGCGTACAGGCCACCAGAAGCATCACCAGGTGACCGAAGGTGAGGTGGAAAAACCCGGTGGATTCGAGTAACTTTGTTGCGTTGGCCGTGAAATCGAGATCCATTATCCTATCACGAGGAGATCATCGCCCGTTTTGACACTATCCCCTTCCTTGATCCGGATTTCCCGGACGGTGCCACTGCAGTGGGCCTTGACTTCCGTTTCCATTTTCATGGACTCCACCACGATGAGGGAATCGTCCTTGTTGACGGGGTCGCCGACATTGCATTTAATATTGAGAACCGTTCCGGGAAGGGGGGCCTTGAGGATTTCCTTGGCATTTCCCGCCGATGACGGCGCGGAAGCCGGGGGAGGGGATGAAGCAACGGCGGGGGCGGCCGGTGCCGCGGCGCCGCCGGTCAGCGCGACCTCCACCTGATAATCCCTTCCGTTGACTTTTACGTTGAAGACGGCATGTCCTGCCGGGGCCGCGGGCGGGGTCTGCAGCGCGGGCACTGCCGGGGCGGTGGGGGGTACGGCTTTTTTCCCGGCTTTCGCCGGCGCCACGGGATCCGCCACCGGTTTCCCGCGGGTTTCAAAAAATTTCAAAGCCACTTTGGGAAACAGGGCATAGCATAGTCGGTCCTCTTCGGAGGTGTACTTGTCTCCCAAGTCCTTGACCACCTGATCCCATTCCGGCTCCAGGAGGTCGGCGGGCCGGCAATCGATGACCTTCCTGTTCTCCGAAACCTTGCCCAACAGGTCGTCGTCCAGGGGACCGGGGAGTTTCCCGTATTTCCCCAGAACGCATTCGCGGGTTTCCTTGGTGATGATTTTATAGCGCTCGCCGGTCAGGACATTCAAGGTAGCCTGGGATCCCACGATTTGGCTCGTCGGCGTCACCAGGGGCGGATAGCCCATGTCCTTGCGGACGCGGGGCACTTCTTTCAAAACCTCGTCCAGTTTGTCCAGCGCGTTCTGTTCCCGGAGCTGGTTTTCCATGTTGGAGATCATCCCGCCTGGAATCTGCGAGTCGAGAATATTGACATCGACGCCTTTGAAATCGCTTTCGAACTGGGCATATTTATTCCGGACCTCGGTAAAATAATCGGCGATCTCCCCCAACAGGGAGAGGTCGAGGCCGGTATCATGAGGGGTCCCCTTGAGCGCGGCGACGATGCATTCCGTGGCGTAGTGGGAGGTCCCCATCGCCAGGCTGGAAATGGCGGTATCGATCATGTCCACCCCCGCGTCGATGGCCGCCTGCAGGTTCATCCCCACCAAACCGGTGGTGGCATGGGTGTGCAGGTGGACGGGGAGCTTGGTGTTTTTCTTGATTTCCGTTATCAATTCCCGGGTACGAAACGGGGTCAGAAGGCCGGCCATATCCTTGATGCAGAGAATGTCGGAACCCATGTCTTCCAGTTGCCGGGCCATTTCGACATAGAGGTCAATGTTGTGCACGGGGCTGACGGTGTAACTGATCGCCCCTTCGACGATCTTTCCGCATTTTTTCACGGTATCGACGGCGGTCTTGATGTTCCGGAAATCATTGAGGGCATCGAAGACTCTGAAGATATCGATCCCCACGTCGGCGGAATGCTTGACGAAGCGCTCGACGATATCATCGGCGTAATGCCGGTAGCCCACGCAGTTTTGCCCGCGCAGAAGCATCTGGAAGGAGGTATTTGGAATTCGTTTCTTGAGTTGGCGGACGCGGTCCCAGGGGTCCTCGTTGAGGAACCGGATGCAGGAGTCGAAGGTGGCTCCGCCCCACATTTCCAGGGAAAAAAAGCCGACCTGATCCAGTTTCCCGGCGATGGGCAGCATGTCCTCGGTTCGCATGCGGGTCGCCAGGAGAGACTGATGCGCGTCCCGCAAAATAACGTCAGTGATTTTTATTGGCTGGGGATCTGTTGCCATGTTCAAGCATCCTTAGTTTTATCAGCCGGGGTGGGGCATGGGCCAGTCCGGGTTTCGCCGGGCCGGGGCGGTCCGCGCCGTCTAATGATCGTTTTCCTTCAACTGATGCATAAAAGTGATGGGGATCCAAGGTGGTGTCCCGGGGGTGAAATGGTCACTCATGCCTGAAATGGGCGCCGGTTCGAAGGTTCCAGCCGGTCAGGATTCGGCATTCTATCACCCGAGCTTCTTGGGACACAAAGAATGATTTGAAATTCCACAAGGGGAATCCGGATTGTTAACCAAAGGCAAAAAACCTCGTCCCCGTTCGGGTGACCAAGTTTCCGCAAACGTTTGAAAACGGACGAAGCCCTGCCAGGATCATGGAATATTAAATTATTGGGTCCGCAAAATCAAATGTTATTTGCGCCAGGTTAAAGGCAGGAGCAGGAGGACGATGCTGTAGATTTCCAGCCGGCCCATGAGCATACAGGCAATGACCACGAGTTTCCCCAGCATGGGGATGTCCGCGTAATTTCCCGTGGGGCCCACCTGGCCCAATCCCGGCCCGGTGTTTGAAAAAGTCGCCAAGGACGCCGATGCGGCGGCGGTGAGATCCACGTCCATGAAGGATAGGAGAATATAACTCAGGGCGGTAAATCCCATGAACATGAAGGTCAAGGCGATCACATTGGTCAAATCTTCCGGTCCAATGGTTTTTTCCCCGACCTTGACATGAAAGATCGCCTGTGGATGAACCAGCTTCAACAATTCCCGCAGGGTGATTTTATACAGGATGATATAACGGATGGCTTTCAGGGAACCGCTGGTGGACCCGGAACAGCCTCCCACCATCATGATTCCCAATACCAGCATCCGGAGAAAATTGGGCCAGCGTTCGAAGTCCTCCGTCACGAACCCGGTCGTGGTGTTGATGGAAACTATGGTGAAAAGGGAATGCCGGAACGCCTGGCTGGGTTCGATTTCGGTGGCGGTCCTTATGAGTTCCCAAGTGGCGAGGAGCACGCAGATCACGACCATTGAAAAATAGAACCGCAATTCCGGATTTTTAAACACGCCTTTAAAATTTTTAGAGACCAATTGAGAATGTAAAGCGAAATTCACCCCGGAAAGAAACATGAATAGAACGATGACCGACTCGATATACAGGCTGTTGAAAGCGGCGATGCTGTTGTTATAGGTGGAAAAGCCGCCGGTGGAAAGCGTTGAAAAGGAATGGCAGACCGCGTCGAATAAATTCATTCCGCCCAACCGCAGGAGCAAAGCCTCCATGCAGGTCAGAAGCACATAGGTTTTCCAGAGCAGCTTGGCCGTTTCCGCCAGCCGGGGCTGGACCCGGTCGACGGTGGCGCCTCCGGGGATTTCCGCCTTGAATAACCGAAAACTGCCCATCCCCAGAACGGGAAATATTGCCAGTGAAAGCATGATGATCCCCATTCCACCAATCCATTGCGTCATGTTGCGCCAGAAAAGAATGGCCTCGGGGAGGGATTCCACGTCCGTGAAAATCGACGCGCCGGTGGTGGTGAATCCACTCATGCTTTCAAACAAGGCGTCGATAAACCGGGGGCAAACCCCGGTCAATAAATACGGCAGAGCCCCGAACAGGGAAACGAATACCCATGAAAAGGCGACAATGGCAAACCCTTCACGGTCCCTCAGTTTTTCGATACCCGATGGAAGAAGCCTCCACAAAAACATTCCGGAAACAAGGGAGCCCGCCAGGGTGAGCGCAAACGCCTGCGGAACGCCCAGGTAACCGGGAATGGATGGCGTGCCGTAATACAGGGAAATACCCAGCGGCGCCAGGAGAAGTCCGGAAAGGAGGACCAACAATATTCCGACAACGTTGAAAATAGCCTGAAGATTCATTGGATATAGAGAATGACGAGCCCGGAGACGGCGGAATAACGATTTTCCCAGATCCCGGGCAAGTCAAGGGAGAAAGAAGAATCCACCTCCGGTTTCATATCATTTGCGCCAGGTCCTAGGCAGCAGAACCAGCACCACCCCAAAAATTTCCAACCGGCCCATCAGCATGCAGGCGGTGAGGATGACTTTACCCAAAGCGGGTATGCCCGCGTAATTTCCCGCCGGCCCCACCCCTCCCAGGCCCGGCCCGATATTAAACAGGGTGGCCACCGAGGCGGAAAACGCGGTCGTCAGGTCGACTCCCATGAAGGATAGCAGGAGACAACTCAGACAGGCAAATCCGAAAAATAGCAGGGTCAGCGCCATCACGTTGGATAGGTCGTCGGGTGCCAGGGTCTTTTCACCCACCTTGATATGAAATATTCCGCGTGGATGAACCAGTTTCTGAAACTCCCGAAAAATGATCTTGAACAGGATGATCATGCGGACAATTTTCAAGGACCCGCTGGTGGACCCGGAACAGGCCCCCACCATCATGATGCCCAACATCAGAACCCGGAGATAATCGGGCCAGCGGTTGAAATCGTCGGTCACAAACCCCGTGGTGGTATTTATGGAAACGACATTGAACGCCGCGCTCCGGAAAGCGTGAACCGGCTCGGTCTTTTCCGGAGTTTCCATCAGTCCCCAGGTAGCCAGCAAAACACAGGCGAGGACCATGGACCCGTACCAGCGAAACTCCGGGTTTTTGAAGACGACCTTGACGTTTCCTGAAAACAACTGGTAATGCAGGGCGAAGTTGATCCCTCCCAGAAACATGAAAAGGATGACGACCGATTCGATATAAGGGTCGTCGAAAAAGCCGATACTGCTGTTGTAGGGAGAAAACCCCCCGGTGGCCACAGTGGAAAACGTGTGGCACACGGCATCGAAAAGATCGACGCCGCCGAAACGCAGGAAAATAATTTCCAGGCCGGTCAGAATGATGTAGGTCTTCCAGAGAATCTTGGCGGTCTCCGCGAGCCGGGGCTGCATCCGGTCCACCGTGGCGCCGCCGGGAATCTCGGCCTTGAACAGGCGGGAACTGCCGATCCCCAGAGCCGGGAAAATGGCCAGCGAGAGTATGATGATCCCCATCCCGCCGATCCACTGGGTCAGGTTTCTCCAGAACAGAATTTCCCGGGGCGCGGATTCGATATTGGTTAATATCGAAGCCCCGGTGGTCGTGAAACCGCTCATGGTTTCAAAGAAGGCGTCCACGAACCGGGGGCAGACCCCGGTCAGCAGATAGGGCAGGGAACCGAACAGGGAGATAAAGAGCCAGGACATGGCGACAATGACGAATCCCTCGCGGTCCCTCAACTTCTCCACCCCCGAGGGCAAAAGCTTCCAAAGTATCAGGCCGGAAACCAGGGCCGCCACGAAGGTGATGGAGAACGCCTGCGTTCCGCTGAAATAGCCGTCGGCGGCCGGGGTGGAAAAATAAAGGGCGATCCCCAGGGGAGCCAGCAGGAGCCCGGAGAGGAGGACCAGCAAGGCGCCCACCACATTGAAAATGGCCTGGATGTTCATTTCATGAAAGGCAGGATTTTCCTTTTCCGGCCGAAAAGTTTTTCAATCTTTTCGATGGCCTGGGGCAGGGCAACGACGATGACCACGTCCCCCGGCAGGATCTGGGTCTCTGGATCGGGGACCATCATCTCGCCTTTTCTGAGGAGGGCGCCGATCATGGCATTTTGGAGAAAATTCAGTTTGGAGATTTTCTTGTTGGCGATGGAGGAATCGGAATCGACCTCGATCTCCATCACTTCCGCGTCCTCGATCAATTTGAAAACCGACATCACCCTGCCTTTACGCAGATGTTTGAGAATGGCGCTCACGGTTATCAGCCTGGGGTTGATCGTGACATCCATGCCAATGGAATCGAGGATGGGCAGATATTCCGGATCGTTGGTGATGACCATGACCCTTTTGGCCCCATGTTTCTTGGCCAAAAGCGCGGAAAGGATGTTGGCCTCATCGTCATCCGATAGGGAAAGAAAATAATCCGCCTCCTCCATATTGATGTCGTTAAACAAATTCAAGTCGGTGCCGCTGCCGTGCTGGACAACGCACCGGGTCAGCACCTCCGCCGCCTTGTTGGCTTTTTCCCGGGAAGGTTCGATGATGGACAAATCGCGTATTTTTTCCTCCAGAACCTTGGCCAGGCTGATGGAGACTCCATTGGCTCCAAAAATGATGACCTTTTCCACCTCTTCCACGGTTTTGTTCAGCATGGGCAGAAGAAACGGCAAAAACTCCTTATCGACAACCGTGTAGATTTTGTCTCCGGATTGAATCGTGTCGTTTCCTCTTGGGATGATCAGTTGCCCTTCCCGCGCGATGGCCACCACCAAAAAGGAATCCATCACCGAGACGCCGCCGATTTCTTCGATGGTTTTCCCGGCCAAAGGGGCATTGTCGGGAACGTCGAACTCCCGCAGAAGAATTTCTCCCTGGGCGAATTCCGCTACATTCACCGCACCGGGGGTGCTTATGATTTTGCTCACGGTATCGACGATGATCTGCCCCGGATTGATGGCCTGATCGATAAAAAGCTCGGAAGGGGCGAAGACCTGCCCATTGCCGGTAAATTCCTCCTGGCGCAACCGGGCGATGCGCTTGCCCACCTTGAATTTGAAGGCGAAAAAACAGACCATGAGATTGATTTCATCTCTTTCGGTCACGGCAATCACCATTTCCATGGTTTCGATCCCCGCCTGGACCAGCACGCTGGGAAGACAGGCGTTGCCCTCAATGGCCAGGACATCCAGGGAATCGGCGATCCGTTTTATCTTTTCCCCGTTCCGGTCGATAATGGCGATGTCATGGCCTTCCTGGGAAAGTTCCTGGGCCAGATTAAAGCCGACGACGCCGGCGCCCACGATTAATATTCTCATGATAAATTCAAGGGGATGAACGGTTTCACGGTTGGACCCAATGGCATGTCCTTCAGGTTTAGGATACCCGGATCATGGCGGGCTTATTGGGGCTTATTCAGGAATCCCAGAAATTCGGAATCCTCTGACATGAGGAGGGTGGTGTCGGTTTTCAGAGATTTTTTGTAGGCTTCCATCGAGCGGAGGAAAGAGTAAAAACTAGGATTTTTCTGAAACGCCTCGGCATAAATTTTAATGGATTCCGCATCACCCTCTCCCCGGACCTCCTGCTCTTTTTTATAGGCTTCCGCGATAAGGATTGTCCTTTCCTTATTGGTTTTCGCCCGGATTTTGATGGCTTCCTCTTTTCCTTCCGAACGGTATTCCTTGGCGATCCGTTCCCGTTCCGTCCGCATCCGGTTAAAAATGGAATTGGCAATTTCCGGAGGCAGATCGGTTCGCTTGATCCGCACCCCCACCACCTGGATACCCAATTCAGCGGCCTTCTTGTTCGCTGCATTCGAAACCTTTTCCATGATGGATTCCCGGGTTTCAGTGACAATATCGATCAGGTTATGGGTACCGATCTCCACTCGCAACTCTGAAAAGAGGATATCGTCCAGACGGGAAGTGGCGCCCCGCTCGTTGCGAACGGTTTGCAAAAATTTCAGCGGGTCCACGATCCGCCACACCGTAAAATTATCGATCAACAGGTTTTTCTTGTCCTTGGTGATGACTTCCGCCGGAGGGGAATCGTTGTCCAGCAATTGGTTGGAAAATATTTTGACCTGCTGGAAAAAGGGAATCTTAAAATACAGTCCCGGTTGGGTGATGATCTCCTTGGGTTTCTGAAGTTCCAGGACGACGGCGCTCTGGGTCATGTGAATGGTGAACATGGAAGAGGACAACAGAACGATGACGAGAATCCCGACGACAATGAGGGTATTTTGTTTCATACGCCTTACTTTTTCGAATCCGGAAGAATCGGATTGTTCGACAACGGAAGAATGGGCAAAACCCCGCCGCGTTGGTCTCCCATAATATATTTTTGCACCGTGGGGAAAATTTCTTCCATGGTTTCAAGGTAAATGCGTTTTCGGGTGATATCCGGGGCCTTTTTGTATTCTTGGAATTGCAAGAGAAACCGTTTTGCATCCCCCTCCGCCGTCTTGATTTTCTCTTCCCGGTAGCCCTCGGCCTGCCGGATGATTTGGGCGGCGCGGCCCCGGGCCTCGGGGATCACCGCGTTGCGGTATCCCTGCGCCTCGTTGATCATGCGTTCCTTATCTTCCCGGGCGCTAACGACATCCTTGAACGCGGCCGCCACCTGCTCCGGCGGGTTCACGTCCTGGAGCTGAACGGTGGTCACCTGAATGCCCGCCTTGAACCGATCCAGCAGGGCTTGTACCCGTTCCTGGGTCAAAATCTGCACCTCCGCCTTCCCGGTGGTCAGGGCTTCGTCGATGTTCTTGTTGCCGATGATTCCCCGGATCACCGTCTCCGCCGCATCCCGCACCAGCTTGTTGGGCCGGCGGACATTGAACAGATATCCCACTGCGTCGGAGATCCGGTACTGCACCACCAAATGAATATCGATGATGTTTTGATCCCCCGTGAGCATCAGCGATTCCGCGGGGACTTTCTGGACTGGTCCCCCCGGCCCGGCCCGAAACCCGATCTCCGCCCGCCGAATTTTCCGTACCTTGGGCGTCATCGCATGCTCGATGGGAGAGGGAAACTTGAAATGCAGCCCCGGCTGGGTGATGCGGGAAAACTCGCCGAACGTGGTCACCACTCCTTCTTCATCCGGCTCGACAAAATAAAACGTTCCGGGAAGAATCCAGATTATCAGCAGGAGGATGAGAATGCCCACGACCATCGAGGGCTTGAATTTCGGCATCTTGAGCTGGGGAATTTCGAACGGGGGCTTCCCGCCGGAGGGTCCCCCTCCGCCTCCCCGGAATCGCTCTTCGCCGCCTTTTGATTCGTGTAGATCGTCCCAGGCCATGGTAGGGGTTACGTTGAAAAAGGTTGAAAAATAAAAAGCGCGGACAATGGCGCTACGCTAACAAACTGGCTTGGCAATGTCAATAATCGACGCCCAATCGGTCCGGCGGGGAAGATTCAGTTATCCTTCAGCCGGGAGGCCTCGTTCATGATCGATTCGATCTCCTCCTCGTTCAATCCCTTCAATTGCTGACCCAGAAAATAGGAATGATCGAGCAAGGTCTCCCCATCCATGAACCCGGTGGACTCAGGCTCGTAAAGGAATTCATAAATCGGGTTTTCGGCGGAGGTGTAAAAGAGTTCCAGGTCCTTGGAGGAAACGGTCTTCCCCAAAATAATATTGACCGAGGCGGGATCCATCTCGAATTTTTTCCGGGCCTCATCCACCGCCGCCTCCCGCGATTTCCCCGCCCTCATTTCCTCGTCCATCAGTTCCTGAATCTTCTCATTGCGCTGGTTGAATAAATAATGGACATACTTGCAGTCTTTCCCCACCATGAAATCCAGGTCATGAAAATAGAGTTGCACCCAATCGTCGAAATCCACCTCCACCCCATCGGAAACACCGTATTTCTCCGCTTCGTCCGGTTTTTCACCGAGCAAACGGTTGTACAAGCGGACGAAACGCTCCATGCAGTCATACACCACGGCAAAATAATAAGGGTTCATCCGGTACCAGTTGTTGGTGGAGTTATGACCATTGATCAGTTTGCGCAGCATGAGCAAAAACGTGTCCGCCTCCTTCACCAGGGGGAAAGAGACGGGAAAAGCCTTTTGCAGATACGCACCGAGTTTTTGCGGGTCCTCCTTGCATTCCTCGATGTTTTTCTGCAAGTAGGTCTTCGCGTGATCGAGGGCATGGTAGATCAGCTTTTCATGGTTCAGCTTACGCTGGTAATCCATGTACTCCTTCAATTTCGGATTGTTGGCTTCATCCCGATGCTGGGGGTTGTCCTGGGTGATGTCTTTGGCAAACGCTAACATGGTCCACTCGGTCATTGAATCGGTTGTAGGAATAAATCATTTTGACCGGAATAATTTACGATTTCAAGTCTTTTCGCCCCGGCCCGGGGAAGGGGATAGGTCGTAGCTCCATCACCCGTCAACCTCCGTTCGCCATATAAAGTATGACAACACTACCAGCGGCGGCACTCCGCCGGGCCACGCCCGGTAGGGGGTGGAGGAAAAAGCTCCCTTCCTGAAGGAGACCTTTGCGTAAGAGGTATTTTTCTAGAATTTTGATTTAAATCGAGTTT
>JBHHVU010000048.1:0-23866 GCA_046754465.1 Nitrospinaceae bacterium | reverse complement strand
ATTTCAAGTCTGGAAGATAGATATTGATGATCCCGTCCAGCAGTTTGAGCGTCGGGAGGGCATCGTAGCCGTTGGTATTATAAATGATGGGAAGCGTAAGGCCCCTTTTCCTTGCCCCCGCCAGGCTCTTGAGCAGTGCGGGGACCACGTGCGATGGCGAAACCCAGCCGATAAAGTGCACCCCTTTATCCTGAAGCCTGAGCATCTCGTCCGCCACCTGCTGGAATGAAAGTTCCACACCCATCCGATCCTGGGAAATCTGGTAGTTCTGGCAAAATTCGCAGCGCAGGTTGCAGGAGGTCACGAAAATATTTCCCACGCCGCGCGTGCCGGTGAAAGGGGGCTCCTCCCCGAAATGGGCCACGCAGGAACCGACCGTGAGCCGGTCGCCCTGCCCGCACACCCCCCTGCCCCCATCCGTCCGGTCCACCTCGCAGGCGTGCGGACACACGCGGCACCGCCGGTAAATCTCCCAGGCCGCATCGGCCCGGGACTCCAATTCGGATGGCTTCATGTCAAGATACCGCGCTCGCATTCACTCGTTCTCCCGTGGAAACAAATTTTTTGCCATTCCAATTTACCAGACCGGGCGCGCGGGGACAATGGGGGAAGGGCGACGCGCGGAGCGCCCTTGCCGGTCCCGGACTCAAAAATGATTTTTCATGAAGGGAGGGAGTGTTAAACTATCCAGGCAACCATCAACAGGAAACCCTCAACCCAACGCCGCCATGATTCCCATCAAGATTAGAAATTCTTTCCTCATCTTCATTTTTTCATTCCTGACCGCCGCCCCCGCGGGGGCCGCTCCCATGCACGGGCTGTCTCTTTACGGACCGGCGGGGCTGAAATACAAAGCGGATCAACCTTACGACTACGCCCGCCCCGGCGCCCCCAAGGGCGGGCACCTGGTCTTGTCGGACATGGGCGCGTTCACCAAGCTGAACCCGGCTTCCCTGAAAGGAGTGACCGCCCCCGGCATCGCCGCCCTGGTGTTCCAGACTCCCATGGACAGTTCCACGGATGATGACGAACCCTTTTCCCAGTATGGCAACCTCGTGGAAAAAGTCGACCTGGCCGATGACCGCATGTCGATGGTCTATACCCTGTACAAAAATGCCGCCTTTTCGGATGGGCATCCGGTGACCGCGGACGATTTCGTTTTTTCCTTCGAACTCATCAAGGACCCGGAATATCACCCCATCTTCAAGCAATATTTCAAGGATATCAAAAAAGTCGAAAAAATCGGCCCCCATACCGTGAAATACTATTTTGCCATCTTCAATCAGGAACTTCCCTTGATCACCGGGCAGATGCCCATTTTCCCCAAACACATTTACGGGAAGCCGGGAAATTCCTTTGGAAGGGATTTCGACAACATGGCCATCGGCAGCGGTCCTTATGTGGTGGACCGGTATGAATTCGGGAAATACATCACCCTCAAACGGAATCCAAAATGGTGGGCCAGGAACCTTCCCAAAAACCGGGGCCGGTACAACTTCGATTCCATCACCTGGAAAATCTTCCTCGATCCCGTCGCCCGGCGCGAAGGGTTCAAGGGCGGGGAGTTTGACGTGGAGTTGGTCAACAGTTCCAGGAACTGGGCGCTGGATTACAAAGGGGACTTCGTGAAAAAAGGGTATTACATCCGCGAAGAAATCCCGCACAAGCGTGTGGCGGGAATGCAGGGTTTTGCCATGAACATGCGAAACGATATTTTCCAATCTCGCAAGGTCCGCGCCGCCATCGCCATGGTGTTCGATTTTCAATGGAGCAACAAAAATCTTTTTTACGGACAATACACCCGCAGCGAGTGTTACTTCGACAACAACCCGGAAATGAAAGCCCAGGGGCTGCCCCGGGGGGAGGTAAAAAAACTTCTCATGAAATTGCGGGAAAAGTATAAGGCATTCGTTCCGAAAACCGTTTTCACCAAACCCGTCGGCGCGCCGGGAGAGGGTCTCCCTGTCGAAAAAAATATCCAGGTCGCCAACATGCTGCTGGACTCGGCCGGGTGGAAAGTGGGTGCGGACGGAATCCGGGAAAAAAATGGCATACGCCTGAACTTTTTGTTGCTCCTGGTGAGCCCGGATTTCATGCGGATTTCCGAACCCTATAAAAGTAACCTGAAAAAAATCGGCGTGGACATGGACATCAAAACGGTCCAGATCGCCGAGTACGAAGAGCGTTTGCGCAATTTCAAATTCGGCATGATCGTCGTGGGATATCCCCAAAGCCGTTCCCCCGGCAACGAACAGCGGTACATGTGGGGCAGTGAGGCCGCGAAAACGCCGGGAAGCCGCAATTACATGGGAATCGAGAATCCGGCCATCGACGATTTGATCGAAAGGATCGTCCGGGCGAAAACACGAAAAGAGCTGATCACCCTCATCCAGGCCATGGACCGGATACTGACGCACCAGTTCTACGTCGTTCCCCATTGGTATATCGCCTATGACCGCGTGGTTTACTGGAACAAATTTTCCCGTCCCAAAATCAATCCCTCCCAGGCATCCATACTGAACAACATCATCGAATGGTGGTGGTGGGACACGGGTAAGGCCGCAAAACTTAAAAAAGCCCGGGCTGCGGGAAAACCTTTGTTGTAAGGAAACTGCTTCAGCCGTGCAACCGTGGAATGAGGGAAATTCCACTGGCCCTCTTGAAGAGGAGAGCTTTGCAAAAGTACGAAGTTTTATGCAGATAAACGAAGATCGAAAATCCCCCCCGCCCCCTTCAGGGAAGGGGGAGCCTCTTCCCCCTTTTTAAAGGCGGTCAGGGGGATTTACAGTTTCTGTCCTTTGAAATTCAAGAGAGAAACCATCGCAGGAATCGACCATGATCAGTTACATCATCCGGCGCCTTCTCCTGATGTTTCCCACCCTGATCGGGATCATCACCATCACCTTCCTCGTGGTGCAGTTCGTTCCGGGCGGCCCCATCGACCAGATGAAGTCGCTTCTCCGGGGCCACGCGGGTGTGCTTTCCGAAGCCGGAGGAGGCGCCCTGGCCGCACCCGGCCGCAAACCGGGAGAACTCGACCCGAAATACATGGAGCAGCTCAAAAAGATCTATCATCTCGATCGGCCCTTGTGGGAGCGGTACCTGCGCACTTTCCTCTGGTACGCCCCGCAAAATGCCGGCGGCCCCCTCCTCGAAAACCTTTTGGATCGTAACAACTGGGAGGGATTTCTCGTCTTCAAATTCGGCAATTCATTTTACCGGAACAAATCCGTCCTGGCCCTCATCAAGGAAAAATTGCCCGTTTCCGCCTCCCTGGGGGTCACGAGTTTTTTCATGACCTATATGGTCTGCATCGTTCTGGGAATCGCCAAGGCCGTCAAGAACGAATCAAAATTCGATACCGCCACCAGTTTTATCGTCCTGGTCGGTTACAGTGTTCCCGGATTCGTCCTGGGAATTTTTCTGATCGTGTTTTTCGGTCCGGGCGACGGGGCCATCGCCCACCTGATACCCCTGGCCGGGCTCACCTCCGCCGGAACCCCCGGTTACGAAACCTGGTCTTTCTGGCATAAACTGACGGACTACCTGCACCATCTGGCGGCGCCGCTTCTTTGCTACGTTCTCGGAGGTTTCGCCACGCTTACCATGCTCACGAAAAACGCGATTCTGGAGGAAATGAAAAAACAATATGTCCTCACCGCCCGGGCCAAGGGGCTGCCCGAGAAAACGGTTCTGTTTAAACACATTTTGAAAAATTCGCTGATCCCGCTGGTGACCGGCTTCCCCATCGGGTTCCTGGCCATGTTCTTCACCGGGTCGCTGCTATTGGAACAGATATTCACCCTGGACGGACTGGGCCTGCTTTCCTACCAGGCGGTCATCCAGCGGGATTATCCCATCGTCCTGGGATCGCTTTTCATATTCTCCCTGATGGCGCTCGTCGGCCAGTTGTTGACGGATCTTTCTTATGTCCTCATCGACCGCCGCATCTCCTTCGAAGAATCACAGGGATAAACCCATTCCATGCCGTTGAAAAAAGACACCATTGTCAAACTGAAAAGGTTCCGGAACGACCGGCGCGCCTACTTCAGTTTTATCGTGCTTCTCGCGCTTTTCCTGGTGACGCTGCCCGCCGAATGGATATGCAATGTGCGGCCAATCCTTCTCGTTGTTGACGGCAAGCCCTATTTCCCGATCCTCTTCACTTACAGCGAAAAAGACTTCGGGGGGAGCCTGCCGAGCGAACCGGATTACAAATCCGAAAGTTTTCTCCGCCTGTTGAAAGGGGAGGTTGCCGGCCGGCCGGGAAAAGAGTTGTTGGGCGATTTTGATGAAAATTCACCGGAATTTTCCTTGGGGCTGGGAGATTTCGAGGAGGACACGGAAACGCCCTCCCCTCCCAACGGCATGAAGGAAAAAGAACATTCCTTCCCCCTCGGGCTGGAGGATTTTGAGGAAGAAGAATCCGGGAGCCTGGAAAGCGGGACGGATCAGGCGGTCCCACTCGTTTCTCCGGCTTCCGGCGGCGCGGGAACGGTCCGTGCCGGGCCCCGGGATTTCTGGATGATCTGGCCCCCCATCCGCTACGATTACAAATACATTCCCTCACGGTCCGAAACGGGGACCATCGTCCTGGCCGCTCCCTACCGCACTCCCGCCCGTGGGGGAGAGGGCTATGCCGAATCCTCCATGGTGGACGGTCATTACCTGGGAACCGACGACCGGGGAAGGGACGTTCTCGCCCGTTTGGTTTATGGATTCCGGATATCGATGATCTTCGGCCTGTCCCTGGCCATCACCGGGACGATTCTGGGATGTTTCATTGGCGGGCTCCAGGGTTTTTTCGGCGGGTGGGTGGACCTGATGGGCCAGCGACTCACCGAAATATGGGGTTCCATCCCCCGACTGTATATTCTGATCATCCTGAGCTCCTTTCTGGTTCCGTCGGCGCTTATCCTTTTCGTCATATTGAATCTCACCGCCTGGATGGGCATCGCGGCGTATATCCGCGCGGAATTTTTAAAAATCCGCAATTTTGAATTCGTGAAAGCGGCCAAGGCCATGGGGGTCACTAATTTTGGGATCATGCGCCGGCACATCCTCCCCAACGCCCTCACGCCGGTGGTCACGTTTTTTCCCTTCGAGGTGACGGCGGGGATTCTGGCCCTGGTGAGTCTCGACTACCTCAACCTCGGCGTTCCCAGCCCGGCGCCAAGCATGGGCGAACTCCTGGCGCAGGGGAAGAACAATCTGCAGGCCATCTGGATCCTCCTGCCCACTTTCACCCTGCTCACGGTAGCCCTCACCCTGCTGACCTTTGTGGGGGAGGGAATCCGCAACGCCTTCGATCCCAGGAAAGCCGTATGATATCCATTTCCACCGTCACGGGCCATTCCCCTTCCTCCCCCAGGGGAATCCCATTTAGAGAGGCCCTATCATGCTGTTAGAAGTTAAAAACCTCCGCACCCATTTCAAAGTCGGATTCGACCAGACCGCCCGCGCGGTGGACGGGGTTTCCTTCCAATTGGAACAAGGGAAAACCCTGGCGATCGTGGGAGAATCGGGCTGCGGCAAGACCCAGACGGCATTTTCCATCATGCGGCTGATCGCGGAAAACGGGTATCATCCTTCCGGGGAGGTTCTATTTCAAAATAAGGATCTCATGACCCAGACCGATGAGGAAATGCGGCGCCTGCGCGGCAACGCACTGTCCATGATCTTTCAGGAACCCATGACCTCCCTCAATCCGCTTTACCGGGTGGGCAACCAATTGACGGAACCGTTGCGTATTCACAAAATGGTCCAGAAAGGGCCAGCCCGGGAACGGGCAGTTGAGTTGCTGGCCCAGGTGGGCATTCCCGAACCGAACAAGCGAATCAACGATTTCCCCCACCAGCTTTCCGGGGGAATGAAGCAACGGGTGATGATCGCCATGGCCCTCGCCTGCCAACCGCGGCTGTTGATCGCCGACGAACCGACCACAGCGCTGGATGTCACCATCCAGGCCCAGGTCTTGCGTCTCATGGCCGACCTGCAGCGGCAAACGGGAATGAGCATCCTCCTGATCACCCACGATATGGGGATCGTCAACCAGATGGCCGATTCAATCTGCATCATGTACGCGGGGCGGGTCGTGGAACAGGGGTCCCGGAGCCAGATCTTCGGCCGGATGTCGCACCCGTACACCCGGCGGCTTTTCGACTCGGTTCCCAAACCGGAAGACGTCCCCTATCTGCTGAATACCATCCCGGGGATGGTTCCCCCCGCCACCGAATACGGGGAAGGATGTCTTTTCGCGGACCGCTGCCCCTTCGTCATGGAGGTGTGCCGGAAACGGGACAGCACCCATCACCTTCTGGAACCGGGTCACCGGGTAGCCTGCCACCTGTTCGAACACGGAGGCGATGGAAGAAGTTTGTACCGCGATCAGGAACGCCTTCCCGCTCCCCCGCGCCGGGTGGAGGAATCCATTATCTTGCAAGTCCGGTCCCTGAAAACCCATTTTCCGGTGCGGAAAGGGATTCTCCGGCGGGTGGCAGCCTACATCAAGGCGGTGGATGGCGTCAACCTCGACATCAAACGGGGATTTACCGTCGCGCTCGTAGGGGAATCCGGCTGCGGCAAGACAACGTTCGGGGAATCGATCCTCCGCCTGATCCGGGAGGCGGTCGGGAAAGTTCTTTTCCGCGGCCATAACCTCCTGTCGATGAAAACCGCCGCACTGAAGAAGTTCCGGAAAGACCTGCAAATTGTGTTTCAAGATCCCTTTGGATCGCTCTCACCGCGGATGACCGTGGAAGATCTCGTGGGCGAGGGTCTTCGGGTCCACCAACCCGAACAGAGTGACGGGGATAAACGCAAAGCCATCGAAGCCGTGCTCCAGGAAGTCGGCCTGGACCCCTCGGTGGTGCAGCGTTATCCGCACGAATTTTCCGGGGGACAACGGCAGCGGGTCGCCATCGCCCGGGCTCTCATCCTGAATCCGGAATTCGTGGTGCTGGACGAGCCGACCAGCGCGCTGGACGTTTCGGTTCAGGCCCAGGTGCTGAACCTGCTCAAGGAACTGCAATCGAAACGGGGGTTAACGTATCTTTTCATCAGCCATAACCTGAGCGTGGTTCGGTACATGGCCGATACCGTGGCTATCATGTATCTTGGGCGCATCGTCGAGCACGCCCCGGTCAATGACATCTTCGAGAAGCCACGGCACCCTTACACGCGTTCCCTTTTGGAAGCCGTCCCCTCGCTGGGTGAGCGCCAACCCTTCGAACCGTTGGTGGGGGATGTCCCTTCTCCGCGCGATCCCCCTCCGGGCTGCCATTTCCACCCGCGGTGTCCCCTATACCTCCAGGAACCCCCGGGCTCGCCCCTGGCCCGGAAATGCGAAACCCAGTATCCGGGAAAAACCGGATCGGACAGGACCTATGTTTGTTGTCACGCCCCGGCCCGTTGACGAAACAGAAGCGGTTGGGTTTGGCAGGAATTTGTGTCATATTTAGATCCCCTCCCCGAGCCCTGGTTATCTTCTGAATCGTGGCATCGGGCCGATTAAAGAAAGGAACTCTCGCCGTGTCGGAAAACGCTGATTATCAGCCCATTGAGAATTACGGGGTCATTGGCAACCTTCACACCGTCGCCCTGGTGGGAATGGACGGCTCGATCGATTTCATGTGTTTTCCTCATTTCGATTCGCCGGCTATTTTCGCGGCCTTGCTGGATCACCGAAAGGGCGGCCGGTTCAAGATCGCCCCCTGCCTGAAGGAAGTCCGGCACAAGCAACTCTATTTCCCCGACACCAATGTCCTGTTGACCCGTTTTCTTTCCCAGGAAGGGGTGGCGGAAATCTCCGATTTCATGCCGGTGGCGGAGGGTCACACCCACCGTATCATCCGGCGGGCCAAAACCGTGAAGGGGGAGTTCCATTATCGAATGATATGCGCCCCGCGTTTCGATTATGGCCGGACGGAACACAAGGTGGAAATTAAAAGCAATGGCGTCCTTTTCCTTTCCGAGGGCAAGGATCGTCCCGATCTTTTTTTGCGATGTTCCCTTCCCTTGAAAATAGAAAATGGAGCCGCGGTAGCGGAATTTAAATTGCAAAAGGGGAAATCGATTTCATTCATCCTGGAAGAAATTCACGCGGGCGAGGAATCTCCCGCCTCTTCCCCCAAATATGTTTCCGAATCCTTCAAAAACACCGTCAATTTCTGGAGAAACTGGATCAGCAAATCGACCTACCGGGGACGTTGGCGGGAAACGGTCAACCGGTCCGGCCTGCTGCTGAAACTACTGACTTCCAAACCTAACGGTTCCATGGTCGCCGCCCCCACCTTTGGCCTGCCGGAGGAAATCGGCGGGGAAAGGAACTGGGATTACCGTTATACCTGGATCCGGGACGCCGCGTTCACCATTTACGGTTTTATCCGGCTGGGTTTCACCGAGGAGGCCGCCGCTTTCATGAACTGGCTGCAATCCACTTGCGGACTGCTCAACGATGACGGCTCCCTGCAGATCATGTACGGGCTGGACGGACGCCGGGAATTGCCCGAAAGCTATCTCCACCATTTAGAGGGATACCGGGGGTCTTCTCCGATACGGATCGGCAACGCCGCTTATCAACAACTGCAACTGGACATTTACGGGGAATTGATGGATACCATTTACCTCTATGACAAATATGGAGCGGCGGCTTCGCATGATCTCTGGAAACATGTGGTTCACCTGGTGAACTGGGTTTGCAAAAACTGGTACAGGAAGGATGAAGGCATTTGGGAAGTCCGCGGCGGGCAGCGGGAATTTCTCTATTCCCGGCTGATGTGCTGGGTGGCGCTGGACAGGGGAATCCGCCTGGCGATGAAACGCTCTTTTCCGGCGCCCATGGAACGCTGGCAAAAAACCCGTGATGCGATCTACAACGAAATCTTCGCCCATTTCTGGGATCCCAAAAGAAAAGCTTTTGTCCAATACAAAGGATCCACCAACATGGACGCGTCCAATTTATTGATGCCGTTGGTTAAATTCATCAGCCCCAAGGATCCCAAATGGTTATCCACCCTGAAAGCCATCGAGGAAGACCTGGTAGACGATTCCCTGGTTTACCGTTACAAATTGAGGAATGGCACGCCGGATGGTTTGCAGGGTGAGGAAGGAACCTTCTGCATGTGCTCCTTCTGGTATGTGGAATGTATTTCCCGGTCCGGGGATCTTCGGAAAGCCCGGTTTCTATTTGAAAAAATGCTGGGTTACGCAAATCACCTGGGACTCTATTCCGAGGAACTAGGTCCCCGGGGGGAGCATCTCGGGAATTTTCCGCAAGCGTTCACGCATCTCGCCTTGATCAGCGCCGCTTACAATCTGGACAAGAACCTGTCCCACGGGGAAAGCCCCTGAAAATTCACCCTACCCAATTGAATCGGCACGGAAGTTCCCATGACAATTCGCGGATTATGTTATTTGCCATGGGAATAAAAATAAAAAAGAACCGAAATTACGGTCACGCCCGCCACCCCCCACAACAACAAACAAACAAAAGTCATAAAAATACCTCCCGTCCGTTTGCGGCCAAAACTTCCTCCCCAAAATAAGGCCGAACCCCGAATGAATGAATATTTTGAAAAAAAAAAGTCAAACCCCGGAACGGCGCGGCGCCGGGATCATTTTGGGTGGTACTGATTGAATAAATATGTTGAAAAGACCCCCTGGAAAAATCGGGCCTTAAATTTAATCGTAAATATCATAAAAAATCAAATGTTTAAATGAATGGCAACCCCGGTCTCTCCGGGGTCATCCCGCTTTTTTTGTATAAATCCCAATATAACAATCCGTTAAAAATATTATATTGAAGCGGGAAATGAATTTGAACTTGCCGATTCTGTTTCAGTGCCGGCGGCCCACCTTGGAAAACAGGACCACCCAAGAGAAATTCCTCCACCCACCGGACGTACTGACTCCAATCCTTCAAGCAAAACCTTAAGTCCGGGCTGTCTGATTTTTTAAACAATTATTAAAAAATCGATCAACTTGCCGCACCCCTTTCCAACGCGGGGAAAGGAAGCCACCGTTTTTCAAACGAAATTTTTCGGCATGAAGATTGCTCTTCTATCCCTATCCAAGAAGTGATCCTGTCTCCACCGGGAATCTTGCCCCATTTCGGAAGGGGCAGGATTTCCCGGGAAGAACCAATGCAAAACTCAAACCCATTTACCGGATCAAGCCTTTTTCCCCAAAAGCTGACGCGAAATTCATGTGGAATTTGAAGACAGTATCGATCCTCTTCCTCATCCCATGGATTTCAAATTGCGCCGGGATGGGGGCCGGTGGAATGGGTCCGGACTTTTTTTCCTCCAATCCCAATTATGCCCATCAAACCCTCAACTACCCCGTAAATCTGGTGGATGAGGCCACTCAGCGGGTCTTGTATGATATGGAAATCCTGATTCTCGACAACGATCGGACCCGCACCGGAAAAAAAATCAAGGGAACAACCATCGACTTCGATCTTCTCATCGAACTGGAGGCCCTCAACTCCAAGACCACCCGCATGAGGGTGAAGGTCAGGAATGGGGTCACCGAAACGGGAAAACCGGCCGCCGCGGAAATCATACAGAACACAAGGTTGATGCTCAATGATTTTGCGGAATGAGAGCCCCTGCCCGGCCCCGCCCCCCCTCCTTACAACTTAATAAAATCTTAAAATATCAAATATTTAGTTTAAAATTGCGTCAATGGATGTATATTATTAACGAGGGCCATGTAGAAGGACTTCGGCGAAACCAGGATCACTTTCTTTCCCCACGGGAGGTGATTTCATGAATCTATTATATCCTTTTGCCAAGAGATTTATTGCCGGAGAAGACCTTGATACGGCCTTGAAGTCCGTTTACAACCTCCAGGAAAGCGGGTATTTTTCGTCCCTGGATATCTTGGGAGAAAATGTCACCAACGCCGAGCAGGCGGAAACCGCGAAAAAAGCCTACCTCGATCTGTTGCGGGAAGTCGGGTCCAATACGCATCCCATGGATTTTTCCATCAAGCTGACGCAGATGGGTCTGGATATCGACAAGGATTTTTGCAAGAACAATCTTGAAGAAATTCTTTTGGCGGCGGGAAACCATACCGTGCGGTTCGACATGGAGGGTTCCCATCACACCCAAGCCATTCTGGACCAATGCCTGGAGTTGCATCCCCGTCACAAGAATCTGGGCCAGGCCCTGCAGGCTTATCTGTTCCGGACCCAGTCGGATTTAAATACGTTGATCGAAAACGGGATCTCGGTTCGGCTGTGTAAAGGAGCTTACAAGGAACCGGACTCGATTGCCTTCCAGTCGATGGATGACATCCGGGAAAACTTTTTAAAGCTGGCGTTCCCGCTCCTGAAAGAAGGGTACCAGCCGGCCATCGCCACCCATGACGAATATCTCCTGGTAAAGATCCTTTCTTTCATTGAGAAAGAAAAAATCGACAAACGCTCCCTGTATTTTGAAATGCTTTACGGGGTGGCAAGGGACCTGCAGAAAACCCTGTTGGAGAGAGGGTTCCAGGTGCGCGTCTACACGCCCTTTGGAAAATCCTGGCTTCCGTACACCCTGCGCCGGCTCGCCGAAAAGAAGGAAAACATGTTATTCGTCGTGAAACATCTTTTCCGGGAGACCTTCGGAATCAGGAAACTGAAATGAACCGGGTGGGCGTTTTTTCCTGAATTCCCTTGTCACACCAGCGAAACGGAAATTTGAAAATCACAATCCTTACAACCTCATTTCCCCGCTTCGAGGGAGATTCCGCGGGCACCTTCGTATATAAATACGCGCGGGAATTGGCGCGTTCCGGTTGCGGCGTGCGGGTGATCGCCCCCCACGATTCGCGGGCGGACCCCGCCAATTCATGGTGCGAACCTGAAGTGACCCGGTTCCGGTACTTTTTTCCGGCCCGGATGCAGTCCCTGGCCTATGGGGCGGGAATGATCAGCCGAATCCGAAAAAACGCCCTGCGCCTGTTGCAATTGCCGTTTTTTCTCACCTCCTTTTTCCTGGCCGCGTTGCGGGCTCAACGGGATACCGGCATTTTTCAAACCTTCTGGTCCGTCAGCGCTCTCATCGCCTTGGGTGTCAAGGCGCTCAAGGGCGTTCCCGTGGCCGTTCGCCTTTCGGGGGCCGACATTCTGCTTCTGAAAATACCTGTCCTCTCGTCAATCCTTCGCCGCTGCCTGGGTCATGCCGATGCCATCATCTGCCAGAGTTCCCAATTCAAGGAGCATCTGACGGAATTGGGGGTGACCGGGAACCATGTCCACGTCATTTCAAACGGCATCGAGCTGGATCGGTTCAGTCCATTGGAGAAATCGAAGGCCAGGGAAAAACTATCGCAGCCGCAAAATAAAACCCTCGTTTTATGCGCGTGCCGGTTGTCCGCCTCGAAAGGACACGAACACCTGATCCGGGCCATTCCCCCAGTCATTAAGAAGCACCCCGATGTGCGATTCATCTTCGTAGGGGATGGCGAAACCCGGGACTCCCTGTCGGCGATGGCGCATTCCCAGGGGTTGGACGGCTGCCTGGTTTTCGCGGGAATGCAGGACGAAACCACTATGCCCCTCTGGCTCAACGCGGCGGACCTGTTCGTCCTTCCCAGCCTGTTGGATGGGAGTCCCAACATTCTCCTGGAAGCCATGGCCTGCGGACTCCCCATCATCGCCACCACGGTCGGCGGCATCCCGGAAATGATCACCCACGGACGGGAGGGGCTTCTGGTTCCCCCCAAGTCCCCGGCGGCGCTGGAGGAATCCCTTCTCACCCTCCTCGGGGACCCTGGCCTGAGGGAACGGCTGGGTCAAAACGCGTTGAACACCGTCCGCTCCGATTATGGAACCTGGGAAAAACAAACGGCGCACCTGAAAAAAATTTATGAGGATCTGCTATCACCCCATTCTAAAAAAGGCCGTTAAGACCCTACGATCCATGATAATTTCCCAACACTTTCATAAATCTAAAAAATATACGTCCCCCGTTGTTTTTCATCGACTCTCCTCCAAGAACCATTGACCATGTGCGGCCTCGCCGGTTTTCTCGATCCCCATTGGACTGAACCCGCCGGGCTGGACTGCCTCCGGAAGATGGGGGCCACGTTGTCCCATCGTGGTCCTGACGACGGAGGAACCTGGTTCGACCCCGAAGGGGGGGTGGGCCTGGCGCATCGGCGCCTGTCCGTCCAGGACACCTCTCTCCAGGGACATCAGCCCATGGTTTCCGCGAGCGGACGCTATGTAATCGTTTACAACGGAGAAATTTACAATTTCAAAGAACTGCGCCAAAACCTGGAATCGAACGGCGACGCAAGAAACACTGTCCCCGCGTTTCGGGGGCATTCGGATACCGAGGTCCTTCTCGCGGCTGTCGAGCGATGGGGCTTGTGGGAGACTATACACCAATGGGTCGGCATGTTCGCCTTCGCCTTGTGGGACAGAGAAAAGCGGCGGCTGCACCTGGTCCGCGACCGGCTGGGGATCAAACCCCTTTATTATGGATACCAGAAGGGGGCTTTTTTATTTGGTTCCGAACTGAAAGCGCTAAGGGAGCATCCCCGGTTCCAGGGGAGGGTCGATCGCAACGCCCTGACGCTGATGATGCGGCACAACCATGTTCCCGCCCCTTATTCCATTTACGAGGGAATTTATAAACTCCTGCCCGGAACCATGCTCACCGTGGACGGTTCCCGTCCCGGAGTGCCATTGGCCCCCGTCACTTACTGGTCCGCCAGGGAGGCGATGGAACGGGGGATGGAGAATCCCTTCCAGGGATCGGAAACGGAAGCCATCAAACAACTGGACACCCTGCTTCGCGACGCCGTCAAGCTGCGAATGATCTCCGACGTTCCCCTGGGGGCTTTCCTTTCGGGAGGCGTCGATTCCTCGCTGATTGTTTCCCTGATGCAGGATCAGAGTTCCTTGCCCGTGCGGACCTTCTCGATCGGGTTTGACGATAAGGACTTCAACGAGGCTCCCCACGCCCGGGCCGTGGCGAAATATCTCGGGACCGATCACACCGAACTGTATGTGACGCCCGAAACCGCCATGGAAATCATTCCGCGTCTGTCCATGATTTATGATGAACCCTTCGCTGACCCATCGCAGATTCCCACCTTCCTGGTTTCCCGGATGACGCGGAAACACGTGACGGTGAGCCTTTCCGGCGATGGGGGAGATGAACTCTTCGCGGGATACAACCGGTATTTACTGGGACGCCTGTTGCGCAAAACGGCGGGACGGCTCCCCTATTCCTTCAGGAACTTTTTATCAAAAAGCCTTTCAGCGGTACCTCCGGCATGGTGGAACCGCCTGGCTTCCCCATGGATCGGCCGGGTTCAACCGAGATGGAGACAGGCCCAGCCCGCCTACCTGATGCACAAACTCGCGGAATTTCTTCCTTTCCAGGATCAGGAATCGTTTTACCGGGGCCTGACTTCCTATTGGAACGAACCCGAATTGCTGGTGAAGGATTCCCGTGAACCCGCGGCTATCCTCAACCAGGTGATTCCCTGGAAACGGCGTCCGGATTTCACCCACTGGATGATGTTCGTGGACACGGTCAGTTTTCTACCCGACGATATCCTCACCAAGGTCGACCGGGCCAGTATGGCCGTAGGGCTTGAAACCCGGATTCCCTTGCTCGATCATCGCGTGGTGGAATTCGCCTGCGGCATCCCAGCCGGGCTCAAGATCAGAAACCGGCAAGGCAAGTGGATCCTGAAACAGGTCCTCCACCGGTACCTGCCCCCCAAGTGGACCGACCGGCCCAAGATGGGATTCAGCGTTCCCATCGGTGCCTGGCTTTCCGGCCCCCTCCGGGATTGGGCCGAGGATTTACTGGACGAAACCCGATTAAAACAGGAGGGGTTTTTCAATCCTGCTCCCATCCGCAAAATCTGGGCCTCTCACAAGACGGGGACATGCAATTGGCAATACAGCCTCTGGAACGTTCTGATGTTTCAAGCCTGGCTGCGGAACCACGGATAACCCATGCCCACCTCCCCTAAAATTCTCACTGTTTATTACAAACACAAGCCCGGCGGGTTCTGCAAACGCCTGCGGATGCAAATCGAGGCCTACCTGGAAAAGGGCTGGCACGTCCATTACGTCGCCGTGGAGCCGTTCCCCTATTCGCATCCCCACTTGGTGCCGCACCTTTTGCCCGGATCTCCGCGGAACCATGATTCCTTGCCGTTTTGGATCTATTTTTTCCTGGTATCCCCCTGGTATGTTCTTTGGGTGGGACTTAAGGAACAAGTCGATTTTTTATCCGCTGTCTCCCCCTTATACGCGTTACTTTCCACACCCGCCAAATGGTTCACTCGAGTTCCCATGCAGACCCTCCTCCTCTCCAAACCCAGATTCAATACGGATTGCAGGGATACCTACCGGTCCTTAAGCCATATCGAGACATGGATGGAAAAACGGGGGCTGAAATTTTCCGACCACCTCCTGGCCAATTCCCAGGGAAGCAAAACGGAGTGGGTGAAACATTACGGAAAGGAATTTGAAAAAATAAAAGTTCTTCCCAACAACGTCATTCTCTCTCCATTCAGGAAAAACGAAAAAAGAGAAAAACTTGTCCGCGAATTTTCATTGAATCCGGACGCATTTGTTATCGCAACGGCATCCGTTTTGGAGCCGCACAAAAATCTGGATTTCCTTCTGAAGACCTTCGCGGAATTGAATCATCCCAAAACCATTCTTTTGATCATTGGAGATGGCGTGCAACTCCCCGAACTCCAGAGGCTGGCAGAAAGGCTGGCGGTGGACGGGCGAACTATTTTCACCGGTTGGCGCGAGGATGTGCTGGATTTGATCCAGGGATCAGACCTTTATGTATTTCCCTCGCTTCGCGAAGGGATGTCCGAGTCTCTCCTGGAAGCCATGACCTGCGGGGTCCCCTGCCTGGTGAGCGCGATTCCGGAAAACATGGAAGTGGCGCGAAACCCCGAACAGCATTTTTCGCCCAACCATCCCGGGGACCTGGCAAAAAAAATCGATCGATTGATCGAGGATGGAAAGTACCGCGATTCCCTGTTGCAAACGACACGGGAGGATATAAAAAGGTTTGTATTCGATTGGGAGGGAAAAATCCAGAAAGAGGCGGAGGATCTTTTAAACCGTTTTGATAAAAAATAGGACGGCGCATCGCTCAACGCAAACGGTCTACATATTGAATCGTTTTCCGGGCGGAAGGACCGGTGACATGGGGCAGTTCCTCCGCGACCCGGTTCCATTGAGGATTCTCGTTCGGTTGCAGCCGTTCCATCGCCTTTTCGATATTGCCCATGCCCGCGTGATAAGCCGCGGCCGCGAAAATCCAGCCTTCCCGAGGGTCCACTCCCCGGCTGGCAAAATGGCCGTATAGGGACCGCAAATACCGGGCGGCGGCTTCCAGGTTGGAAGCGGCATGCCAAACCGAGCCCTCCGACCGGTCGTCTCCGGTTCTCAGACCCAGTTCCCTGGCGGTTTCCGGCATCAACTGCCCCAAACCCATGGCACCCGTGGGACTGAGCGCATCGGGATTGAATCCGGATTCGATTTGAATCAATCGCCGGAAAAAAGTTTCCGGAATCCCCTGGGATTTCCCGGCCAGGGCCGCCAGGGCGGGCAGGGACAAAAAATTGGAAGCCGGGGAAGTCCCCGTTTCCCCATTCAGAAAAGCTCGGGCGGCTTCGATGCCGTATCTTTGCGCGGCAATCTTGGGATTTGCAAACAGGCCCGTTGCGGGCAAACTCCCCAGCCCCCGTTCGCGCATCGCCCGGTCCAGAATCAAGTGGGCTTCCCTGAAAAAATCGACCCTCTCTTCCGGTTTGGAGCCCCTATCGCTCCAGGCGGAAAGCATTCGGAGCTGGGTCTGAAAAAGAATGGATTGAAAAGCCAAAGCGTCCCGCATATGGGTGCCCCCTCCCTGGGACGCTTTTCCCCTAGGCTTCTCAAGATTGCCGCCGCTGATGGATTGAATATCGTCCATGCCAATCCCGTTAAATCTTTGACACCTTCATCCTTGAATATAGAAAGAAGCAAACCACGTGCCGCATCCCCTATCCGAAATTGGAACTCTAAAATAAGGGATTTTCGGAATTCTCCTGGAGACCACGGTTGACGGACCGGGTAAAAGGTGAGGAGGAAATTGACGGAATGCGGCTCGATGAGCTGGGTTTATCTTGAAAGCACCGCCCTCGCCTGCATGTCTGCATGATAGGAGCTGCGGACGAGAGGTCCGGCCTCCACCGAATCCAGTCCCAGGGACCGGCCGATTTCCTGGTATTCCGCGAAAACGTCGGGATGGATGTATTCCACCACTTCCAGATGTTGGGGGGAAGGTCTGAGGTACTGGCCCAGGGAAAGTATCCGGCAACCAGTGGCCACCAGGTCTTTCATGGTCTGGATGACCTCCTCCCGTTTCTCTCCTAGCCCAAGCATGAGCCCGCTCTTGGTCACGAGACCGAATTTTTTCGCCGCGACGGAAAGAGTATTCAGGGACCACTGGTACCGGCATTGCGGGCGGACGCCGGACTGAAGGGAGGCGACGGTCTCCACGTTGTGGGCCAGCACATCCGGACGGGATTCACAAACTTTTCCAATCAGGCGGGGATCCCCCCTGAAGTCGGGGATCAAGGCTTCCACCTTCAGGTCCGGGCATTCCTCCCTGATCCGCAGAAGGGTCTTGGCCCAATGGGCCGACCCGCCGTCGGGAAGATCATCCCGGTCGACAGAGGTGATGACCGCGTAACGCAGGTTCAATTGGGCGAGCATGCGGGCAGCGGCCTCGGGTTCGCCGGGGTCCGGAGCCTGCATCCGGCCCGTGGGAACATCGCAAAACCCGCAGGCGCGGGTGCATGAGCCGCCAAGGATCATCAACGTGAGCGTGCCCGAATCCCAGCACTCGCCGATATTGGGGCACGAGGCCGATTCGCAGACGGTGTGCAACGCATACTCGCGGACCAGGGACTTCAACCGAAAATATTTCTCTCCCCTGGGCAGCGAAACTTTCAGCCAATCCGGAAGACGTCTCACACGCCGGGTAACGGGAAACTCTGATTGGGACATAGGCAATGGACGAAAAGCGGCTCCCCTTAAGAATGAACGGAAGGACCTCTGGAAATGGAATTCAGCCCCGCGTTAAAAAACACCTCATGTAATAGTATAATTTATCCGCTTTCAATAGTGAAAGCTTTTGAACTGGGAAACCATCCATCCGTACCGCGGCGTCCGGGATTTTGACCCATGGCGTCCCCGGCCAAGGAAGGACCTTCCGCGTGGATATCCCAAAAATTTCCCGGCGATTCAAAATCACATTCCCGCCATGACCGTCCCCATGATCCTCATCGACCGATACATATTCCGGGAATTGCTGAAAATATTCGGGATCAGCGCCGGAGCCTTTACCCTGTTTCTTTATCTCGATAAATTTCTTTTCATGGCGGAGATGGTGGTCAGCCGCGGCGTTTCCTTCCTGGAATTGACGCGGCTCATGGTTTATCTTTCTCCGGCTTACCTGGCGGTCACCATTCCGATGAGCGTTCTGGTTGCGTCCGTAGTGGTTTTCAACCAGTTTTCCGCCGCCAGCGAATGGACCGCCATGAAAACCGCTGGCTGGAGCTTTCTGCGGCTGATGAAACCGGTGATGGTTTTCTCCGGCCTGGCATACCTCCTTGCCACCATGGTCATATTCTACGCGCTCCCCTGGGGCAACGCCTCTTACAAGCAATTGCTCTTCGACGTGCTCACCAACCGGTCCGCTTTCAACCTCCAACCCCGGGTATTCAACAGCGATATTCATAATTTCACTTTGTATGTCCGCGAGCGTGAAGATCCTGCCCTCCTGAAAGGGATTTTCCTGGCCGACACGCGCCAGCCCGGAATCTCACGGATCATCTCCGCCGAAGAGGGCATCCTGAGCCCCCATCCGGAGACCCACAGCGTATCCCTGCGACTCAAGAACGGCACGCTCCACGAACGGAGCACCCGCCGGGACCATTATCAAACCATCAATTTTAAACGGTACGATTTGACGGTGAAACTGCCCCGCCGGGCGCCGCCGGCCTCCAACGCGCTGGTCAGCGACCGGGAACTTTCTCTCAGCCGGCTCCTGCAAAAAATCGCGATCCTGCGGGAACAGGGATTGAAACCCTACGCGCCGGCGGTGGAACTGAGCAAGAAATTCTCCATTCCCTTCGCCTGCCTGTTATTCGGGATCTTCGGGGCTCCCCTGGGAATCCAGACCCACCGGTCCGGCAGGTCCGGAGGATTCGCCGTCAGCCTGGGCATCCTCCTCACCTACTATTTTTTCCTGATAAGCGCCCAGAACTTGGGACTCATTGGTGTGCTCGATCCTTATTTTTCGGTGTGGATTCCCAACCTCATATTGTTTATCATCGGGACGGGGCTGGTATACAAAATGCAAAATGATTTACAGTTCCAAATTCTTGACCGCGTTTCAGTTTTTTGCGCTGGCACGTTGGAAGGTTTAAGGAATGGGGTTGGGCGAAGGGTCCCATCCATCTCAAAGCGATTGTCCTCGGGAGGAAAAAGGCATGCTCACGGCCAAGGATATCATGACCCGCAAGGTCATCACGGTTAAAAAGAACACACCGATCAGTGAATTGTCCAAACTGTTCCTGGACAACAAGATCAATGGGGTCCCCGTGGTCGATGACGAAGAAAAGTTGATCGGAATCGTGACCCAGGGCGATCTGATCGAGCAAAACAAGAACCTTCATATTCCCACCGTCATCACCCTGTTCGACGCCGTCCTCTTCCTGGAAAGCGAAAAGAAATTCGAGGCGGACGTCAAGAAGCTCACCGGCACCCAGGTGGAGGATATTTACCATTCCACGGCCGTATCCGTATCGCCCGAAACGGAAGTCGGCGATATCGCCACCCTGATGGCCGAAAAGGATATCCATACCATCCCGGTCCTGGAAGGAGACCACCTGGTGGGTATCATCGGCAAGCGGGACATCATCCGCGCCTTCACCTGAAAGGTGGGCCTCCCTTTTTCAGGAAAAAGCTCGGGTCAAAGTTTAGATTTGTGATCGCTTTTTCTGTATTCGATGGCGGAGGCGATGAAATCACGGAACAGGGGGTGGGGAGTCATTGGGGAGGATTTGAATTCCGGATGAAACTGACCGGCAAGGAACCAGGGATGGTCCTCGATTTCGATGATTTCCACGAGATTGCCGTTGGGTGAAATTCCCGTGATTTTCATGCCGGCCTCTTCCATCTGAATCCGATACTTGTTGTTGAATTCATAACGGTGCCGGTGCCGTTCATAAATTTCCCGGGTCCCGTAAGCTTTGAAGGCATGGGACTGTTTCCTCAACTGACAGGGATACTCCCCCAGCCGCATGGTTCCGCCCTTGTTCCCCCGGGCATTCTGATTTTCCATTAAGTCGATAATTAAGTAGGGCGAGGTGTTGGAAAATTCCGCGCTGTTGGCATTTTTGAGTTGAGCCACCTCGCGGGCGAATTCGATCACGGCGCAGTGCATGCCCAGGCAAATGCCGAAGAAAGGCACCTTGTTCACCCGCGCGAAATGGGCCGTCTTGATCTTTCCCTCGATTCCACGTTCGCCAAATCCACCGGGAACCAGGATGCCGTCGCAGGCCTTGAGTTTTTCCGTGCCCCCGTTCGTTTCCACTTCCTCCGCGTCCACCCAATGAAAATTGACGCGGACGTTGTTCCCGATGCCGCCATGTACCAGCGCCTCAATGATGCTTTTATAGGAATCTTTTAAGTCGAGGTATTTCCCGACAATGGCGATATCGACTTCCCCCTCGGGACGGGTGAGTTTCTGATTGATGTCCTTCCACAGGTCCAGGTTCGGTTCCTTCAGGGGAAGACCCAGTTTCTTGAGCGTGATTTTAGTGATCCCTTCCTTATGAAGACTCAGGGGGACCTGGTAGATCGATTGAACATCCATGGCGGTGATCACGGAATCGACCTCGACGTTGCAGAACAGGGCGATTTTTTTCTTGATGTCTTTCGATAATTTCCGCTCGGTCCGGCACAAAAGGATGTCCGGCTGGATTCCGATTTCCCGCAGCTTCTGGACGCTGTGCTGGGTGGGTTTTGTCTTCAGCTCATCTGAAGTCTTGATGTAGGGCACCAGGGTGAGGTGAAGATACAAAACGTTTTTGGACTTCATGTCGTACTTGAACTGGCGGATGGCTTCGAGAAACGGCAGGCTTTCGATATCCCCCACGGTGCCGCCGATTTCACAAATGACGACGTCCACGGTTTCCGAAACTTTGAGAATATGCCTTTTTATTTCGTCGGTAATATGGGGAATGACCTGCACGGTGGATCCGAGATATTCCCCCCGCCTCTCTTTTTGAATGACATCGTAATAAATCCGGCCGCTGGTGACATTATTGTTGCGGCGCATCTGGGCATGAGTGAACCTTTCATAATGCCCGAGATCGAGATCGGTCTCCGCCCCATCGTCGGTCACATAAACCTCCCCGTGCTGAAAGGGGTTCATCGTGCCGGGATCGACATTGATATACGGGTCCAGTTTGAGGATAGTGATTTTCAATCCGCAGCATTCGAGCAGGCTACCGATGGATGACGCCACGATACCTTTCCCCAGAGAGGAAAGCACACCGCCCGTAACGAAGATATATTTAACTTTTTTGAACTTGGAACGTTTTTTCAATGTGCCCTCAATTCAATGGATCCGGTTCCTCAGGGTTGGAGTGCCCTTAAAATTTCTTCGACGATGGGAATGTCTTCCTCGCGGTCCACGCCGATGGAATTTCTGTCAGTCTCCACGGCGCGGATGGTCCCCCCGTTATCCAGAATCCGCAATTGTTCCAGTTTTTCGATCGTTTCCAACCGGGAGCCGTGGAGACCGTTAAATTGCATGAGAAAGGATTTGGTGTAAGCATAGAGTCCGATATGTTTCCATCCGTATAAAACCGTGGTTCGGGGCGGCTCGGTGTTTGGGGCGGGGGTAGCTTCGGCCCAGCCATCGCGGTCGTAAGGTATGGGAGCCCTGGAAAAATAAAGCGCGCAGCCCTGCCCGTTGAGGACCACTTTGGTGACGTTGGGATTGAACATATCCTCTGTACGTCCAATTTTCATAACCAGTGTGTAAACCTCGGCCTGCGGATCCTTCAACAGGGGCTGAACCACGAGGTCAATATTTTCAGGAGGAATGAGCGGTTCGTCCCCTTGAACATTGACCACGATATCGCAGTCGAGGCCGGCCGCCGCCTCGGCCACGCGGTCGGTCCCGCTGGGATGATCCCCGGAAGTCATGACCACCTGGCCGCCAAAACCCCGGACCGCGTCAAAAATTCTTTGATCATCGGTCGCGACCAGAACCTCGGACACCGACGGGCATTTTTCAGCCTGCTGCACCACCCATTGGATCATGGGCTTACCGAGGATTATCGCCAGGGGTTTTCCTGGAAACCGGGACGATGCCCAGCGAGCCGGAATCACCGCGATCACTTTCGGCTCAGTAGGCATGCCGGTTGATAAAACCTTTCCAGAAAGTCATCAGAATGATTTTCAAGTCGAACACCAGCGACCAGTTATTAATATAATACAAATCACACTCAATCCGTTTTTGCAAAGAGGTATTCCCCCGCCAGCCATTCACCTGCGCCCAACCGGTCAACCCCGCTTTCATCTTCAGCCGCAACATGTAATGGGGAATGGAATCCTTAAAATCATCGATGAACACGGGCCGTTCGGGCCGGGGACCCACTAGGCTCATGTCTCCCCTGAGCACGTTAAACAACTGCGGCAACTCGTCCAGGCTGGTCCGGCGCAGAAAAGTTCCGACCCGGGTTCGGCGCTCGTCATCTTCCCGAGCCCACACGGGGCCGGTGGAATTTTCCGCGTCGGGCTTCATCGACCGGAATTTAAGCATTGAAAAGACCCTTCGGTCAAGTCCCACCCGTTCCTGACGGAAAAAAACCGGTCCCCGCGACTCCAGTTTGATCAGCAGCATGATCGACAACATCACCGGCGCCGTGATAACGAGCGCCAGGCTGGACAGGATAATATCCGAAGTCCGCTTGATCACGACATTCCACCCATAAAGCGGGGATTCCGCCAAATTCACGATGGGTAGTCCGTCGAGTTCTTCCACCCCCGATTGAATGTTCATGTATCTCAGCAGGTCGGGGACCACTTTGACGTCCACGGTTTCCGTCCCCAGATAATTCATGACCTGCTCCAGCCGTTCGTGGGCATGCAGAGGTAGAGCGATAAACAACTGGTCCACTCCATGATCCTTGATGACCCGGGAAACCTCATTGTAGAGACCCAGAATGGTGTGGCCGCTGACGGTGGTCCCGATTTTTTCAGGGTGCTGGGACAAAAAACCGACCACATGAAATCCGATTTCCGGGTGCAGGTCGAGTTTTTTCACGACGGTTTGGCCCAACTCTCCCGCGCCGACCACCAGAACATTGTGTAAATTCAACCCCCGGCCACGGATCATCACCAGGACTTTCCGGGCCAGCCAATGGGAAACCGCCATGAACAGTGTGGCTAAAATCCAAAAATACACCGCCACAATCCTGGAATAACTGGACTCCCGGTAAAAAAACGTGAGGGCCGTCAGCATCAGAACGGAGGTGGAAGTCACCCTGAGGATCGTGAAAAACTCCGCCGTATTGGTTTTTCCCCGCAAAGGCCGGTACAGATCGCAGGCCTTGATATTGACCATGAAAACCAGCCAGATGGGGATCAGCGCCTCATAATACGTTTCCACGGGCGGGATGCCGTGGGTCACTGGAACAATCTGTAAATGGAACCGGATGAAATAAGCCATCAACCAGGAAGAGAGGATGGCAAGGCTATCGAAAATAAAAAGCGTGGAAAGGAATAATTGACCGTGTTTCTTCAGCATTGATGTTT
>JBHHVU010000047.1:0-24462 GCA_046754465.1 Nitrospinaceae bacterium | reverse complement strand
CATATCCGATCAATCACAGTTTTCCTGGTTTTTTTAATCCTGCTCGGTCCGGGGATCAAGCCCGTGTTCGCCCACACCTCGCATTTCGGGCCCACCCCTCTTTCCCCCTTCCACGAGGGAACCCCTTCGGAAAAAAAGAGCCGTCCGTTTTATTGTCCGGTCCACAAGCACTTTTCCGCCATGCCTTGTCCCCATCAATATTCCAAGGAAACGGGCCACGGAAAGAAATGCAAGATCAGCCAGGAGTGCGGCGGGCAACCTTTCACTGCCCTTCCTTCCCTTTCGGGATTCGACCATTTTTGCGGACTGAACGAATCTTCCTGTTCTCTTTTTCGGGCCGGGGACTCCCAAACCCTCGCCACCCTCCTTTCCGGTTATGAGCCCCCTGGCTCGGACCCGTTGAAGCATCCTCCCAAATCCATTTAACGGCAATCCATTCAGTTTTTGACGATTCCTGCCTTGGCTGTTTGAGCCGAGGGGAGATCCCTCCCTTTTCCGGGGCGGATTCCTGGAATCATCCAATCCATCGAATTGCTGCAATTGACTGGGAGGATATAGATGCGAATCAAAGCTGTCATTCCCTTTATTTGGCTTATTATCGCCTGGGTTTTCCCGGGTGGAGCCATGGCGGGAAACGGGGAAAAAGAAATTTCCATCGAGGATTTGGATAACAAATCCATCAACCTGCAAAGCCTGAATCCCATGCGCCTGCCGGGCAAAAGTTACGACGACCGGGCGCATCAAACGATCATCACGGGCTATATTGTCACCTCGTACAAATATAACGATACCGGAGTGGAACACCATGGTCAGGGAAACGAACTGCACTTTGGCCAGGATGTGGCGGATACCACCAACTTCGGATTCAACGTCATGGAAATCGGTTTCACCAAGCGGTACTCCGATTACGCCTGGGTGGCGGCGGCGATGGAGGTGGGACTGCACAACGAACTCGAAGGCGGCACGACGGTCACTAAGACACAAACGGAACTGGACACGGGGGAAATTCACTTGGTGGCCCCGGTGGGCAACGGCGTCGATTTCACCCTGGGCAAGTTCAATTCACCGGTCAGTTTCGAGCAGGAAGACGCGCCGCTTCTCTTGCAGGCCACGCATTCCCTGACCTTTCAGTTCGCCTCGCCGTCCAAGATGGTGGGATTGATGGCGGTCTATCCCATCCTCGAAAACCTCGACGTCCGCGCCGCGGTGTTCAACGGCTGGAACGCCAACGCGGGCGATACCGATAACAACAAGGCCAAAAGCATCTTTTTCCAGGTCGGGTTCGCGCCCACCCGGTGGGCCGACCTGAAGCTATCCTTTCTGCGCGGGGCGGAACAGGACGATAACGAAAAGGATAACCGCAACGTCCTCGATATCGCCGGCACCCTGACGCCCTGGAGAAACTGGATTTTCGGATTTGAGTTCGCCTACGGGCACGATGAAAATCAGTCGCTTTTGCATCCGGGAACGGACGCAAAATTTTACAGCGGCCAGGCCACCATTCATCACGATTTCTTCCGGTGGTTCGGAACCACATTGCGCTACAGTTTTGTCGCGGACGAGGACGGGCACCCCGACATAGGGAACAACCCGGCCGAACCCGGCGAAGCCCAGCAACGGACCTGGAATCAAATCAGCGTGGCCCCGGTGTTTCATATTTCCCCACAGTTCCTCGGATTCATGGGATTCGGCGTCATCCCGCGAACCCAGCACCTGTTGTCGGGCATCGACCTGCGGTTGGAATACCGCTACGACTGGGTTAACGAATCCGCCAACAACCGTTTGTTCCGGGATATCCGAAACACCAAACTGTCAACGCGAAATATGTTCATCGCCGAATTGGTGGCCAGTTTTTGATCTCTATCGACCCAAGGGAGGATTCATGAAATTCACCCCCTTGCGGCTTTTACCGCTGACCGTCAAGGTGCTGATCACTTGTTTTTTACTGACACTGAGCCTGGGAAATATTGCCGCTGGAGTGTACACGCAAAAATACGTGGTCATTTCCTATGAATCCCTCGTGGAGACCTACTCCGAGAAGGATGACGTGGAAGTGGTGGCACCCTCTTTATCGGCCCATACTAACGAGTTTGGGGAAAGAGAAATCACTCTCGACCAGGTTCGGGAGATGCCCCATAGGGTGAGCTTGAAACTTCTGCTGCAGGACGCGCACGTCCACCTGTTCAGCCACGGAGTGCTGAGTTTGCTGATAGGTATCCTCTTTCTTTGGACTCAATTGCCGGAACGATGGAAGTTGATCCTGATTCCCATGCCCTTTCTCGGCGGCACCCTGGACTTCGTGGGAATGTTCCTGGTCAAGTTCCTGGCGGATGGATTTGCCTATCTGATTATTTTTTCCGGTGCGTTGACGGCAGTCAGCTTTTTGATCGTATTTTTTGTTTCCATGTACGAAATGTGGTTTTCGAAAATAAAAGCATAACAAATTTAATTAAGGAAATTTTGTCATGAAAAAACGATGGTTGACTCTTTGGATGGCGGGATGGATTTTTGTATCGATCGGTACCGGTTCGGCCCTGGCCCATGTGACGCCCGTGGTTAAGTTGTCCTCGACCCGGGATACCATTGCCCGCCTGCTTCCCCAGGGAAAGTTGTCGCTGAAGGATGTCCGGCTGACACCGGATCAAATGCAAAAGCTGAAATCCCAGGGGAATTGGGAATCCCATGAAAACCATTACAAATTCTTTGTCAGCCGGGCTCCGGACAACCAGTTGCAACGGGCTGCGGTTTTCATCACCGAGTACAGCCGTCATGGCCCCGTGGTGGTGGCCGTGAGCCTGGATCCTTCGGGAAAGGTGGTGGATGCCATCCTGACGGATATCCAGGTGGAACCTCTGGCCTGGGTGGAACCCCTGCTGCAGGAAAATTACATGCGGGAGTTCCGGGGCAAGGGAGGCAATATGGCTTTGGCACTGGATACCAAATGGAAAACCCGAACCAGCGGCATGACCCAGAGTTACGCCCTGATCATCGCCAACGCAGTCAAACGGGCCGCCCAGCTTTTCGATGTGGTTTTCAAGTAAGCCGCCCCATTCAAAATTTTTTGATGAGCCTTCATGACCCTTTATGTCAAATCCATTCTTTACGGTTTGATTTTTCTTTCGGGGTTTTCCGGGCTTGTTTACGAAATCATCTGGCTACGCGTGTTCAGCCAGGTGTTTGGCAATACGATCCAATCCGCCTCCGTGGTCCTGGCGGCTTTCTTTTTCGGGCTTTCTCTCGGCAGTCATTTCTTCGGGAAAAAATCCGGCCTGACGGCGAATCCCCTACGCTTTTTTGCGTATCTTGAACTGGGAATTTTCGTCACCGCTCTCCCCCTGTTTTTCTTTCAGGAGGCGTTCGAGTTCGTTTTTCCCATCTTGTACCAAAGATTCCACGAGTCCAGCCAGGTCTTCACCCTGGTAAAAATTGGCATCGGTTTTTTGGTGATCACCGGTCCCTCTTTTTTCATGGGCGGCACCCTGCCGGTGATCGCGAGTTTCCTGGTGGACCGCCCGCAACGCATCACCTCCACGGGTGGAATCCTTTACGGTATAAACACACTGGGAGGGGTTTTGGGGTCCGTGGGCGCGGGAATGCTGCTTCCACCCCTGGTGGGGATTCGCCACACGTTTTATCTCGCCGCCGCGGTCAATGGCATGAACTTCCTGATCGCTTTCTTTCTTTCCCGGCCTGAAAAGATTTCGGCCTCCCTCCCGGGGACGGTGGCCGGGTCCGCTCCCCACCCTACCGGGGAACGGCCAGTGTCCTTCCCGGAGGCACGGAGTTTCAAGATTTACGTGATCGCCGCCGGGTTCCTCTCCGGGTTTGGCCTGTTGAACCTGGAAGTTTTGTGGAACCGGATGTTCTCCCTGGTATTTCAAAATTCCGTTTATACTTTCACGGCCATCGTCGTGGTCTTTCTTTTCGCCCTGAGCCTGGGATCGTTCTTGATCGCAGCGTTGGACCGTGTGAATTGGGATAAAAGGAATCTCTTGATCCTGCTTTTGATTTTGACCGGAGCGGCCAGTTACACCACGCCGTTTATTTTTGTACAATGGACGGGTTTGAGTTTTTTGTCCTACGATCCTGGCTGGACAGGTTATATCGCCAACGCGTTCCTCCTCGTAACGGGGATCATCCTTCTTCCCGCCGTGGTGGGCGGCATGATCCTGCCCCTGCTTTGGAAACTATTTGAATCCCCTGGCGTGGGCACGCGGATTGGCGAGATGAACGCGGTCAACACCCTTGGAACGATCACCGGTTCCCTGGCCGCCGGGTTTCTCGCCGTCCCCTTGTTGGGACTCTGGAACTCCGTGGCGCTGGTGTCCGTCTTTTATCTCCTTCTGGCGGATATGGGGCTCCGGTTTTTGCATTATTCCGGATTCCGGAGAAAAATGAAAATTGCGGTCTATGCGCTGCTTCTCTGCATCATGGTGACCCATCCGGCCAAACTTCCCGTTCAAAAATTGAATCCCAACGAGTACCTGGCGTTTCTCAAGGAGGGCAGTCAGGCCACGGTGGCAGTCATCGACAAGGTCGGCAGCCGGATTTTGAAGGTCAACAACCACTACACCCTGGGAGGCATCAACCCCATCCTGATTGAAGAAATGCAGGGCCAGCTTCCTCTGCTGCTTCATAACGGCCCGGAATCCGCTGCATTCATCGGCCTGGCCACGGGGATCACGGCGGGTGCCGCGGTCCCCTTTTCCCTGAAAGAAATTCACATCGCGGAAATCGTTCCGGAGGTGGCCGAGGCCGCGAAATTATTCGAGAAATTCAACCACCACCTCCTCGGCCAATCCAACGTTCGGGTGCATGTGGAAGACGGAAGAAATTTCATGATGGGGACCGGCCTCCGGTTCGACGTGGTGGTGGCCGACCTGTTCGTTCCCAACCACTCTGGAACGGGATACCTTTATTCCAGGAACCATTTCGCCAACATAAAACGCAAACTGAAGCCGGGGGGTGTTTTCTGCCAATGGCTCCCCGCCTATGAACTTTCCCCACAGGATTTTCAAATCATCGCGGCGACCTTCCGTTCGGTTTTTCCCGTCAACTCCGTCTGGCTTGGGGACTTTTCCCTGAAACGGCCCCTCGTGGCGTTCGTGGGTTTCCAGTCCCCGAACACCCTGTCGTTGGAATCCCTGTCGCGGCGGCTGGCGGCGTTTCGCGAGCTTCATCCCGACGACGCATCCACCATGTTCGAAATTTCGAATTTGATGCTTTTATATAAGGGGAGCCTGGAGGGTGATGAAACCTTAAAACAGACTGCCATCAATACCGGCCGGAATCTTTCGATCGAGTTTTCCGCCCCCATTCATATTGCCAACCGCGACACCCTGACCGGGGCGCGCATGTTTCAATACCTGGTGCGCTTGGGGAAGGGGTCCGGCCGGGCACATTCCATATTTCGGGAGAATGATCCCGGAATCAACGATTACAGCCAGGCGGGATTGGAACTTTTGCAAGCGATAGAAGCGAAATCTAAGGAGGACACCCGGGAGATGGTCCGCCATATTCTTGAGGCCAGAAAACTGGCGCCGCAAAGCAATCATTTAAAAAATCTGTACAATGAAATCAAACGCCAACTTGCTAACAACGATCCATGAGGGGAAAGACGGGGGGGCCGTGTAATGAAAAAGAATGAGGTGTTCCTGGCCTGGCTGGTTTTATCCCTTCTGCTTTTCCCGCGGGAGGGGCGCCCCTCGGCCATTCCCGAGCCCATGGTCAAATTCAAGACCCTGAAGGAGACCGTGACGCAGCTGCTCCCCGGCGCGAAAAACCTGAGCCGCCGGGATATCGTCCTGAATTCAAAACACCTCAAGCGGTTGGAGAAATACAAGAACTGGGATACCGATGCCACGGAATTCGTGATCTACCACGCCAAAAACGCCGGGAAGAAAATCCAACGGACCCTCATTCTATTCCCGGAACATACCCGTCAAGGGACCTTGGTGGTGGCGGTGGCCCTCGATAACGGGGGCACCGTGACCGGGACGGTGCTCATGGAAGCCCAGCAGCCCACCATGAATTTTTTAATGCCCCTTCTGCGTGCGGGTTACATGGATTCCTTTTCCGGGAAGGACCGAACCCTGAAACTGACCCTGGCGAAAAAATACCGGTCCACCGGCCTGTCCATCATTTCCCGCACCTACGCCCTGCGGATCGCCAACGCCGTGAAAAAATCGGCCCAACTGTTCCACATCTATTTCAGGAAACGATAAACTCCCTTCCCAACCCCGCGGGCGGTGCAAGAGCCCACCGGCCCCCGCGCCAGGCTTCGGGGAAAACCCGGTCTTCAGGATCCGGATTCCCCGTGTTATGATAAATTGAACTGGTACTAAATTCCTTCGTCGAGGTGGCGTTATGTTTGTGGAGGTGGAACCCAATCCCAACACCGGGACCAGTTTCAACATGATTTACCGGGAGGTTTCCCCACCCAGGGAAGTGTTCTGCATCAAATACAATGCAAGGACCGGGGAACAACCGGTGCAGGTCACCGGCTGGGATGCCGAAACCAATGCCCCCTGCCCGGCGTTCGCCTGCAAGATCGAGGAATCGGGCGACGGCGTGGCTCTTCTCATCCATGGCGGGTCCGGAGGAATCCGCATGAAACCCCTCGAGGACGAATCGGAATGGAACCCCCACGCGACCACCCAATGGGGCGAGTCTCATCTCGTCTACCCCGCCAATGCCTTCATCGTCTACAAGGATGAGGTTTAATCGGAAGGCTTCCATGGGATGACAATCCGCCCCTGCCATGTCACCCCGGGTTGTTACATACCCCCCAACGAAAAAGAGGGAAGCATTTAAACTTCCCTCCTTCAATGAAATAGCGTTTATTCAACATGGGTCATGCTTTTCTTGGTCCCTGTTTTTATCGAGTAAACTCGAAAGGATTAATCAGATAATATTCATCATGTTCCAAGGAGGGTTACGGGGATCTTCTTGCCTGCCAGGGAATGGGCGATCATCCGGGGGAATTCATGTGAACTTTTGACCTGTTTTCCATCAAATTCCACGATAATGTCATAGGGAAGAATTCCAGCTTTTTCAGCGGGACTGTTCGAAAAAACATTCATTACAAGAGACCCCCGATTTACCACGTGATCTAATTCCATCTTTTCGTCAAGGGTTATATCCCGTACCACCAATCCCAACCAACTGCGGACCACGCGTCCTTTTTCTTTAAGTTGAGGAAGTATTTTTTTTACCAAATCGATGGGGGAGGAAAATCCCAGACCCTGACCCTGCGAAAAAATAGCGCTGTTGATCCCAACCACTTCCCCCTGCGTATTGATGAGTGGACCCCCGCTATTTCCCGGATTGATAGGGGCATCGATTTGAATGAAATCATCATAAGGACTTTTTCCCAGGGACCGCCCCTTGGCGCTCACGATTCCCGCGGTAACCGTCAATTCCAAACCGAAGGGATTGCCGATGGCCAATACCCAATCCCCCGGCTCCAGCTGTTTGGAACTGCCCATGGGAATCGAGGGCAAATCAGAAGGCACCGTAACCTTGATCAGGGCGATGTCCATTAATTCGTCAAAACCCACCATCTTTCCTATGTACGTTTTCCCGTTGAACAGGGAAACCTGCACTTGATCCGACCCGGCCACAACGTGATTGGTGGTGAGAATATATCCATCGTTGGAAATAATAAATCCGGACCCGCCTCCTTGGGTTTCAAATTCATTAAGACTAGGCTGTCGGGGTATTCCCTGCATGCCAAAGTGAAAATCACCATAGTAATGAGGAATCTTCTTCAAAGACTGAATATTCACCACACTTGGACTGGATTTCTTAGCAAGATTTCGGAATAAACTTCCTCCTACGATTATTTCTTGAGACCGGGAAGCCTCGTTTTTGACAATTAAATTCTCTGAGAATGCCAACGAACCTGGGAGAAAGTCCGGAAATAATAAAAATCCCGAAATGGTGGCCCAAAGGAAAAATTTAATGTATTTCCTGATGGTTTCCTCCGACCAATAAATAATTTTGTCTTTTGTTAGCATAATGAAAAAATAATAGCATAATGAAAAAAGATTAAAAATTACCTTTTTGGACTCAGTCCCATACACTCAGACCTGGAACAGTTTGAGGAATTTAAACGGGCCAGTGAGCCTCTTATTATAAGAGCTGAGGCACCGATCAAATAATGCCGATAAACTTCCATTCTATTAAGTCATCAAATTTTCCTTTGATTAAACCAATACGGAGATATAACTTCATTCCAGGGTATCGGATAAAACCCGATGGGTTGGAAATAATTTTAAGCATGACGTTATTTTTTTTATGTGTTTTTCCATTAAAAAGTTTTGCGGGTATCGAGGATTTTGGACCGGGGGAACCGTACATAAGTCCTCCTTATGTTTCTCCTTTACCCCCGCCTCCATCGAAACAAAACCTTGTAGACAATGACGATGGAACCATAACGGATTTTGATTCACGGTTAATGTGGACAAAGGTCGACAGTTATGCGGCGCTTGGAAGGTGCTTGAATTATAAGGAATCGGTTGATTATGTAAAAAACTTGGGAACGGCGGGGTACAGCGATTGGCGTTTGCCGACCGTAAAAGAGCTGTTGAGTATCTTTGACCTCACCAAAAATAATTTTTTGGGATGGGACCGCGATCCGGCATACCCGCTGGCCCTGGATAAAAAATTCAGCCCGGGCGCGGCTTACTTGTTTTGGTCCAGCAATGTAACCGCATCCCAATATACCGATTGTTGTGCCAAGTCAGTATATTTCGTAAACGGCATGGTCCGTTTGCACCGGTTGACCATGTGCCTTAACAGCGGTGTTCGAGCCGTCCGAAATCTTCGGTGACTATCCTATCCCGCCGATTTTCATGAAATGCCCTAATTGCCTTTTCGAGGTCGAGGAAATTTTAAGAGGACCTCTAATAATCCGATATTTTTCTTTCAGGCAACTCGCTGGCCCTTATTTTATAAGGACCGCTCATGGCCCAAAGCAATTTTTAGAGGTGCCCTTAATTTATTCAAACCTGTGAACAGATTCCGCATTTTCCAAAAATAGTTTGCTATCCTTTCGGGGTTTTCTGTTCCATGAAGATGCGGCCGGTGCGCTGCTGGGGTTCGCTGGAGACTTCCTCGAGGATCAATTGGCAGAGGCGCGATACCCCCGGTGTGACGTCGATGGCGAACGGTCCGTGGTTGAAGATCTCCAGGGTGATGGTGCCCGGTCCCGAACCGCAGTGAATCGTCGGCGCGGTGATGTGCACCGCCAGGCCCAATCGGGCCAGACTGCTCTTTCCCTCGATCCGCGCCGCCAGCCTCGACCCGGTCGGAAGCTCCACCTTCTCGAAGGTCGACGCCAGGTAAACGGTCTGGGGTTTGATGAGGTATTTCCCGCTTTCCTCCTTCGGCGTTTCCACCATATACCGTTCCGAAAGTTCCTTGAAATTGAACCGGTCCACATCGACCCGAAGTCCGGGACCGTTCCTTCGGATCAACTCCGGACTCCACATCCACAACGGTTCGCCCATTCGCAGATCGACCGACGTGGTGTCGATTTGATCTTCCTCGGGAAGCGGATCGATGATCAGCAGTCCGTCCCGTAAAACTTTTCGAATATCAGAGCCGCTAAGAATCATGGAAACACCCTCGTTTGAATTGGCGGGGTTCAATTTTCGGGATTGAAAACGAAAACCTCGGCGCGAATTTTTTCCTCGCTCACCGCCTCTCCGCGGTGGCGGGCGATACAATAAATCAGGAATTCCCGGTTTCCTTTTTGTCCGGTGATGGGCGAGGCGGTCAGTCCGTGAAGAACCCATCCCTGTTCCTGGGCAAAGGCCGCCACACCGAGAAGGACCTTGAGATGTTTTTCGCGGTTTTTGATGATGCCTTTGTTTTCGACTTCCCCTTTTCCCACTTCAAACTGGGGTTTGACCAGGGCGATGAGGTCACCGTCCCGGCGGAGGATCTTCAGGACCGGGGGGAGGACCAGCTTGAGGGAGATGAAAGACACGTCGATCACCGCCAGGTCCACCGTTTCACCGAGATCTTCCGGGACCAGTGTGCGGGCGTTTTTTCGATCGAGGATCACCACCCGGGGATCGTTTTGCAATTTCCAATCGAGCTGTCCATAGCCCACGTCCACCGCATAAACCTTTTTCGCGCCCTGTTGCAGGAGGCAGTCGGTGAAACCCCCTGTGGATGCGCCGATGTCCGCCGCGATTTTATTGGCGGGCGAGATATTGAAGATCTTCAGGCCGTGCTCCAGTTTCAGTCCGCCCCGGCTGACGTAGGGGTGCAGGTCTTCCCGCACGGTGACGGGGCAATCCGCCGCCACCAAGCGGCCGGGTTTGTCCACCACCGCGTCTCCCAGCCGCACCCTGCCCGCGAGGATGAGTCCCCTCGCCCGTTCCCGCGAGGCCACGAGTTTTTTTTTACCAGCAGTTGGTCCAGCCGGATTTTACGGCTCTCGTTCGGCATCATCTTCTTCCACGGGAAAGAGTTCGGTGATCAGTTCGCCTTTCTCGTCCTTGGTGAGTTTTTCGATTTTGGCCTCGGCTTCGCCCAGTTTTTTGGAACAGATGCGGGACATCTTGATCCCTTCTTCAAAAATCTCCAGGGATTTATCGATATCCAGTTCGCCTTTTTCCAGTTCCTCGACGATTTGTTCCAGCCGTTTCATCGCCTTTTCAAATTTTATTTCGGCCATGGCCCCCTCGATGCGAGTAATGGATTGAACCATTCGGATTAAAGATTTTTCTTATTGGACGTCCGGTCCGTGTCCAAGATTTTTTCCACCCTGCATTCCAGCCCGCCCCGGGCCAGGCGCACCCGGACCGAGTCTCCCGTCCGGGTTTCAGTGCTGGATTTCAGGGCCTTCCCATCCAGCGTGCAGATGCTGTAACCGCGTTCGAGAATCGACAGGGGATTGAGGGCATTCAGGTTTTTGAGGATGCCCTCGAACCGGTGCTTCTCGAACTGCACCGATGAGAGGGTCTTCTGAATCAGCCGGTGATGCAGGGCCGCTCTCCTCTCTTCCAGGAGCCGGAGGTTTTTTTCCGGGGAAGCCTGAAAGAGTTGCCGCACCCGGCCCCCCAGCCGCTGACGCTGCATAACGACCCATTGGTCCAATCCCCGGACCAGCCGCAGATTCAAGTCGTCCAGCCGCTGCGCCAGGGGAACCAGGATCTGCATGGGTTCGCGAAAAAACCTGCGCTCGATGAGATGCCGCAAAAGGATTCGGTAATCCTCGATCCGCCCACGGGTTAAAGACAAAAGCTGCCGGGTGAGGGAAGCGATCCGGCTCACCGTTTCCTTCAAGACCGGAACGGTGAGTTCCGCCGCCGCGGAAGGGGTCGGCGCCCGCAGGTCCGCGGCGAAATCGGCGATGGTGAAATCGATTTCATGGCCCACCGCGGAGACGACGGGAATTCGCGAGGCCGCAATCGCCCGCGCCACCACCTCCTCGTTGAAGGCCCAGAGATCTTCGATGGACCCGCCGCCCCGGCCTATGATCAGCACATCCACATCTTTCAACCGGTTCATTTCCCCGATGGCCTGGGCGATCTCCCCGGCGGCCCCTTCTCCCTGCACCTTGACCGGATGGAGCAGGACCGCCACCTTCGGGTTCCTCCGGCGGATGATATTGAGGATATCGCGAATCGCCGCCCCCGTCGGAGATGTGACAACCCCCACCTTCCAGGGAAATTCGGGAATAGGCTTCTTGACCGCCTCGTCGAACAAACCTTCCCCCGCCAGTTTCGCTTTCAACTGCTCGAAGGCTTTCTGTAGGGCGCCCAAGCCGCACGGTTCCAGGGTTTCGACGATGATCTGGTACTCTCCCCGCGCATCGTACACCGTCACTCTTCCGAACAAGGTGACCTGGTCCCCGTCTTCCGGCTCGTATTTGAGTCCCGCCCGGAAGTTCTTGAAGAGCACGCAGCGAATTTGTGATTTTTCATCCTTCAGGACGAAATAGGCATGGCGGGAGGCCGCAACCCGCAGGTTGGAGATCTCTCCCTCGATCCAAACGGAGTCGAACGCGTGCTCCAGAACTCCACGGATACCGCGGGTCAATTCGGAAACGGTGTATATGTGCGGAGATTCCGCTTCGGGAGCCAAGGATGCGGATGGGTTTTTCATGGGCGCGGGTTCATTGCCTTAAAGGCTTTCAGGGTGTTCGCCATCAGCATGGCGATGGTCATGGGTCCGACTCCCCCCGGAACGGGGGTGATAAGGGAAGCTTTTTTCTCGACCTCCCCGAAGGCCACATCTCCCTGCAGGGCTCCGTCCACCCGGTTGATACCGACGTCGATCACCACCGCCCCTTCGCGGACCATATCGGCGGTGACGAATCCGGGTTTTCCCACCGCGGCGATCAACAGGTCGGCCGTCCGAGTGACGGCGGGAAGGTCCCGGGTGCGGGAATGGCAGATGGTTACGGTGGCGTTGCGTTGCAACAGGAGAAGCGCCACGGGTTTGCCGACGATGTTGCTTCGGCCCAGCACTACGGCGTTCCGGCCTTCGATTACCACCTGGTAATGATCGAGCAGTTCGATGATCCCCGCGGGGGTGCATGGGGTCAATTGCGGCCTCCCGGCCAACAATTGTCCCATATTCGCCGGGTGAAACCCATCGACGTCTTTCCGGGGATCGATCATGGTCAGAACTTTTTGCGAATGGATCTGCCGGGGCAGCGGAAGCTGCACGAGAATCCCGTGGACCTCGGCATTCCGGTTCAGGTCCCTCACCAGCGACAACAGAGTGTCCTCCGGCGTGTTTTCCGCCAACTGGTGCTCGAAGGAAGCGAAACCCAGCGTCCGGCAGGTCTTGTTTTTGTTGCGGACGTAGACCGATGAGGCGGGGTCCACTCCCACCAGCACCGTGGCGAGGCCGGGGACCTTGCCGGTCCGGCTTTTAAGGGCCTCCACTTCCCGGGAGATTTTTTCCCGGATTTCCGCCGCGACTTTTTTACCGTCAATGATCGGCATACTTTAATTTACACCCTCCCACATGGGTTTCCAACCGGCAAAGATATCCCTTTGCGGGTAACACTTAAATGAAGAAACCGCTTCCCGGCGGAATATGATACCCGACCGCCTCCTGGAATCCTACCAAAAATCCAGGGACGGATTCGGGATTTCGGATGAAGGTCAATCGATCTGGAGTTCCTTGATCAGGCGGGAAAGATAAGAGCGCTGGACGTTGAGGATTTTGGCCGCCTTGGTACGGTTGCCCGCGGTGGATTTCAGGGTGTTCATGATGAAGGCGCGCCGGAAGGAGTCGTTGGCTTCTTTCAAGGAAGAGCCAACGTTGACATCGATCGGGGCTTGCTGGGACTCAAACGGAAAAGCTTCCGGGGTGAGTTCGTTTCCGTCGGTAAGCACGATGGCCCGCTCCATGGCATTTTCCAGCTCGCGGATGTTGCCCGGCCAGGAATAACCCATCAGGTGGGTCACCAAGCTTTTATTGATTTTTTTGGGCGGCTTGCCCTCGGGGTTGTGTTTTTTTAAAAAATAGGTGACGAGGTCGGGGATGTCCTCGCGTCTTTCCCGCAAAGGCGGCAGTTTGATCCCAATCACGTTGATGCGATAATACAAGTCCTGGCGAAACTCTCCATCGCGGACCATTTGTTCGAGATCGCGGTTGGTGGCGCAGATGATGCGGACATCGACCTTGATGGTTTCGGTCGCCCCCAGGCGGTTGAAGGCCTCTTCCTGGATCACTCGCAGGAGCTTGACCTGCATGTCCGAAGGCATTTCCCCAATCTCATCCAGGAACAGGGTCCCGGTGTGGGCCGCTTCAAAGACTCCAATCCGGGTCGTGTCGGCGCTGGTGAAGGCCCCCTTCTCATGACCGAACAATTCGCGTTCGAGGATGGACGCGGGGAGAGCGCCGCAACTTACCGAAATGAAGGGCTTGGTCTGGCGGGGTCCCTGGTTGTGGATCAAATGGGCGAACAGTTCCTTGCCGGTCCCGCTTTCTCCCGTCAGCAGCACTGCCGCCTTGGAATCGGCCAGCCGCTCCGCCAGGGCAATGCATTTTTGGATGGCCTGGCTTTCGCCAACGATCATGTACCGGCGCATGTATTTTTCCTTCAGCCGGGAGAATTCCTCGTCCAACGCCACACGGCTTTTGGAGGCCTTGAAAAACTTGGGGATCAGGCGTGAAAATTTTTCGAGAATTTCCACGTTGCTTTCCGAAAATCCGTTACCATCGTATTTGTCCAGGAACTGGACGACCCCGATCACTCTTTTGTCCAGAATCAGGGGAAAACAGGCGATGGATTCCACCAGGTTGTGACCTTCTTCATTGACCTTTTTGTACCAACGGGGATCGTTTTGGGCATCATTGGAGATGATCGATTTTCCCGTCTTGGACACCGTTCCGGCAATCCCCACGCCGGGCGGGATTTCGATGTCCTTGAGCTGCCCCATATTTTCACCCGACGCCTGGTAATATTGCAATTTTTTGGTTTTATCGTCCTGGACCAGAAGGAGAGAAGCATTCTTGGCCCCCACAATTTCCCGCGCCACGTTGATGACCATGCTCAAAAGTTCATCCACCTCCATGGAGGCCGTTTTAAACAGCGAGGATATCTTGCGGATGGCTTGAATATTTGCTTGATTATCAATAAGTTTCATCAGTCTTCCTGGTTATGGCGGGTAAGGTTTTTGATATTCTTCATTTGGCAAAACACAATTTTATACATATTTTCACCAAAAATCAAAAAAAGTATACATTTATTTAAAAAATTTTAAAAGTACTAAAAATTCATTTCTTTTATGCCGAAGTAAATATAAAGGTGGAATTAAATTTAAGTATTAACTATATAATTAATGACCTTTGCAATAAGTTTCATACATCCGGTCGAGTTTTGTCACACATTTCCTCAATTTCCTAATTAAGCACCCATTTTCCAATTGCTTTCGGCGGTCACAAACACGGTTGTCCCCTCCAGAAACCTCAGGACCCACACGGAATGCATGATTCTGCTGGTCCTGTTTTCCATGATCCTCTATTTCAATTCGCTCGGAGGGGCGTTTCAGTTCGATGACCGGAACCTGATCGAGAAGGAATGGATATCCAGTCTGTACGCCTTTGAAAAGCAGGTTGACCTCAAGGCATTCGAAAACCGGCCAATTTTATTGTGGACGTTCGCCTTCAATAACAGCCTTCATAAGCACAGAGTGTTCGGATTCCATTTGCTGAACCTGTTGCTGCATATCTGGGTATCGATTCTGGTTTTCACGGTGCTGGTGAAGGCACGGAACTTGTTAACGTGTTCCCGTACGGGAGGAACCCCAAGGCCCTCGCGGTGGGAAGGGAAATCCTCCCCGCATCTGCCGTTTCTTGCGGCGTTGCTGTTTGTGGTTCACCCCTTGAACACCGATTCCGTTTCCTATATATCCTCCCGCTCCACGTTGCTCGCGACTTTCTTTTACCTGTTGACCCTCTTTGCTTTTCTGGGAATTTTCTCCATTCGCGGGGGAAGGTTCCAACGGATGGGCCGGGCGGGGATGGTGTTGTTCACGGTGGCGGGTTTTTATTTCGCCCTGGCCTCCAAACTCATCGCCGTGACTTTGCCGCTGATCCTGGCTCTCTGGTACCTGGCCTTCATCCGTCCCGGCGGGTTCCCGGATTTTTCGTCACTTTTCACCCGCAAAAAAATGATTTTCCTTTGCGGGACGGTGATGGCATTCCTAACCGCCGCTTTCCTTATCCTGGGTCCCCGGATCCTTTATTCTCCAAAGGACCAGGGATTGGAATTGTTTGGAAGGATTCCCTACCTTCTGGTTCAAATCAAGGTGATCGTTTTTTATTACCTCAAGCTGTTCTTTTATCCCATCAACCTCAATGTGGATAACGGGTATCCCTTCAGCACCTTTTTTACCGACCCCCAAATCGCCCTGGCTTTTGCCGTGATCGCGGGAATCATCTTTTGGGTGCGTGGACGCGGCAGCCTTTGGGTGACGATGGGCGCGGCCTGGTTCTTCGTGACCCTGGCGCCGACTTCCAGTATCGTTCCGTTGAACGACCTCGCGGTGGAACACCGTATGTATCTACCGATGACACTGGGTCTTTGCATGGCCGCGGCTTGGGCGGCAAGCAGAATGCGCCCGCCGCGGCGGCTCCCGTTCGTGGTGGCCCTGGTGGCCCTGCTTGCCTGCCTCACCGTGGTTCGGAATGAGGATTGGATCGATGAGCAACGGTTGTGGCGGGACGCGGTTCGAAAAAACCCGCTTTCTCCCAGAACGCACAACAACCTGGGCAAGGCTTATTACGAACAGGGGAAAATCGATCTGGCCCTCAAGCATTTCGAGATGAGCCGGGAGAATATCCGCGATTATGCCCGGTCCCGCTATAATATCCGGGATCCCCAGGCCTACACGCGACGGCGGGAAAGCGGGAGACCGGGCCGGGCCGCTCCCGGCAACGGGGAAATGCAGGTGGTGGCGGATTTCGCGGAACCCCATTACAACCTCGCCGGGGTTTACCTGGACCAAGGACGATTGAAGGACGCGGAGAAAGAGTACCGGATCGCCCTGAAGTTGAACCCGAATTATTTTGAGGCCCATTTGGGCCTTGGATCCGTTTACGCCCGATTGGGAAAATCGGGTCCGGCGGAAGATCATTTCCGGCTCGCCATTGAAAAACGGAGATCCGCCGGGGGAGGGGAGGATTACCCCCTCGCCCGCGTCAACCTGGGGCAGATTTACGGCCAGTCCGGCCGCTACCGGGAAGCCATCGCCGAATTACAACGGGCCGTCCGGTACGATCCCTCCCTGGTTCCGGCCCATTACAACCTGGGCTTGGCCTATCTGCTCACCGGCGATCTTGAAAACGCGGAGCGGTCGTTCGAAACCTGTTTGCGGTTGAACGATCGTTTCCAGCCCGCCCGGTTTCACCTCGCCCGGGTCTATCAAACGATGGGCCATTGGGAACGATCGACCCGGCAGTTTGAGAAGTGGCTCGCATTGAACGGACCCGACCCCGCCGCCTATTACCAGATCGGCTGGAACCACCAGCAGGCGGGAGAATGGAACGCCGCCCGGAAATATTATGAACGGACCCTGGCGTTGAAGCCGGATTTCCTGAACGCACGCATCAACCTGGGAAAATTGTTCCTCCAATCCCGGCAATTCGGCCTGGCCCGCGAACATCTCCAGAAGGCACTGGACATGAACCCGCCCCGCGAACAGGCGGAGGAAATTTCCCGGCTGATGCGGGAACTTTCATGATCCGGGACAACCCCCGCCTCGGAGGAAGATTCACCGTATGAAACCTTGGACCCCGCAGATTAAATCCACCGCGTTGATCGCCGCACTGGGCCTCCTCGCCTTTTTCGGCACCCTCCATTCCCCTTTCGTCTATGACGATCTGAACGCCATCGTGGACAACCCGTATATCGCCAACCTCTCGGAATTCCAAAGTACCGTGGGCATCGAAAATATTTTCAACCGCTCGGTTTTGTTGCTGACCTTCGCCGTCAACCGGGCGATAGGACAACTGGATGTCTTCGGTTTTCACCTTGGCAATATTCTTATTCATGTTTGCGTCGGGATCGTGTTTTACTTTCTGACCGCGGAACTGTTGTTCCTGGAGTCCTCAAAATCCCGGACCCGGCTGCAACGCCTTCCCCTTCTCGCCTCCCTGATTTATCTGCTGCATCCCTTGGCGGTGGAACCGGTGTCTTATCTATCCAGCCGGTCTTCGCTGCTCGCTACACTGTTTTATCTTCTTTCGTTTTTTTATTTTGTCCGGTTTCTCCGGGGGCGGAGCGCGGGCAAAGAGGAAACCGGGAAATTTTTATATCCCGTGTTGTCCCTCCTGTACTTCCTCCTGGGCACGGGTACCAAGGGGATCATTGTGACTCTGCCCGTGATGGCGGCGGTATATTTCTGGTTTCAGTCCGGGGAGGCGAATCCACGAAAACTGGCGCCCGCCCTGGGCGCGATTCTGCTTCCGCTTTTCCTCTATGCCGGTTACCGCGCCCTGAAAACGGGAAGCCTGCTCACCCTGAAAACCGATCCCACCGCTCTTTTGATGGACCGCGGACTTTATTTTCTTACGCAGGTCAAGGAGATCGTCTTTTATTATCTGCTGAAACTGTTCCTGCCCCTGAACCTGAACCTGGAACCGGACGCGCGGTTGGTCAGCGGAATCGGGGACCCGGGTTGGATGGCCGGTTTGGCCATCATGCTTGTTTTGGGAACCGGCATTTGGCTGTGGGGATCCCGGCTGATGCAGTTCGCGTTTCTTTGGGCGTTGGTGACAATCCTTCCCACCTCCAGCATCGTTCCCCTCAAGCAGATCGTGACCGAGCACCGCGCCTACCTGCCCGGTGTGGGGATCAGCCTTTTTCTGGGGAGGGTGTTTTTGAGTTTCCCGGGACTTGCCGGGCGCCGGGCGGTTTTGGCGTATGGTTTTATCCTGCTGTTATCGGCGCTCACCCTGAACCGGGGCTTGGACTTCCGCGGCGAAGTCATATTGTGGGAGGATACGGCCCGGAAATCCCCGCGAAAGGCGCTCGTCCATAACAACCTGGCTGCCGCCTATTTGGGCGTAAAACGATATGAAGCGGCCCGGCGGGAACTGGAGCGGACCCTGCGGCTCAACCCCCGGCACAGCGACGCCTATATCAACGTGGGTCACATCGATGCCCACGAAAAACGGTGGCGGCAGGCGCGGGACGCGTTCGACCGGGCCATTGAACTCGGCTCGGCCAAGGCCGGGGCGTTTTACAACGCCGGAAAGATCCGGATGCGGTTGAATCGGCCGGCGGAGGCCGTCCCGTTCCTGGAAAAAGCCGCCGCCATGAAACCTCATGTGGCGGAGTTTCATTTCGAACTGGCCAACGCTTACCGGATAATAAGGCGGTACGACGAAGCCTTGCTGGAATATCGGCAGGCCTTGAAGATAAAACCCGGTCACATTCAGGCGTTGAACAACATCGGCGTCATATTCTGGAACTTGAAAGACTTCGGCCTGGCGGAAAAACAATTTAAAAAAGTCCTCGCCCAGGGGGAAGACGGGGTGGAAATCCATAATAACCTGGCCAGCTTGTACATGCTCAAGAACCGTTACGGAGAGGCCATCCCCCACCTGAAACGGTTGATCGCCCTGCAACCCCATAACGTCAAGGCCCGGCAAATGCTCCGGGCCGCCCTGGCTCTCAAGGACGGAAACCGCCCATGAACCCCCCACCCCTTTCCCCGTGGGTCCCGGCACGCATCCAGGCGCGCTATTGTTTGCTGATCGCCGTCCTGGGTTTGCTGGTCTACGCGAACCATCTGTGGAATCCGTTTCAGTTCGACACGGTCGCCTACGTCACCCACAAACATTCCCTGGACCATCCTGAAAGGATACTGACCCTGGAATTTTTGAAAGGGGGCTATTTTGACCGAGGGTTGCTGCAGATGACGCTGGCCTGGAACACGTCGCTATCCGGTCTCCAGTCCCTGGGCTTTCACCTCCTCAACCTCGCGGTCCATATCCTGAACACGATCCTGATTTTTTTTATCACCCAAAACATTCGCCGTGACCTGGGCGCCGGGGAGAGGTTGTGGACGGAAAAGGAAAACCGGCGCGTTGCCCTTTTTACGGCGCTGTTGTTTCTCTGCCACCCCATCCAGACGGAATCGGTGGTTTATGTCATGAGCCGCGCGGGAATTTTGGCGGCGACACTTTATCTTTCGGCGTTTTATGTTTTTCAGCAGGCCTTGGAGGCTAAAAACCGGTCTCCGTTATTTCTCCGGGTGGGGGTTCCCATCCTGGCAACCCTCGCGGCCTTGGGTATCGGTTTCAGCATAAAACAAAGCATCGCCACTCTTCCGGCGATGTTGCTGTTCTATTATCTTTGCGGGTGGAGCGGGGAGGGGGAGCCGGGTCCGATACGTTTTTTGCGGCGTTGGAAATGGGCGGCCGGCGCCTTGGTGGTTCTGGGACTCTCGGTCCTGATGTGGAAACTGCTGACGGACGAATCGTTCCTGATCGGCCCTTCCAGACCGGAGGAGATGGTGGGCCGGAAAAATTACATGCTCAGCCAGCCCCCGGTTCTGCTTTACTATTATTTGAAGCTCCTGTTCTTTCCCGTCAACCTGAACATCGACCCGGACATCGAGGTCGTGACGCGATTTTTTTCCTGGCGGTTTTTGTCCGCCTCGGCGCTGATCCTTGGCCTGTTTTTCCTGGCAAGCCGGGGAAGGGAACGGCGGATGGTTTTATTTTTCCTGGCCTGGTTTTTCGTGGTCCTTTCCCCCTCCTCGTCGATCGTGACCCTGCATGACCTGGCGGCCGAGCACCGGGTTTACCTGGCCTCGTACGGATTCTTTTTCCTTTTTTCCCATGGACTGTTCGCTTTAATCCGGGAATTCCCGGCGCGCGAGTCCCGGCGCGGGGTTCTGGCCTTGTGTCTCGTGGTTTATATCACCGGATCCCTCGCCGCGATGACGATCAAAAGGAATCTCGTTTGGGCGGACGAGGTCACCTTGTGGGAAGACGCCAGCAGGAAATCGCCCCGCCTGGTGCGGCCCTGGATCAACCTGGGGCGGGCCCATAGCATGGCCGGGCACACGGGCGAGGCTATCTCATTTTATGAAAAGGCCCTGGAAAAAAGACCCCATGTCTTCGCCGCTAACTACAACCTGGCGGTGCTTTATCTGGAACGGGGGCGGGTGGAGGAGGCCATCCCACTGTTCAAGCATGCCCATGAAGTGGAGCCGCGCATCGCGGAGGTTCCGGGAAAACTTGGAGAACTCTACCTCAACCTGGGAAAGTACGAGGAAGCCGACCGCTATTTCAAAAAGGCGGTGGAACTCAATCCCCAATACGCCGTGGCCATGCGCAACCTGGGCATCCTGAATTATTTCCATTTGCATCGGCCCAGGGAAGGCATCCTTTATTTCAAGCGGGCGCTGACGCTCGATCCGGAGCAGCTGCAAGCCGGCGAGATTCGGCAGCTCATCGCCGCCCAGGAACAACACGGGAAGGCGGAATCCTTGTCGGGGAAATAACGGGTTGGGGTTAAATGAAAGAAGGAATTTGGGTGCTTCCTATTGCGCGCCGGGAAAAACGGACGCGATCTGCGCCTGGATTTCCCTGGCCTTGGCAAGCGGATCGGGCGCATCGCGTATGGGCCGGCCCATGACAATATAGTCCGCGCCGTTACGGAAGGCTTCCTCCACGGAGACCGCGCGTTTCTGATCGTCTTCCATGTTGATCACCGGACGGATGCCGGGGGTAACGATCAAAAATTTATCTCCCAGTTGTTCCCGGAGACCCGGGGCTTCCAACCCGGAGGAAATGACCCCGTCACAACCAATTTCCAATGCGCGTTTGGCCCTTGATAACACCAGATCCTTGATGTCGCACTTAAAACCCAGGGACTCAATATCATTTTGATCAAGGCTGGTGAGAACCGTCACCGCAAGGATTTTAAGACCGCTTTTTTCCTCAACGGCGGCCCGCAAAATATTATCGTTTCCGTGGACGGTCACGAAGGTGGCGTGACGATTCTTGAGCTGCCGGACCGCGGCCCGGACGGTCTCCGGAATATCAAAAAATTTTAAGTCCACAAACACCTTCTTTCCCCTTTTCTCGAGCCATTCTGTCAGGGGGAAATAATCCCCCGCCATGAATAACTCCAGTCCCAGTTTATAAAACTGAATGGTGTCACCGAATAAATTCACGAGTTCCCTGGCTTTATCGCTGCCCGGAACATCAAGCGCAAAGATAAGCCGCTCTTCCCGCGGAATTTTTTTTTGAGAAAGATGTGCTGTCGGTAAGTTTGCCAAGGGAAAGAACAATAAAAATGGAGAGGAGGGTTGCTCAATCGGATTGTAAAGCCAACGGCATCTTAACGGGTTGGAAAATACCTGTCAATAGCCGGTAAACTGCCCTGCCAGGGATCCGGTAAAAACCGAATTAGAGATACTGGAACTCCGTGAATGGGATCTCTAAAAATATTTATTTTTTATAAATAATTGTTATAATCCTTCCAAACGCAGTTTACATCGAGTTCGTGAATAACGCCGGATTCAGGAAAGCTTACGGGAAAGCTATTCCTGGCGATGGGGCGCGTTTTAAAATCATGGAAAAATAAATCGCCGAAGTGGTGGAACTGGTAGACGCGCTGGACTCAAAATCCAGTGGGGGCGACCCCGTGACGGTTCGACTCCGTCCTTCGGCACCACTCTCCGTGGAGGGGGCTTGATGAAGCTCCCTCCATGGTCCAAATTTTCCCCGCGGATTAAAATTTGATTCGGCTCCCCTTCCCGGTGGGGGCAAAACCCCGCCCGTCAAAGAAGCGTTTAATGAACAAGCCAAAAAGCCGGAGTCTTTAAAAGAAAAGAACAAAAGCGAGAAAATGGAAAGGACCGGGACGAAGGTCAAGGCCGGGAGCAGACCAGATACCCCGGCCCCGGTGGCGGTCCGGGGAGGTAAATTGGTTTTTCCCTAAATTAGCTTTTAAAAACAAACTAAGTCGTGGAAACGGGAGACCTGGATTTGGAAGGTTTTTTATGTTCCAACGATGAAAAACCGGTTAAAGATACCGGCGGCCGGTCTGGAAATTCGGCCAGCAGGGTTAAATTGCCGCCAAGAGAATGAACGTAGGCCTGAAGGGTTGAGAGAAGCACGTCTGAACGCGCTTCCAGGCGGGAAACATTGTCCTGATTGATCTTCAGTTTTTTGGCCACGGACTTTTGGGTCATATCCATGGCCTTGCGGAGGTCCCGCATGGTCATTTCTTCAGCTTCAAGCTCTTCAAACCGCTTGGCAATTTTTTCCTGACGCTTTTTGCTCAGCTTTTTGATTTTTTCATCAAGACTTTTTCCCATGGCTCTAATTCCTTTTGGACTGCGATTTTAATTCTTTCAGATGATCGTCAAACCGCTTGTCCGCTTTTTTGATTAATCGTTTATAGAAAGCCTTTTCACTTTTCCCCGACTTATCCCCTGCCACCAGTAAAATGGCTTTTCGTTTGGGATCAAAGGCAAAGGCGACCCGCCACACGCCATCGTCGGCCTCGAACCGGAGCTCTTTCAAGTTGGCATGTCTGGAATCCTTTAAGGTACCAACATGGGGCCTTTCCAAATGAGGTCCAAATGTTTCGAGCAATTTACCCAAAGCCAGGATTTCATCCTGAACAGCCTCGGAAAGTGCATCAAACTCCGGTTCAAACAGGTCGTGAAACTCGACTTTCCATTTCATAAACTATTATGCCCATAAAAATATATGCTGTCAAGAACATATGTTATAAAATACATAGACTAATTTATAATCCCTGATTAGGTCAATGTCGAAAATAAATTTAAAACGCAAGAATCCAGATATAAATAAGGATTACCCTTTTCCCTACCCCATATTTTTAGGGTCTCCGATGCACCACCAAAGCAGGCTCTTGCCATGCTTCTGGGATCACGTCGCCCCTGTTTTGGGAGGGCGACGGTGGCTCCAGACGAAGCAGGCAAGAAAAAAAAGAAGGGATGAAGGTCAAGGCCGGGAGCGGACCAGAAACACTTGTCCTGGAACAAGCCCGAAAGATTAGCTACTTTAGAATTATTTCGTTAATAAATCTTTCGATTTCTTGAGATGAAATTCCACCTTTGTCTGATTCACTTGAAACGATTAGCGTCCCATTCTCTCCTATGCCCTCTTCAAAAGGCAATATTCCATTTTTTTTGTACCACTCCAGTTTCTCTTCCCACCGTTTACGGTAATTGGGAATATGCAACATTCCACAATGCTCCCAGAAGAACTTACATCCCGATTCAATATCTTCAATTGTAAAATCTGGATATTTTGTAACATTGCCAATTGTTAGTGGATGCTCATACATGTAATCCACTCCCAGATCAGAAAGTCTATCTGCAATTATCACCTCAGATTTGGATCGCACCATCTCACCGCGTGAGGTTCTATGAATTAAATTCTCCTCAAAAAACCGCCCATCTATAAGAATTGGAGATGGTGCCGAAAATAGATTTGTCAATCTTTGGGCAGTGGCTGATCTATCATCTGATGAATATTTCCGGAGATCGCTACGCAAACCTTGGTGAAGAATAATCACTCTATTTTTTTGCCGGGTGAGAGCAGTATAAAGAAGTTCTCTTGAGAGGAGTCTGCAAGGGTTTGGTAAAACTAATATTACAGTCCCAAATTCACTTCCTTGAGCTTTATGTACCGTCAGGGCATAAGCCAACTCTAAAACCGGATTAGCTTCTTCTCCAAAGTCCCGATTGGTAAAATCATATTTAAATTTAGGTTGAGAAGAAAACTCAACCTCAAGCTTCCAGCGAAGATCAGGCCATCCTTTTTTCCAGAAAAAGCCAACAACCATCCCTATTTCACCGTTAGCAATATAGGGATTCTCCTTTTCAGGATATATCCTTCGATGTTTATTCCAATACAGCTTTGGGTCAGTGTTTATGAGATTGATTACCTTGTCCCCATAAACAATTTCCTCTGGTCCCATTGGTT
>JBHHVU010000046.1:0-25539 GCA_046754465.1 Nitrospinaceae bacterium | reverse complement strand
GCTCCTCCGGACTTCCGGGCACAAATTGCTGGACGAAGCGGCGTTGAGGGCGGTTCGGTCCGCGAGACCTTATCCGGGCATCCCCCATCCTTTAAAGCTGAAAACCATTAGGTTCAAACTACCCATTTCATTTATACTGGAGGAGCCATGAACTCACGATCAAGCTTCATCTTTAATTTGTTTCTCGGCCTCTGGCTTCTTGCCTCCCCTGTCCGGGGAGAGATCCTTCAAATCGACAGCGATTTCGACGGCAAGCTGGACCAATGGCAGGAAATGTCGGAAGACGGGAAACTCGTCAAAATCGAATACGACACCAACGGGGACGGCAAGCTGGATCAGGTGGATATTTTCGAGGGCAATAAAACCCCCGTCCTGGCAAAAATGGACCGAAACTTCGACGGGATTCTGGATCAATTTCAATTTTATTCCAAGGATGGAATGCTGGAACGAATCGAAAAAGATTCCCGTTATCGGGGGCAGGTGGATTGGAAGGAGTTTTTCGGTCCCGGCCGCAAGCTGGTCCGCATGGAATTTGACGACAACCTGGATAGCAAAATGGACGTCTTCCAGTTTTTCGATGATCAGGGAAAACTGGTCCGGGCGGAATACGATACCAACCACAACGGAAAAATCAACCGTTGGGAATATTACAAAGAAGAAAGAAAACTGCAATCGGCCGCCTTCGATTCCAATGATGACGGGCAACCGGACCAATGGCAGTACTTTCTCAATTCCACCAAACCGGAAAAGGTGGAATTCGACACCAATTTTGATGGCGAGGTGGACCGTTGGGAATATTTCGACCCGACGGGCACGCTGGTCCGGGTGGAACTCGACCGGAATTTCGACGGGAAACTGGACTTGGTCAAAAGGAGATGATTGAAGCCAACTATGGTATCGATTCGTAAAAATTTTTTCCTTTTTCTGCTCCTTATTTTTTTAACCTCCTGCTCCCCGCAGCCCAAGATCGAGGTTCCGGATGCGTACAAACCCGGACAGAAAACCTTTCACAAGATTTGCTCCAACTGTCATGGCTCGGACGCTCGGGGTCATTACACCCAGGCGCCGAGCCTTATCGATACTGATTATCTTCCGGAAATTTTTTCCGATGATGAAATCAGGGAAACAGTGATTCATGGAACCGATAAAATGCCTTCCCAGAGAAACAAGGTGTCGGATGAAGAGATCGGTGAGATCATCCGGTATCTCCGGCATTCCCAAAAAGCGGCCGGCCTGGTCATCGAGGACGAACCCGAACCGGAGGAGGATATGTTTTTTGTAGAGGAAGAACCCAAAACCGCGGGCTGATAGCCTCCTCCCCCGGTCCAATCCCGTTATCCTCTGCCGGTCACCTGGATCAGGGATCGTTGCCCCCAACCCTCGAGGCGAAACATTTTTCCAACCCGCGTATCGCGGAACCAGACATGAAGATTATTTTCCGGATTATCCTCGCCGGGTGGCTCTTGCCGGCTTTCTTCCCCCCCGCCCTGGGGGCATTCGACGACGACTCGACCGACGACACCCGAAGTCTTGTGGAGATCCGCACCATATGCGGCAACGGGCGGACGGTTTTTGATTCCGTCACCAACCGGTCCTCCTGCCAGGGCGATGATGTTTATTTGAACCAACTCCAAACCTCCCTGTTCAAGAACGAGGTGGAACTTATTCATCAAAATATTCTGGATTTCAAGGTAGCCCGAAACGGAAACGTGTATTACCGGACACGAATCGGCCCCTATCTTTATAACGAAAAAGGACGCCTCGACAGCAACGGAGGTCCGGTGACTCTTTATCTGGCGTCTTCCAGCGGTGACGTAATTTACCTGAACGCCCGGGGGGATATTTTCAAGAACGGAAAAGAACTCAACCGCGGACCCGCCCCGGTTCGCGTCAAAGAGGCCGATATATTTTTTCAGGGACGCAGATTCCCGCTCGTACAAAATCCGGCGGTGTCAAGGAACGGGAAGGCGGTCTACCTCAATACGGCGGGCCATCTATTCGTGGAGGGAATCCGGATAAACCCCATTGTCAGCAACGTGATCGCCTTCAAACTGAATTCCCGGGGCGATGTCTATTTCCTCGATGACAACCATCGCCTGTATCGCAACAGTTACCAATTGTTCGATGGCCGCTTTAATATCCTGGAATTCCAGCTCAGCAACCGGGGCCAGGTCGCCTATCTCACCAACTCCATCTCCAACAACCTTTTCCTGGAAAACCAGGTCATGCCCGCGGGCGCCCACCGCGTGGTGAGTTTCCGTTTCAACAGCCGGGGAGATATCGTTTACCAGGATGAGCTCGGCCGAATTTGGAGAAACGGCGTTCCGATGGGGAATTGATTTTCCCCGCCCGGCACCGCAAAACCCTAATGGGAGCGGGAACATCCCGGTCCCGGAAAGACCGCCACCGCAATCCTCTCCTTGACACCCTCCCGGATTTTGGCTACATTTGCGATTTCCCAGAATCCTATACACCCATCCGTGGAGTCCTGTGATGCCGGATTATGAAAGTTATATACAATCCCTCTTTGCCCAAAGGCTGGGCGGAGACCGGTTTGGTAAAGACACAACGATATACAAATTCGAGAAAATCAAACGCGCCAAACGGGCGGCCCTGGCGGCCAATCCCGGATCGGAGTTGTTTGACATGGGGGTGGGCGAACCTGATGAAATGGCTTTTCCCGGCGTGGTGAAAGCCCTGCAGTTGGAAGCCGAAAAACCGGAAAACCGGGGGTACACCGATAACGGAATCCAGGAATTCAAGGAGGCCGCCGTCGCGTACATGGAAAACGTGTTCGGCGTGAAGGGGTTGTCCGCCAGCCGCCATGTCAACCACACCATCGGGTCCAAACCCGGACTGGCCATGATCCCCTCGCTTTATATCAACCCGGGCGACATTACGCTCATGACCGTTCCCGGGTACCCGGTGATGGGAACCCACACGCAATACCTCGGGGGAAAAGTTGTCCACCTGCCCCTGACGAAAGAAAACCATTTCCTGCCGGACCTGAAAAGTATCGATCGAAAAACCCTGAAACGGGCGAAGTTGCTATACCTCAATTACCCCAACAACCCCACCGGGGCCAACGCCACGCGGGAGTTTTACGAGGAAGCCGTGGAGTTGGCCCGGGCGAACAAAATCGTGGTCATTCAGGATGCAGCCTATGCCGCCCTGACGTATGAGGGAGAACCGCTCAGTTTTCTTTCCGTACCAGGGGCGATGGAGGTGGGGGTGGAATTTCATTCCTTATCCAAGGCTTACAACATGACCGGCTGGCGTCTCGCTTTTATCGTGGGTAACGAGTTGGTGGTGAAAGGCCTGGCCCACGTTAAGGACAATATCGACTCCGGCCAGTTCGCCGCCATCCAGAAGGCGGGAATATTCGCTTTGAATCATCCCGAGATAACGCGGCAGATCCTGGAAAAATACCGGCGCCGCCTGGCCCTGATGGTTCAAACGCTGAACTCGGCCGGATTCCAGGCCACCATGCCGGGCGGCTCTTTCTTTCTTTACGTTGAGGCCCCCAAGGGGATCGTGGGCGGACCCGATTTTGCAACCGCGGAAGATTTTTCCCAGTACCTGATCAAGGAAATGCAGATATCCACGGTTCCCTGGGACGATGCGGGCCGGTACGTGAGGTTTTCCGCCACCTTCAACGCGAAGGAGAAGGATGACGAGATCCGCATTCTCAATGAAATAAAAAAAAGGTTATCCTCGGTAAAATTTAGATTTTAAGATAGGGGGTGGTGGCGTAGAATCTGAATGGCAACGCCCCGAATGAATCGGGTTTCCTTGGATAATACGATGGATCCCAAGCCACACACCGCCCATATAGGCATCGGTTCTAACCTGGATGCACCCAGGGCCAATTGCACCCGGTCGATCTCCCTCCTGGAAGAACACCCCGCGATCACCGTCACCGCGCGTTCCTCATTTTATGAATCGGAACCTGTGGGAAGGACCTCCCAGAGCTGGTTCGTGAACGCGGTCATTGAAGTGAGCACCACGCTGGATCCCCATTCGTTGCTCGAAGCTCTATTATCCATTGAAAAAGAAATGGGGCGGATCCGCCGGGAAAAATGGGGACCCCGCATCATCGACCTCGACCTTCTCCTTTACGAGGACCGGGTGATCCATGGCGAAGGTCTCGACCTGCCCCACCCGGAAATGACGAAGAGAAGATTTGTTCTCGTTCCACTCAGCGAAATCGCGGGGCATCGGGTTCATCCGATGCGGAAAAAATCCATTCACGCCCTTCTGGCCGAATTGCCCGCGAACCAGAAAGTGCATCGGATAGTGGTATCAACCTGAATCCTCCGGCGGAATCACTTCCATTTTCTCCACCGCCTCCCGAAGGAGCGCCTCCCATGGGAACCCCGCCTCATCCCGTTCCAGATCGCCGGTCCGGCACCGTGTTGCCGGACGCAGGGGCATGAATATGGAACAGCAATCGGGGTGGGGCTCGATGCTGATTTCGTAGGTTTCGATTTTTTTTGCCCGGGCGATGATTTCCTGCTTATCCATCCCGATCAAGGGCCGGAAGACGCTGCAGGGAACCACGCGGGAAACCGCGGCCAAATTTTCCAGTGTCTGGGAGGCTACCTGACCGAGGGATTCCCCCGTCACCAATGCCAGGCAATTTATCTTTTGGGCGACGGCGTGGGCGATCCGGTACATCATTCGGCGGTAAAGCACCACGCGGTTTTTCGGAGTACAATGGTCTCGTATGGCGGCCTGGATATCCTGAAAAGGGATCACATGAACCCGTCCCCCGCCCTGAAACCGGTTGAGCACTTTTGCCAGCCTGAGAACCTTGTCGTAACCGCCCCGTCCCAGAAACGGCTGGTTGTCAAAAAAGATGAAATGTACCCGGCACCCGCGGCGTGTCATTAGAAAAGAGGCGACGGGACTATCGATGCCGCCTGAAAGCAGGCTCAGCACCTCCCCCGAACTCCCCACGGGCAACCCCCGCAACCCTGGGACCCGGTTTTCGAAGACGAGGCTTTCCCCGAGACCGATCTCGATCTCCAGGACAAATTCGGCTTCATTGATATTGACGGTCAATCCCTTTTCCGCCAACGCCCTCATGATACGCGAGCCCACCTCGAAGTTGATCTCGGGGGAGGTTTTGGGAAAAGACTTGTCCGTCCGCTGTGTGCGAACGCAAAACTTCAAGGATTTTTCCGGGTCCAAATGCGGTTCGATGAGAGAGATCCCCAAAGCGGCCATAGCATCGAAATCGGGCAGGACGGGGATGCCCACGCTGAACGAAGCGATACCGGGAATATGGCGGAGCCGCCGGGCGCAATCCCCGGCCCAGTCCTGGGGAACGTCAATCAAAACCCGGCCGCGCGGCAGGCGATACCGCAAGCCCTCCACGTCGGCCAAGACCCGCCGGATATGGGTCAAAAGGCAATTTTCAAAAAATTTCCGGTTCCTTCCCTTCAGCCCAATCTCATCGTAACGGACCAGGATGATCCTGGGTTCGGTCATGGTTTCACGGTTTTTTTGCAAAAGGTTGGGTAAAGCGATTCATAGCACCGCACAAACGCCTCCAGGAACCGGTCGATTTCCTCCAGGGTGTTTTCCCGGGCGAAAGAAATTCTCAGGCTGCAACGCGCCTCCTCGTCCGACAGTCCGATCCCGGTGAGGATTTTGGAGGGCTCCCTGGAATGGGCGCTGCAGGCGCTGCCCAATCCGGCATAAATTTCATCCCGCTCCAGGTGATGCAACAACACCTCGCCCTCCACGGGCGAAACACTGAAATTCACGATGGCGGGAGACTGCCTTTTCACATCATCCACCGGCAGGGAATTGAACCGGAAGTTCATGTTCGGCGAACGGCCGGATAAATCCTTCAAGCCCGCGATCAAATATTTGCCGAGCGTCCGCAGGTGCATCCGCGTTTCCTCTTCCCGCTCAACGGCGAGTTCGACCGACCGGGCCAGGCCCATGATCAAGGGAACCGGCAGAGTGCCCGAACGGACTCCATGTTGCTGCTTGCCCCCGTGGATCAGCGGGGTGAGGGGTAGCCGGGAATCGTAAATCAACAGGCCGATCCCCTTGGGGCCATGAATTTTATGGGCGGAAAGGGAGTACCCTGCAACGGCTTGCCAGAGACCCGGCCCAATCTCCCGTTTCCCCACCGCCTGCACCCCATCGAGAAAAAGCCGCGTCTGGGGTGAGCCCGTTCGCAGGGCCGCGAACACCGCTTCCGGATCATTCACCGTCCCAATCTCATTGTTGACGTGGGACAGGCAAAGCAGGCGCACCCGGTTTTCCCGGAGCAGGGGAACGGCTTCCAGACTCAGCCGCCCTTCAGTCTGAAACCGCGCCAGATCGAGCGGCGGGTTTCCAAATTCCTTGAAATATCCCAAAGCGGCGGTAACACTGGGATGCTCCAACCCCAAAAAGGCGGTCTTTTTATCCGGAAAACACAATCCTTTGATGAACAGGTTGTTCGACTCGCTGCCACCGCTGGTGAAAATGAGCCGATGGGTTGAAGGCACGCGCAACAGGCCGGCGATCCGGTCCGCCGCCCACTCGACGCGTCTTTTGGCATCGAGGCCGAGCCGGTAAACCGTCCCTGAATTAGCGAAATCCCGTTGCATCGACTCCGCCACCACCTCGGCGACCTGCGGGTCCATGCGAGTGGTGGCGGCGTTATCCAGATAAATCATCGCAGACTTTTCTCCCGCCGGTCCCATCAAGACCGGTAAGGTTTCATCAGGTCCTGGGAAACCCCCAGTTGATCCAGGATGCGCGCAACGACAAAATCCACCAGGTCCTCCAGGGTGTTCTGGCCCTGGTAAAACCCCGGCGAAGCGGGCATAACCACCGCCCCGGCCTGGTCGAGCGCCAAAAGATTTTTGAGGTGAATGGTCCCCAGGGGCATTTCCCGGGGAACCACAATGAGTTTTCGTTTTTCTTTCAATGTCACGTCCGCCACCCGTTCGATCAGGGTGCCGGAGACCCCGCTGGCGATTCGCCCCAGGGTTCCCATGCTGGCGGGCACGATCACCATTCCATCGGTGGGAAAGGATCCGCTGGCGATGGAGGTATTGATCCGGGTATTTTTATATACGATGACATTTTCCTTCGCGAAACAGGAAGGTTTCAATCCCAGTTCGAGATGCAACAGCTCTGTCCCGCGATCCGAAAAAATCATGTGCAGTTCCGCCCGGGACTGCAAAAAGTCAAACAACCGTTTTGCGTAACAGACACCGCTCGCTCCTGTAATGGCCAGCACAAATCGTTTCATGGGTCAATCCCGGCGGGAAATCATATCATCCACCACGCGTCGGAGCCGAGCCTGGACCGAATCCGGTGGCGGACCGCTGTCGATCCTCCGAATAACAGGATCGGCAAACGATTCAAAAATACGCTGCACCCTCTCAAGATAGTCCAACTTTTCGAAGGCCGTGCGTTCTCCGCGTGATTGCTGGATTCTCGCCAGGCATTTTTCCGGGGAGGTGGTAAACAGGAACACGAGATCAGGTTTTGGCGCGAACGCCTCATTTTTTCTTATTATCTCCATCGGATCAATTCCCAGCGCCCCCTGGTACGCCGCGGTGGAATAATAATACCGGTCCATCAGAACCACATTTTTCCGCGCCAAGGCGGGGAGGATATTTTTCTCCACATCCTCTTTCCGGTCATTGATAAACCAGGACAACTCCTCCCGGGGAGAGGTATCGTCCCTCCCCTCCACAAGGAGTTTTCTGATTTTCATTCCCCAATGACCCCGGGTGGGTTCGAAGAACCGCGACACGGAAATTCCCCGGCTTTCCAGGTGCTCTCCTAACATCCGGCAATGGGTGCTTTTTCCGGTGCCGTCGATGCCTTCAAAAACGATCAAATATCCCCTGTCAAGTTTCAAACTCCCCTCATTTTAAACTATTTGCGGTAGGCCGGGAAAATCAGTGTATTAAATTATCGGAAGCGAGACAAGCCGTATCCATGGCACCCCTAATTACTCCCCTTGAATAGGAGCAATTGAAAATCGGGACTGCCATCCCACCATGGCACGAATCATATTTTTAATTGGAAAGGTCCGGTCACACAAAAAAAACCGCCTGCCCTTTCCAGGCAGGCGGATATTGGGTTCCAGGCCGATCCCCCAAAAGCCCCGCAACTTTCCGCGGGTCTGGGGAACCGCCTCAGTATTTAAAGCGGCTGACGAGGGTTTGCAGATTGGAGGCCATGCGGGACAGTTCGTTGGCCGCCTCCTGGGTTTGACCCACCCCCGATGACGTCTCCTGCGCCGCCTGGGCCACGCCGGAAATATTGTTGGATATCTCCGCGCTGCCCCGCGCTGTCTCCGAAACGTTGCGGCCGATCTCCGCCGTCGTCGCCGTCTGCTCCTCCACCGCGCTGGCGATCGTGTTGGCGATATCGTTGATCTTGTTGATGACCGCGCTGATCTTGCCGATCGCATCCACCGAACTGTGCGTATCCGACTGGATCGCCTCGATCTTCTGGCTGATGTCCTCCGTGGCCTTGGCCGTCTGATTGGCCAACTCCTTCACCTCGTTGGCCACCACCGCGAACCCCTTCCCCGCCTCGCCGGCCCGCGCCGCCTCGATCGTCGCGTTCAACGCCAGAAGGTTCGTCTGCTCCGCGATGGAAGTGATCACCTTGATCACCTGGCCGATCTCCGCGCTGCTGTCGCCCAGCTTGGCCACCGTCTGGTTGGTCGACTCGGCCATACTGACCGCCGATTCCGCCACCTTGGCCGCCTCGTTGGCGTTCTGCGCGATCTCCTTGATGCTCGCGCTCATCTCCTCCGCGCCCGTGGCCACCGTTTGCACATTCTTCGTGATCTGCTCCGATGCCGCGGAAACCACGTTCGCCTGCGCCGAGGTCTCTTCAGCGCTCCCCGCCATCGTCTGGCTGACCGACGACAGCTCCTCCGACGAACTGCCAAGCGTCTGCGCCGTCCCCGCGATCTCGGAGATGTTCTTGCGAAGATCCCGGACAAAACGCGACAGCCCCTGGCCCATCTTGCCAATCGCGTCGTCGCCGCTTATGGTGACATCTCGTGTCAGGTCCCCTTCCGCCGCGCCGCTGACCACCTCCAGCATGCTGTCCACCTTCTCCTGAAGGTCACGCGCCTGCCGCTGGTCCCGCTCCGCCAGCTCCTGAACCCGTTTCTCGTTGGCGATCTTCTCGGTGACCACCTCCCACGTGACCATGGGACCCAGATAGTTCTTGCCCTTGTCATAAATCCCGGTGACCAGAAGCTCCAGGGTTTCCGGACCAATCTGGACCTTGGCGTGGTGAGGCAGATTGGCCGGGTCGGACAGAATCTTCCGTACTTGGGACGGATTGTTGTGGAAGATATCGATGGATTGCCCGGCATAATTATCCGTCGACACCTTCAGATATTGCCGCAGACCATTGAGAACCTTGATTCCCGCCGGGTTGATGTATTGCAGGTTGAGATCCTTGTCGGCGTACATCATGTTGGAGGGGTTGTTTTCCACCATCCCCGCCACCAGGGCCATTTTCTCATCATTTTTCTGTTTATCTTCGAGTTCCCGGGTCATTTTATCAAATGCATCCGCCAGGTCCCCTTTCAGATCATATTGCTTGTCGAATTTGCCAACCGCGATATCCTCGGCCTTCGATATGATTTGCCGCATGGAATCCAGCATGGTGTTGTAGGTTTTTGAGAGGATACCGATTTCGTCCTGGGATTTTACCTTGAGTTTCTCTTGTTTCAAATCTCCCATGGCAATCCCTTCCATGGAAACCAGGAGCGCATGCAGGGGTTTGGTGATGGATTTTGAAAATAACAGGGATATGATGATCCCAAACAGGGTGGCGGCTATAATCAGAACGATCGACAAATGACGCAGATTCTGATTTTCCTCTATCACCTGTTTTCCTGCTTCATTGGCCATGGTTTGTGAATTCAACAACAGTTCCTTCAATTTTGAATCGATGAACGTGGAATCATTTCGTCCTTCCGCGACCAATGAATTTCCCAGTACCCGGTTCTCATCAATGTAGGAATCCACCGATTTCATCAGGGTATCCACGAAGGAATCCACCTGCGGCCTCAGGGATTTTATGAGTTCCGGGTGCGCTTCCTCCAGGGAAGAAAACAGTGCTTCCAGTTTCTCTTTCGCGGCCATGGCATTGGTTTCGGAATCGTTCTGCCAACTCAGAGCCAAATCCGTCATCCAATAACGCAATTCAGAAAAGGCATCGGACATGGCAACCACTTTTTCCAGCCCGAACAAGGTATTTTTTTGCTCTTCAATGACGTTTGTGGCTTTTCCAAGTTCGCTGTAAATATACAGAAGGGACCCCGCCATCAGGGCCATGATGAGGCCATTTAACAATAAAATTTTGCCACCAATTTTCAGTCCAAGACGCTTCATAAATGGAGTCTCCCATGGTTCCTTGCCAAGAGAAAAAATCTCTTTCAAGTCTTCATATCATCTGAAATTCCTTCCTATTTCCAATTCAGATGCATTTGTATTTTGGAACTCGGCTGACGGATCCGGAACTTGCGTTTATTAAAAACCAATTATTTCACAGCTTTTTAACGATACAGCGCCGCCGGCCCCAGAAATGATTTTCCATTAACCCTGAATCCTAGTGTAACTCTATCTTATTGTGAAGTAAAGATAAAGCGTGATTTTTGGGCGGATTTTACAACCGGGAGGGGAATAGATTTATATCAAACCGAAAAGCCCGGGAAATGGCACAAAAAATCGGGAACGCGGAGGTAAAATCGGTTATTTTTTCTCCACTATCAGCGTGCCGCGCATCGTATGGCTATGGATCAGACAAAAATAATCGATCACGCCGGGTTTTTGGAGGGTAGTTTCAAACTTCATGTCCAGGATAAGAAAACCGGAATGGAACCTGTCATTTTGAACAGGCGCTTTTCCGCTGGTCACGGTGTGCAAAAGATTTTCTTTATTCACGAACCGAACCGTGTCCCCTTGTTTAATTCGGACGACCGGAGGCACGAATTTGGATTTAATGATATCAATTTCCACGGTCTGCGCGTGTCCCGGTTTCACAAAAAACATCCAAAGAAAAATGCAGGCTACGGATAGTCGCGGGGATTTCATGGCGGTTTCCTCTTGGGTTCAAGAAGCATCTGCCGCACAGCGGAATCCCAGGTTAGGATTTCGCATGCCGGGGGGGTACCAAAAACGGTAGGTGGTTCTCAAGAGGAAGGGAAGATCTTCAAAGGACCCTCCCCTCAGAACCCTGTTTTGACCCCGCGGGGGACCCTTGGGATTTTGGTGCGGACTTTTTTCATAATATTCCACTCCAAACCAATCGGCGACCCATTCCCAGACATTGCCGTACATGTCGAACAATCCCAAACGGTTGGGTTGTTTTTGGCCCACGGGATGGGTCTGGTTCGCGGAATTTTTTTGGAACCAGGCCTGTGAGTCTTCAATCCCAGCCCCCCAATAAAATACATCCATTTTTCCCAAGGCCGCGGCATATTCCCATTCCGCCTCTGCAGGCAGACGTAACCCGGATTTTTCACAGAATGTCCGCGCCTCCATCCAGGTCACATTTTCCACCGGCAAACGGTCTCCCCGATGCCTCGATGGGTTGAATCCCATCGTCTGTTCGAAAAGTTTTTGAGTGGTTTCATAACGGCCGATAAAATATGCATCCAGGCACACTTCATGCGGAGGTTCCTCGACCACGTAAATTTCACTGCCCATTTCAAAACAAGCCGCCGGGACACGCACCATCCCTTCTCTTTCCGTCATTTTATTGTTCCCGGCATGACGAACGCCTGATCTCGAGGCGATTTGAAGGTCCAAGGGGCTCGCTTTCGGATTGGAGAAATAAAACCCCGGGAAATCCAGGACCTGAATCGCCAGAACAAAAAAGAAGACGGTTCTTTTAAAATTCATTTTTCGGATAGCCACGAAACCCCATTGGCCCCAAAGCAAAAGGCCCCGGCGAAGGGCCGGAGCCTTTTTAAATTTGAAGGAAGTTTCTTTTTCAAGGTGGACCTGCCAAACTAACGGAGGCCTCCGGTGGCAAGCTTAATCATAAACCACAAAGCTGATGGCGCCTCCCAGTTCACCCAGTTTTCCCCCTTCTTTTTTCCCTCCGGTGATATCCTTTGCGCCCTTGGGTTCGCCATGACAATTCAGGCAGGCTTTTTTATAATATTCCGGAAGAATAAGGCGAAAAGCCGGGCGCCCCTTATGCTTTGCATTTGCAACAAAGACTTTATTTTTTTCATATCCCGGCTTTTTAAATTGATTTTCTATAACATCGTTCTCCCATTTATCGGGCCGGTTCGCGCGGTTACGCACATAATTCTTTGGAGCGGTGAGCTTGATATAAGCCTTGCCCCCCATGTTCTTGTTAAAGACATCCCCCATCTGCTTGGCAAAAATGGCGGGCAGGAATCCCTTGAATCCCTTGCCTTTTTCATTGATCACCGGTTGCCCGTTATCCATCACTTCCTTGATGGCCGCCAAAAGAGCGGCCTGGGTCTGCCCTTTCAGGGTGGATTTAGGCGCCAATTTGAAATCTTTTCCCGTCGCCGCCTTGTAATTCGCCTTGGCGGCGGCGATAACTTTATCCGCGGTCAACCCCTTATCTCCCTTACTGGCATCGTTGATCAATTTCTGGTTTTTAGCGATCACCCCGCGCGCCGCGCGATAGAGCGAGGTGACTTCCGTTCCGACTTCCTTTTTTTGATCATCGGATAACGCGGCAACCGCGTTTCCCGCGAAAAACAGGCTCACCAATAGAATTGACAAGAAACATCCCGAGAAATATTTGAATACAACCGTTCTTTGAATCATGTCTCCTCCTCATGGTTAGGTGGGTAATTTGGAAGGATGGTAAAACCTCTACCTAAACCGATGGAATGGGAAAATTCCAGGAATATCTCCCCTCCCAATTTCTTTCACATCCCTCCCTCAACCAGTTAAAACTCCATATTAATCCTGGGAAACGTGATATTCATGGGTGATGTAATTTGGCTCTCATCAGGAAGTCATGATCATGGAGAAATTCGAAATATCCTTTTCCGGATAAATTGTAACAGGAATATTCTGATTCGGATTAGAATTTTTTTACCGCCAGCCGCTGGACACCCTTCTCCCCATGCGGTTGTGAAATTGAACTGATTGAAATTTAAATCCTAATGATTTTCATCCGAAAGGGCCTCCGTTGAAAAATAATATTAAAATTCGAGGGGCCGGAACCTGAAAATTTTTAAATGCCAGGAAATTTTGAATCGAGGAACCTTTCTAGAAATCAATTCCGTGAAGCCTTGAAATTCGACCTTAAGAGAGCTCCCCTAAATCCTTTTCCTTATTTGGAACCGACCCACCGCCTGCCCTTTCCAGGCAGGCGGATATTGGGTTCCAGGCCGATCCCCCAAAAGCCCCGCAACTTTCCGCGGGTCTGGGGAACCGCCTCAGTATTTAAAGCGGCTGACGAGGGTTTGCAGATTGGAGGCCATGCGGGACAGTTCGTTGGCCGCCTCCTGGGTTTGACCCACCCCCGATGACGTCTCCTGCGCCGCCTGGGCCACGCCGGAAATATTGTTGGATATCTCCGCGCTGCCCCGCGCTGTCTCCGAAACGTTGCGGCCGATCTCCGCCGTCGTCGCCGTCTGCTCCTCCACCGCGCTGGCGATCGTGTTGGCGATATCGTTGATCTTGTTGATGACCGCGCTGATCTTGCCGATCGCATCCACCGAACTGTGCGTATCCGACTGGATCGCCTCGATCTTCTGGCTGATGTCCTCCGTGGCCTTGGCCGTCTGATTGGCCAACTCCTTCACCTCGTTGGCCACCACCGCGAACCCCTTCCCCGCCTCGCCGGCCCGCGCCGCCTCGATCGTCGCGTTCAACGCCAGAAGGTTCGTCTGCTCCGCGATGGAAGTGATCACCTTGATCACCTGGCCGATCTCCGCGCTGCTGTCGCCCAGCTTGGCCACCGTCTGGTTGGTCGACTCGGCCATACTGACCGCCGATTCCGCCACCTTGGCCGCCTCGTTGGCGTTCTGCGCGATCTCCTTGATGCTCGCGCTCATCTCCTCCGCGCCCGTGGCCACCGTTTGCACATTCTTCGTGATCTGCTCCGATGCCGCGGAAACCACGTTCGCCTGCGCCGAGGTCTCTTCAGCGCTCCCCGCCATCGTCTGGCTGACCGACGACAGCTCCTCCGACGAACTGCCAAGCGTCTGCGCCGTCCCCGCGATCTCGGAGATGTTCTTGCGAAGATCCCGGACAAAACGCGACAGCCCCTGGCCCATCTTGCCAATCGCGTCGTCGCCGCTTATGGTGACATCTCGTGTCAGGTCCCCTTCCGCCGCGCCGCTGACCACCTCCAGCATGCTGTCCACCTTCTCCTGAAGGTCACGCGCCTGCCGCTGGTCCCGCTCCGCCAGCTCCTGAACCCGTTTCTCGTTGGCGATCTTCTCGGTGACCACCTCCCACGTGACCATGGGACCCAGATAGTTCTTGCCCTTGTCATAAATCCCGGTGACCAGAAGCTCCAGGGTTTCCGGACCAATCTGGACCTTGGCGTGGTGAGGCAGATTGGCCGGGTCGGACAGAATCTTCCGTACTTGGGACGGATTGTTGTGGAAGATATCGATGGATTGCCCGGCATAATTATCCGTCGACACCTTCAGATATTGCCGCAGACCATTGAGAACCTTGATTCCCGCCGGGTTGATGTATTGCAGGTTGAGATCCTTGTCGGCGTACATCATGTTGGAGGGGTTGTTTTCCACCATCCCCGCCACCAGGGCCATCCGGGTTTCTGACTGGACCTTTTCCGTCACAATTTCCCAGGAGATCATCGGTCCCAGGTAATTGTGGTTTTGATCGTAAACGGCGCTGACAGTCAGGTCCAGGACTTCAGGCCCAACATGAATCAGAGACTGGTGGGGCAGGTTGGCTGGATCAGACAGCAACCGGCGCTGGGATTCCGGATTCTTGTGGAAAATATCGATGGATTGTCCCAGGACATCTCCGGCCCCCACCGGCAGGTGCGCTTCAATTTTCTGAAGGATTTTATTGGAAGCTTCATTCATAAATTGAATTTTTAAGTCACGATCCGCAAAAATAGCGCCGATGGGCGTATTTTCCATCATGGAAACGATTTTGGCAGTTTCCGTCTCGGATTTGACCATGGAGCGCATGAACAGCCAGATGCCCGCACACAACAGACCCACGAGCAACACGGCAAACAGGGTGATTCCAATGACGGTGTCCAACATGGAACCATTCGCCTGAAGTTGGGCGCTGATCGGTGAAATCACCTCCAGAACCCCGCGGACGTCATTCAATTTCCAATCGTCCTTGGGCGTGTCCGTGCGGGAATTGTGACAGTTCACACAGGCCTGGGCCACCATCCGGTCCGCGACGGCGACACGCACCACATTTTGGCCATCCGGAAGCACTTCCTCCCGGACAAACGACTTGTCGGGATTGGATTTGAAAAAATTCAGGGCATCCTTCGCGAAAGAGTCCAGGACCCGGTTTTTCCGGTTGGGGAAGGGGTATTCGCTATAAAGTCTCAGTTGAACGCTTTTATCCCCTTTTTCACTCAAAAGTTCGCTCATATCATGAATCAAAGTCGCCGGCAGGGGAATAGCATCATCCATTTTCTTATGATCGTAGGAAATCTTGATATCGGTGTTCGCTTTTACTTTTTTAATGACGTTTTTTACATAATAACCACGCAGGGTTTTGTATTGATCGATGATATTGATGGCGTTGGATTTGCTGGATTCAATCGTGTTACGCAAACTCGCCTTGGATATGTAAACAATCAGGAACGCAATACAGACTGCCAGGATACCAACGATGGAGAACAAAATTTTCCCCATGTGCTTTTTCAAAACATCTTCGCCCATCTTCACCCCTCCGGTAAAAAAAGTTCCAGGATTTCTTTCAAGGATCAGGTTGAGATAGAAAAAGGTTCCTTCCGGTAAAGAGGAACCCCGTTTTGTGGTATCGATCATCTCAACCAATAAGATTATCCTACACAATCAATGTAAAATTGTAAACATAACATTTTGAAAAGTTAGTTAAATGTCCGCATTAAACTGGTAAAAACCGGGTTAACTATACTTAAAATAATCATTTACAGTAAATTAAAATAGATGACCTCGGGATCCCTGATTCTTAAAGAGGAGGAAATCAGCGTCCCTCGGTTTTATTCTCCGTTAATCGAGAGAGGTCCCCCGCTCCCCTTCCCTTCAAACATTCCCTATCAAACCGGCCATGGGCATCCATTGCATTTGCGGGGTTTTGGTTTATAATAAGCGGGCCAGGAAAAACTGACTTATTTTATAAAGGTTTAACGGGAATTCGCGAACCCGTTCCCTTATCCATAAAACGGCTTTTTCGGGGATTTTTAGGAGCCTGACAAAACACGTGAAACGATTTTGGAAAAATCTGGGTTGGATTTGTCTGGGAATTTTTTTACAGTTCAAATTCAATGTCCTTTACGGCATCGTTTTTCTGGAAAACCTGAATTTCCACGAACGGACCTATATGATAAAAATGAATTTGGTCCCTTCCGAGGAAAAAGTGAAGGACCTGCACGTTGAAACCATCGTGCACCATTCCCTGGGTCCCGATTATTTTGCAAATATTTATATTCCAGTAGGTTATAAGGTATTGAATCGAAATTCCTACCAGGGCGCGGAGTCCATACCGGGGTACAACGCCTATAAAATGGACATGAAACGGAAATACCGAGACGTTTTGGCCCAGGCGGATTTCATCATCACCGCGGGGACGTCGGATAAAGATCGGCCCCCAGCGCCCGTCATGGTTTATTTTGAAAACCTCAACCAACGGCTGCATACCGATAAGACTTATCTTTTATCCGTTGTCCACAACCAAATCCAACTCGAGGGACCGAAGTTGGTCGAGGCCCAATACCATCAAAAACTGGGCATGTGATTGGAAAAATTAGGATACGATATAGGGTATGAGTCCCCGGACACGGGAATTTAAAGATTATTATAAAATCCTCGGGATTCCGGAAACCGCCGGCCCCCCGGAAATCAAAAAAGCCTACCGGAAACTCGCTCTGGAATACCATCCTGACCACCATCCCGGCGATGTCCAAAGCGAGGACCAATTCAAGGAGATTTCCGAAGCCTACGGGGTTTTGATCGATCCTTCCAAACGGCGGGAGTATGACCTGTTCCGGGGCGCCCACTTGTCCGGGAGGGCGGCGGGGGCCCATCAATTCCGATATTCCCAACAGGATATTTTTGAAGGCATGTTCCGCGAGGGGTCGGCCCGCGAAATATTCGAGGAACTGAACCGTGAGTTCAACCGATCGGGGTTCCGTTCCGGCAACTCGTTTTTCGAGACCATGTTTTTCGGTGGCGCGATTGGGGGCCTGAGCCGAATCCTCGGAATGATTCCCGGTCCCCTGGGAAAAATCGGATACGGGCTGAGGATCGCCCATATGGTCGGCTCATCGATCCTGGCGTACAACCGGATGCGGCAAGCGGGGGAAAATCCGCCGGCGGAAGAGGGGAAAACGGATAAAAAATCCCCTCCCCTCGTGGAATCCATCAAGGGGATTTTTCATAAATCCGCTCCCTCTTCCGAAACGCTTCAACGATTTAACCTTGGATTGGCCATCGCCATTCCCCCGGCGGAGGCCCTGACGGGAACCCGGAAAAAAATTTCCTACAAAGTGGGAAACGAGACGGAAAACCTCGTGGTCCGTATTCCTCCCAACTTTCCCCCAGGGGGTAAGCTCCGGATCAAAGAAAAAGGTTACCGGAAAAATGGGAAGCGCGGGGATTTGATCCTCACCATAAAGATCGAAGCGCCTCAAAAAACCTGACGCCCCTCCCGAAAATCAATGGAGCGATCACATTCTTCTCCCCGTTTTCCCTGAACCGGAAAAATACGCGAGAGGGGACCGGGCCAGGCACCATGGACAAGGAACATTTACTGCAATTTTGGCGGGACTTTTTTACCGATCTGTTCGTCGGCAGTTTCATAAAGCTGACGCTTTTGAGCCTGGCGGGGTTTGCCCTGGGAATGGCAGCCCTGGCCGTCTTCCAACAAACAGGGCTCGCGGATTTGGAGTGGCCTTCCTGGCTGGAAACATTGATTCTGGTTTGCGGATTTTTCTGGTATGGAGGGTTCGGAGTTTTTCACGGGTTGATCGCCTCGGTGATCCACATTGCCGGTAACAAACTCCGGGAGATGGTTGGCGGACTGCACGGCCTGCTCGACCTTTTGACACGGGAAGTTATTGCGAAGTTCCCAAAATTCAGCAAAACCATTCCCAAGGAAGAACTGGCACGCCAGTTTGACAACATCGGAGAAGATTTCCGTGCCAAGCTTCGTCTCAAAAGGGGTATAACCGGTCTGGCCGGGCGTGTCCTGTTCGGAACCATCCTCAAGGCCCTGAAATTTTTCTTCCTCGACGACGTGGCGGAGGAATTGGCAAAAAAACCTTCCAACCAGATCACGTCAAGCGACATCGAACACGCCGTACGCCGGGTTGGGGTGGAAATGGTTTTATCCCCCATCACGGATAATTTAATATTGATTCAAATCCTGAACGCTGTTTTAATCATCCTGGCATTTGCCTTGCCGTTTGGAATTTTGGCGCTGTTTTAATGCATGAATTTTCTATCGGCGATCAAATGATTTTAAGAAATCAAAAGTCGGTTCGGCGCTTCCCGGTTTACCTGATACTCGTAAGTTTCGGGATACTTTTTGCGTTCTTGCCGTTATTGCACTCCCATGCCCTGGACGTCAAACCGGTGCATCAGGATTGTTTCGCCTGCCAATGGAGCCAGTCGGCCTCCGTATTAAACATTCAACCGCCCCCACTGGAATTTACGCTATGCACTCAAATCCTTCCTAAGGTCACGGTGGAAGTCACCACCCCGCCTTCCTTCCAGAATTTTTCCAGCCGGAGCCCTCCTTTTTTTTCATAAAAACCCCCTAAATTTTTTTGATCCCCATGGGAATCAGGCCCAGGTGAAACCTTAAGGCCAAGTCTGTTTTTCCCCATGGCAATCATTCCATGAAAATTTTCTGGTGAGGTTTTATGAAACCCTTGAAAATGTCATTCATCCTTTTCCTATTTTTTCTGGCGGTCACGGAAACGATGGCTGATGAAACTCAAAACTTGGATCCTCAAATTGAGGAACTGAGAAAAAGAATCGAAAAGCTGGAATCCCAAACCACGGGCAAACAGGCGCGGAGGGAGCCGGGAAAAACCTCCTCCCGGGGTTCCACCACCGCATCCGGCATTTCGCGGAAATTCAATCCCGCGATCAGCGTAAACGGGCTTCTCCTGGGTACTTTTGTCAATGAAGGAAGGGACGACCCGGCCAGGAAGGTCAAAACCGGGTTGAAGATTCAGGAAGTGGAATTGCAGCTGGCGGCGGTCGTGGATACGTATCTGAAGGGGCAATTGACCCTTTCCCTGGAAGAGGTGGATAAAATCGAGATTGAAGAATTCATCGCGGATATTCTTGTCATAAACAATCTGGCGCTGAGAGCGGGAAAATTCTTCGCCCCCTTTGGAAAGCACAATCTCCTGCATACCCACCAGTTTCCTTTCATCGACGCGCCCTTGATCAATGCAGAGATCCTCGGCAAGGATGGTTTGAATGAGATCGGCGGAGGGTTATCGGCTCTTCTTCCAACAACGTGGTTCTCGGAGTTTAATTTTCAGTTTCTGCAAGGGGACAACCCGCTGTTCAAGGGTCCCTTGAGCGATGATTTTCTCTACCTCGCGCATTTAAAAAACCTGCTGGACCTGACGGATGAACTGACCCTGGAACTCGGCGGCTCCTTCGCCTACGGCAGAAATGACAACATCACCGGCCCCTACAACGCGACCCAATTATCTGGCGCCGACCTGACTTTCAAATGGAAGCCCGCCGGGCGGGAACGCTACCGGACCCTTGTTTGGCAGTCGGAGTTCCTCAACTCGTCGCGCGAGGTGGACAAAAAAGGAATCTATACCTTTTTTCAGTATCAGTTTGCCCGGCGATGGTGGGTGCAGGCCCGTTACGACTTTTTCACCATTCCGCGGGACAGGAAAGCGAAGGGAGAAAAGGCGTTGGACAAACATCGATACAGCGCCCTGCTGGCTTTCGTTCTCAGTGAATTTTCCGCGCTCAGGCTTCAATACAACTACCTCGACCAGTTCCAGGAAGCCAGTGAGCATCAGGTTTTGCTGCAACTCAATTTCACATTCGGATCTCACCCGGCCCACTCGTATTGAGTAAAAACCTTCGGTCGAAGTGGTATTCAATGACTTAAATCGAACCCTGTTTGCCGCCGAGGACAACCATGAAAATCCATTCCTGTTTGACCCTTATTACGATTTCGATTCTTTGCTTGTGGATCAATGAAAGTACCGCCGCGGCAAAATTGAGGGTGGTCACCACCACGCAGGATATCGCGGCCCTCGTTAAAGAAGTGGGTGGAGATCTCGTGAAGGTGGAATCCATCGCGCGCGGGTACCAGGATGCCCATTACATCGAAGCCCGGCCCAGTTACATGCTTAAAGTGAATCGTGCCGATCTACTGATCTATCAGGGTTTGGAGTTGGAGATCGGCTGGCTGCCTTTATTGATTCAGGGGGGCCGCAATCTCAAGGTGCTTCCGGGGCGGCCTGGGAACCTCGATCTCTCCTCCAGCATCCTTCCCCTTGAAATTCCCCGAGGGGAGGTCGACCGGTCGATGGGCGACATCCATCCCCTGGGAAATCCGCATTACCATCTGGACCCTGAAAATGGCGTGTTCATGGCTCAAGCCATTGCGGACCGCCTGGAAGATCTGGATGCAGAGAACGCGGGAACTTACCGGGATCGTCTCGGCCATTTCATTGAACGGCTGACAAAAAAGATTGAAGGATGGAAGAAGAGACTGGAAAAGTTCCGGAGCCCCAAGGTGGTGACTTATCATAAAACCTGGAGTTATTTCCTCAAACGGTTTGGCATCACCCGGGTGGGAACGATCGAACCCATCCCGGGGGTCCCCCCGACTCCAAGACATTTGACCACCCTGGCTAAATTAATGAAAAACCAACACACCCGGGTCATCCTTCAAGCAAATTATTTTGAAACAAAATTCTCCGGCATGCTCGCTCAAAAAACCGGCGCCGTGGTTTTGAGCCTGCCCGTATCCGTAGGGGGTGCCGCGGAAGCCGCCGATTACATCTCCCTATTCGATACCTTGGTGACGAGCCTGGAGAATGGGCTTTCAAATCCTTGAGGAACCCGACCCTAATTTGAAGAGAGCCTGAACGATCATGACCGATTTCCTGACTATCATGGCGGCGCCCGGCGCCGCCTGTTTGATCCTGTCCATCATCTACACGTATTTCGGGATCCATGTTCTAAAAAGAGAAATCCTGTTTGTCGACTTGTCACTGGCCCAACTGGCAGCTTTGGGAACCACTGTTGCGTTTATCCTGGATCGCGATCCCGATTCGGGCGCATCCTTGCTCTTCTCCATGGTCTTCGTCATAGGCGGCGCGCTATTTTTCACCGCCACCCGGCCGTTGACCGCGCGCGTACCACAGGAAGCGATCATAGGAATCGTATACGTTGTGGCCGCGTCGGTGGCGTTACTTTTGGTCACCCACGCACCCCACGGGGCGGAACATATCAAAACCCTGTTGAACGGGTCCATCCTTTGGATGAGCTGGGAAGGGGTTTTAAAACTTTTTGGAGTTGTGCTTGGGGTGGCCCTGGTGCATTGGTTTGTGAGGAACCGGATGGAGTCCCAATCGGAATTTTATAAGAAGCCACCCTTCAAAGGAGACTCGTCCTTCACCTGGGATTTCCTGTTTTATGGCACCCTGGGCCTGGTGATTATTTTTTCGGTCCGGACCGCTGGAATTTTTCTGGTATTCACTTTTCTAATTATTCCGGCGGTCTGCGGCGCCCTGGTGTTTCGATCCCTACGCGGGCAATTTATCGTGGGTTCCTGCGTGGGAATCACCGCCAGCCTGGGGGGACTCATGCTTTCCTTTTTCCTCGACCTTCCCACAGGAGCCACCTTGGTGTGTACCTTTGGAGCGGTTTTTTTAATTTTTCTTTTGGGGAACCGTTTTCAAGGACCCCCTTGAGATATTTCATCATCTAAATTTTGTAAGGTTCCCCGACCCTGGTCGACCCGAGGGTGAGATACTTTATTCATCCTTAACCCAATGACAGGGGAGCCCTCTCCTATCCATCGGGGTGATTTATATGAAACGATTGTTTATTTTGGCGATTTTGATGATTTTCCTGTGTGCCGGGGCCACCGGAGGAACAGGAACCCAATGCTCGCGTCCGCCTGATAAAAAACCGGGTTCCTACGAGGATCAAAAATCCCAATACGAAAAAGAATCCTCCCAAAAAGAAAGCGAAGGTTCAAGGTATTAGAAAATTCTGACCGGGTTCAGGGGAAAATACTAAGGTCCAGGCGGTAAGGGGATGGGGGAAAAACACTCGGTGAATATTCCAGGGGTTCTCAGGCGGGAGCCAGGGTGCTGAGCCGCTCGCGGATAGTATCCTTTTGGTGATGCCCCAGGTACAGCAGGCCGTCTGATAGGGAATAGTTATCGGGAAAGGTTTTCACTTCCCGGCCGAGTTTTTCGATGATCTCCTGGTACATTTCCGTCGCTTCATCGTCGGTCATGCCCACGGTGCCTTCATAGGAATATCCAAGGCTGAGATCGTGCTGTGGCGGGGTGAAGATGCGGGTGATGTTCCATTCGGCCGGATTCTTTTCGATGGGCGTGCCTTTTTCCAAATCAAACTGGGAGGCGATGCAGGAAAACCCGGGCGAATCGAGTAGCGCGGGGTTGTTCAAGACAAAGTTCACCGAGTCCATCACCTCGTCCCGCGTTTCCGTGGGGAACCCGCAAATCAGGTAAAAATGCATGGCAATGCCGATGCGCAGGCACTCTTCCACGGTCTTGTCCACCACCTCCAGTTGCACGCCCTTCTTCATCGCGTCCAGGACCCGCTGGTTATACGACTCCAGCCCGAAAATCAACTTCCGGCATCCCGACCGGTACAACAGTTCCATGCGGTTTTCCTTGAGCAGGCTTTTCTCAAACTTGAGTTCTCCGGTCCATTGGATGTCGATTTCCTGATCCACGATTTTCGACGCGAACGTTTTCATGAAATTGATCGGCAGCGCTTCATCCGTGAAGAAAAAATAATTACAGTTGTATTTCATCTGGAGATTTTTCACATCATTGACCACATTTTCAGCATAGCGGACATGGAAATCCATATGGTCGAAGGGAATGGAACAAAAGGCGCACCGTTCCCAGTAGCAGCCGCGGGACCCCATCAGGGGAAGCACCCGCTCCGGGGAAAAGTAAAGTTCCAGGGGAAAGCCGTCAAAATCGGGAGTCGGCAGGGCGTTCAACTCCTCCTTGGCAAAAGGCCGGTTGACTTGAACCTTGCCCTCGGCCTCGTAGACGAGGTTGGGCACTTTCGTTAAATCACCTCCCCCGCGCAATTCCTGGACGAGCCGAAGCAGCGGCGTCTCCCCTTCATGCACGATGAAACTGTCGACGAAGTCGAACAACGGCGATCCATCCCGCTCCATGCGGTCCACCAGTTTGGTGAACACGCTGCCCCCGACTGTGATATGCAGGTCCTTACGATTCTGCTTGACCAGGTGTGCCAGGGTGAGGCCCGGGATGATCTGCTCGACCGAGGTGATGGAGATGCCCAGGAGATCGATGTCCTCGGACAAAATCGAGGGCAGGTACCATTCTTTATAGAGGTCGTAGAAATAGTTTTCACCTGGATTTTTGAACGACTCCAGGATTTCTGCCGAGGAATAAGGAGAATAACGAAGCTGGCTGCCAATCACCGTTAGTTGCGACGGATAATAAGGGGCCAGAATGCTGTCGAGCCACACGTCGATGATCTTGAGACTTTCCATGTACCGGTCAAGATCGTAAAACTCCTCACTTCTCAGGGACCCCGCGGCTCCGTCGATTTGATCCTTGAGGGCGGGGATGATCTCTTCCGCTTCCAGAAGTTTGGCGTATTTCTCCCGCTCGAACTGGGAATGCCTGGGTTTCGAACCCATCTCGTTCAGTTCCCGGATGATCCTCTCATAAAGCGGTTTCGTTTTCTCCCAAGAGCACAAATGATCCAGAAACTCGATCGCCAAGTCGCGCTGCACCACGTCATGGATGCCATTCTGGGCTAAAAACGCCTTGAGACTGGGCAAGCTCAAATAAGGCTGGGAAGGATGCCAGGAAGACGGAAATACCAAATAAATCATGAGAATAATTCCCTTATCGGCAACTCGGGCCCCATCGCGGACCCAGGCAGCGGCGGGTTACGGTTTGGGAGCCATGAAAACCAGAATCACCAGTTTTTCACCGGTATGGTTTATCACCCCGTGGTCCTGCCCGGTAGGAGCCAGAGTGATTTCATCGGGACCCAGTTCCCGTTCCTCGGACCCAACGGTCACCTTGCCCCGGCCCTCCAGAACATAGTAAACCTTGTCGGAACCGGCGTGAGAATGGATCTTCTGCGACTGACCGGGTTCAAAACAATATACATCACAAAAGAAATTGTCCGTATCGAAAAGACTGACCTTTTTCAACTTTTCCGGGTTGAAATCAATAGCGTCCCGAACCTTGACGACCTTCATATCCCTCCCCTGGTTTTAAAATGCCCGGAATTTCCCCGGGACTCAAGCAAGCTAAGAGAAATCCACATTAAAAAGCGCCTGCCGCCACGGCACGGAACACCCGCCGCCACAACTCCAAGGCACGAAAAAATAATGTGAAAACATAAGGTTAAAGAATTTTAACACATTACACAGGCCCTGCAAACCCCATTGAGAACGCCCCTCAAAAGACCGCCTATTTTATTGACATCCCATCCCGGATCAACTATTTTTGATACAAGCTTGGCCGGAGAGCCCTTGAGATCCTGACACGGGGCGCATCCAACGGAACAAGCTGAAACAGAATTTTTGGGCCAGGGCGGAAACCAGACTTTCCAAGAAAAAGACAACGGGACGTGGCGCAGCCTGGCTAGCGCACTTGACTGGGGGTCAAGTGGTCGGAGGTTCAAATCCTCTCGTCCCGACCATATAAAACAAGGGGTTAGGTCTTATTGGCCTGGCCCTTTGTTCGTTAAAGTCAGCAATAAGTCAGGACAGAAATCACACTTTATTGTTAAAATTAAGGGAAGATTAGATAGATTTTTGGGAGGAGAGAACTTCATGTCTATATTCCCCCCACCCAAAATCAAATTTTAAACCAAACCCCAATACACTAGCCTCATCCTGAGATCCAGTTCAACCCGTTCCAAGTTTCAAGTTTCGAATCCCCCCCATTGTCTTAGCTATTGGGAAATCAGAAACCGGGGGATGCCCCAAAAAAAGTAAATTTAGATTAGGTTAGTGCGTCAGAAATTAGAGTAGCTTTTTGTTACTATATGATTGGTATGTTCGTTCTTATTCCAGATTCATTTGAGTCCATACATTGGCATGGTACCACGTACGATCGTAACGTCTGCTTCCGACCCAA
>JBHHVU010000045.1:0-26533 GCA_046754465.1 Nitrospinaceae bacterium | reverse complement strand
TGGCGATGATGCCAGGACCTATCCCCTGCTCGGGGCCCGGGCGTTATTTTTCTTTATCGGTGGGATCGGTGCCGGGAGGATTGGGTAGGGTGGAGGGAGGATCCCCGCCGGAAAGCAGGTTCATGCGTTTCAGGTAATCCCGGATTTTGGATTTATAGGAAACAAACGGGTCGAGCATCAGGAACGGCTCTTCATTTTTATTCAACCGGAACCCGATCCAGTCGATGAGGTAGCCCGAATGAGTCCCTTTAAGGGCCTTGATCAGCTCGCCGCGTCCGTCGGCGCGGGTGCCCCGGGGCGGGGTGGTTTTGGAATACTCAATCGCCTCGTCGCTGGTTTTCCGGATGGCGTCGCCGCATTCTTCCAGTCCCCAGTACAGTCCCCGTGCCCGGTTGAGGTTGTGATATTCGAGGTCCTGGCTTTTTAGCCAGGGGTCGTGCCAGTCCAGGTTTTCTTCTTTTTTGAATTCCTTGAGCATCCAGAATTTGCTGGCCCAATCCACCCGGCCGATGAGCGCTTCCGGTCCCTTGGACAGGTCCGTGAGGACCCATTCCCAATTTTCGAGGATCCAGTCGGCTTCGTGGTTTTCCCCCTTGAAATGTTTTTTTGCGAACCCCAGGATATCCCATTGCAGTTCGAGGGCGGTGGAGCGGGTGCCGTCTTTCAGGGTTATTTCCCAATGGAATTCCGGGTCGCGCGAGATGGAGCGCATGGCGCCGACGGCATCCGCGAGAATCCATTCCCGCCTGACGGCGCCCCGGTCCATAAGTTCCAGCATCAACCGGGTCGTTCCCATTTTCAGGGCGGTGGCGAATTCGCTCATGTTGGAGTCGCCCACCAAAAGGTGGATGCGGCGGTATTTGCTCGGGTCGGCGAGGGGTTCATCCCGCGTGTTGACGATGGCCCGGTTGTATTGCACCCAACGGTAAAACTCGTTAGGAATGTGATCCGCGCGTTGGGAGATCTGGAAATCCACCCGTTCCTCTTCCACGGTGTCCATAGAGACTCCGTCCCAATCCCGGAAGGGGTGAGGGTTGCAGGCGCCGATGCGGCCTGTTCCGCTGTATATCTGCCGGGTCACCAGAAAGGCAGAGAGGAGTTTCAGGTTGTCCCGTTCATCGAAGGGAAAGGACCGGTCGACCAGATAATTTTCATGGCATCCGAAGGTGGCGTTGGTTTCCAGGTCGACATTGTTCTTGATGATGGAGACCTGATCGGTCCATCCCAGGCCGTCGACCGCATCTTGAATCAGCCAGTCGCCCGCCCGGTCGTAGGTGACCAGGTCCACCAGGTTGGAGCATTCGGGGGAGGCGTATTCCAGGTGGCCCATATCCAGGTACAGCCGGCCGCCGTTGGAAAGAAAACCCCCGTTGCCGGGGGGTTCGTCGTTGGCGCGGTAATGCAGGTCCAACACCCCCAGCCCCCTGGAAAAGATATAGTTCTTGATCCGGTTGGCGATTTCTACCGGATCATAGCGGAACTCGCTGTTGCGGATGAGCAAGCCATATTCGGTCTCTATTCCGTAGATGCGTTTTTTCATGATTCGGTGACCGAAGCGCGCAGTTGTTCGATTTCTTTCTGGCTGACAGGCCGATAAATCGATTTCCGGGTGGTTTTACCGCAAAGGACCGCGGCTTCCAGGTTCCATTTCTCGAACACCTCTTTCAGGGTTTTCGGGGGGCCGTCGGATTCTTCCTCATTATTTTCCTCTTGATCGGAGCCGTGTTTTTTCCCTTCTTCCCAAAGACGGCACGCCCGGCTCAGGGCCTGGTCCAGGGGAAGGGAACGGAAGGGAGCCTTTTCGATTTCCTTGTCGAGCCATTCAACGACCTTGGCGTCACCGGCAATCGCCCCGCCATGTTTGAGCTTTTCCCAATAGCCGTCGTAGCTCATGCGGTAGAAGTTGGTCTGGCCCTCCGCATCGAGTTCCGCCAGGATCAACTGGATGAGGTAGGGGGCGCGCATGACTTCCTCGAAATTTTGTTTCAGGGAGGGGGCGACCCCGAACTGGAGCAGCCGGGCGATGGTGACGTCTTGCGCCGACCGGTTGAACCCCTCCAGGTGGGCCATATCGAGCAGTGTCATCCGCAGTTTTTCCACATCCGCCGGGTGACCCAACCCGCCCATGGCGATGCGGTCGTAGACCTCGAAGATTTTTCCCGGTTGGGGTGAAAAACCCAGAAGCAGCGCCCCCTCGTTGTAGGGCACGGCGAGCACGGGCTGGCCTTTTTGCAGCTTTTCACGGACATAGCTGTGCCGGGTGGATATGGCTTCCATCCAGCGAAAAGGTTCTTCGAACATTCCTCAACCTCGGTTCAGGGATTTTTGGAACAAGCCGGCCATATCCTCTTCGCCGATGATATGGTATCCGGCCTCGGAGATGACGGCGATGACGGGAAATAATTTTTTTTCCGGCCGGGCCCGGCCGGTGGCGGAATCGAACTGGGCTGCGGTCTGCAACAAACGGATTGCCAGGGTCACCGCCTCGGTCCGGTCACGCTCCTGGAGGGGTTTGTTTCCCCATAGGTCCTCGTGTTCCAGGATACCGCGGATCATGGGGGATCCGGACCCCGTGGCGGTATGGGTGAGTATCTGGAACTCAGCGCCCAGCATGTCATAAAAATAAATAAACGGTTTTTTCCTTTTGATGTCGTAGGTGGCGAAGATGGGACTGACCATTCCCACTCCCTGCAGGGCCATGCCGATATTTTCCTTCAACAGCTTGGAAAGGGCGCGGATTTTACCCTCGGTGCTCATGGGCTGCATCTGGGAGCGGCGGTAATACTCGAAATTGTGGGAAAGGATGCGGGCCATCTCGAACGCGGTGGCCGGAACCCCGGCGATGGCCATGAGAGAATAATCGTCGAGGGGGATGACCTTGTCGCAGCGGTCGTACATGATGCTGTTGCCGGCGGTGGCGCGGCGGTCACCGGCGACGATCACGCCGTCCTGGAAATGAAACGCCAGCACCGTGGTTCCCTGGGATACCGGAATTTTTTCCCCGGAGCCCATATTTTGCGGGGAAGACTGAAAACGGTACCCGGAACGTTGCAACAATTCCATAAAGTCGCCCGGCGGCTGGTTTTGATCAGGGTTCGAAATCATTGCCCGGTGCGCTGCCTGTATCGTTCCGATTGCTTCGGGTCCACCCGTTTCATGCGTTTCAACAGGCCGTCGCGGCCGGGCCGGGACACATCCGGACGGGAGGGGCCGCTGTCCTCCCGGTCCGGGGTGGATTCCCTTCGTTCTTCTCGTCTCAATGGGTCATTCATATCCATGCGAACCGCTCCTTCTTTGAGTTAAGCATTTTCTGGACATCGGCGGAAGTGACCACCTGGGTCAAATCCAGAATTTCACCGTCATGGAATTCCACCGCCGTCCAATGGATCTTTTTTATATTGTCCCTTTCGTGTTCAACCGCCATGCCGCGGATCAGTGCCCGGGTTCCTTCCGGGGCCTGCCGCATCGCCTGGAGCACCTCATTCTCGGAGAACAGGGACAAGACCCCGCCCTCCTGCTGGAGCCCCCGGTAGAGGCCGCGTTCCGGATTCAGGTTATGATATTCCAGGTCCAGGCTGCGCAGCCAGGGGTCGTCCCATGCCAACTTTTCTGCTTCCATGAAACCGGTGAACAGGCTTTCCTTGATCGCCCAATCGATCCGGTCGCCCAATTTTTCCGGGCAGCGGTTCAATTCATCGAGCGTCCGGCGCCATTCGCGGAGGATCCAGTCCGATTCCTTGCATTCACCTGAATAATGTCGTTCCGCCTGGTCCAGGTAGAATTCCTGGATTTCCAGGGGAGTGATCGTTCCTCCGCTGGCCCGTTGCAGCGCGGTTTTTCCCGTGCGCCCGCGGGACACCCTTTGGATATCCCGCACCGGGTCGTCCAGGGCCGGCGGGGATGCCAGTTTTTCCTCCCCGATGAGAGTGAGCACCAGCCGCGTGGTTCCCACCTTCAACGCCGTCGCGTAAGGAGACATATTGGCGTCCCCCAGAATCAGGTGAAGCCTGCGGTACCGGTCCGGAGACGCATGCGGTTCGTCGCGGGTGTTGATGATCGGACGCTGCGTCATCGTTTCGATGCTCAGCACGCTTTCGATGAAATCGGAGCGCTGACTGAGTTGCAGTCCGGAAAAATCCTCTCCCTTGCGATTTTCCGATCCGACTTTCCCGGCCCCCGCATAAAGCTGGCGCGTCACCAGAAACGGCACCAGCCCCCGCACCCAGGTGTCGAAGTCCAGTCTCCGTGGAATCAGGAAGTTGTCGTGGGTGCCGTAACTGTGTCCGCTGTAATCGGTATTGTTCTTGAAAATCTGGACGGCGTCCTTGCCGAGGTCGCTGTTCCGCGACTGCGCGCAGTCCCACACGATCCGCTCCCCGGCCAAATCGTGAGCCACCAGCTCGAACACACTGTCGCACTCCGGCGTCGTGTATTCGGGATGCGTGTGGTCGTTGTAAAACCGGGCGCCGTTGATCAGCACCCGGTCGCTTTTCATCTCCCAGTAAGAATAAGGCCGTTTCCGGTCCTCCGCGCAAAATTCATCTTCCTCTTCATCCTGGGCGAGGGACTCGACGCGGAAGCCGCGCATATCCTGATGCGTATTTTCACGGTGATAAGCCCAGGCCCGGAAGACGCTGGGAATCTCGCACCGCCCGAGCAACGCCATCGACTCTTCGACCGGGTCGGTAGTTTCGAGGTCTTCGCGGATGATGCCGTATTCCGTTTCGATCCCGATGAGGGGGACTATCGCGCTCATATGATTGATCGGTCCATGGTGGTGGCGGCCGCATGATCCGCCTCGCTGGGTTTCCGAACACGTACCACATGGCGCGAATCCATGTCAAGGAGTTGCAGCCAGTCTTCCAGGTTGGATTCCGCGGGCAGCAGACTGCTTTCCTTGAATTCTTTCTCCAGGGCTTGAAGCAGATCCTGAACCGTGATCACCAACTTTTCCCCCGCGATGGCTCTTTCGATGGCCTGTTCCTTGACCCGTTTGACGATTCCCTCGATGACCGCTCCGGAAATGAAATCCTTCCAGTACAGTTTCTTGAATTCCCCGCTGCGCAGGGTGAGGACCAGCGTTTCCTGATCGGCGGACCGCTTGAAAAGTTTGTCCAGGAACGGTTCCGCCATATCATCGAAACTGGGATGTTCGCGGGGCAAATTTTCCGTCAGGTATATCCTCAGGATGGACTTGCAATCTTCCCGGTTGGGGCGCCCCACCTTGATTTTCCGGTCGATTCTCCCGGCCCGCAGGATGGCGGGATCGATCAGGTCGGGCCGGTTGGTGGCCAGAATCACCACGGTGTCCCGAAGGGACTGGATGCCGTCCATCTCGGCGCAGAACATGGGTACGAGGGTGTTGGCGATGTTAAGACCGCGCATGGCCTGCCGGGTGCCCAAAATCGATTCCGCCTCGTCGATGAATATGAAAGGCACCTGTCCCTTTTCCTTATAATCGCGGGCTTTTCTGAAAATTTCGCGGATCTTGCGTTCCGATTCCCCCAGCCACATGTTGAGAATTTCCGGTCCCTTGACATGAATGAACCGGCCTTGCAGTTCCTTTTGCTCCTTGCTCGAAAGCTTGCGGATGACCTCCGTCAGAATGGCTTTGCCCATTAGGGTTTTTCCGCAGCCCGGCGGACCATAAAACAGGAATCCCTTGGGCACCTGGTAATCCATTTGCGTCAGGATATCCTGGTGGAGGAGGGGATACTCGATGACCTTGTGCACTTCCTTGATGACCTGTTCCTGCCCGCCCACATGATTCCAGCCGACGGGAACGAAATCATCTGCCACGAAGGATTTCGATTGGCGTTTGGGGAGTTTGTTCAGAATCACTCTCTGGTTGGGATCGAGGATCACCTCTTCCCCTTCCTTGAGGGAGGAAGTATCCATGTCTTCATGGGGGACGACGATGGTTTCCGAATTGGCGCCGGCGCCGCTGACGAGCCATTGCCCGTCCGCCAACTGGCTGGTAATGCGGACAAGGGGCCCCTGGTGAGGCTGGGGGAGTTTGGTGATAGCGACAAATCCTTCATTCAATGCCACCTGTTCCCCTGTTTTTAACGGACCTTTTTCCAGAAGTTCGGGAGAGACGGCGGCCTGGTACTCCGTCCCGCCTACGATGAGCCGGTACAGCCCATCCTCTCCTTTTCCCAGGATGGTTCCAATCCGGTGAGCGGGCGATTTTAATTTTTGCACCGCCTCCTCGAGGGTTTTTATTTTCAGGGAAAGTTGCCGGGCCGTTTGCTGGGAATCGAACAAAGCATCCCGCAGATCGAAAATCATTTCCTGCAAATGGGGACGATCGGCGGTTTCCTCGAGGATCCGGTCGATCAGTTCAATGATATGGGTTGGGTCTCCCATTGCAAAATCCTTTTAAATAAAGAGTATATTTAATTGTATGTCTATTAAAAATTAAACGTCAAGTCTATTCTCCCAAGAGCCCGGGGCGGCGAACCGCCGCGGGTGGTATTGTCATACTTTATATGGCGGACCCGGAGTGCCTGCGGGGCCGGATGGGACATGCGTTAAATGGCGGACCGTGGCCGTGGGCGATGATGCTCTGACCCATCTCCCTCCGGGTGTGGCCCGGCCGCTCCCGGAATTTTTCATCCTGATATATTAACGGCAGAAAATGGCTTGTCAGCGATCGAAAAATCATGATAAAAAACAAGGTACTTCAATATTCCCAAATGAATGAAGAACCACCTTCCGGCGTCCCCCTGTCAAAATGATTATATTTTTTATGCAACGTGATGTTTTCAGCCAATAACAAACCTTTTATCGATAAATGCATCCTCAGTTTCAGCCATGACCGGCTCCCATCGCGGGTTGGGGCCAACCGGATGAGCATCCGCAAAGCCCAGCGCGAGATCGCTTCCGGCAAAAAAGGCATCAGCCACCTCATTTTGCGCGCCAAGGATGATGAGATCGACCAGCTCAAGTTCCTGTTTCTCATCCACGGGATCCCGGTCATGTGTTATGCCCTGGCGAACCTGATACATTCGAGTCTGCAGGAGATCGTCGTCATCGGGTCCTCGGAAGTGGAACGCGTGCTGGAAAAGTTTCTGGAAACCGTCGGCGCGCAGGGGAAATCGATCCAATTTGTCCCGGAAGACCCACACAACCTGAGCCTGATCAACACCCTCGCCCTGGGCCGCCGGCGCCTCACCGTCGAACCCAATGAATTGATCCTGTTTCAACCCGGCGATCTGCCCTTCATGTATGACCTGGAGAAGGTCCTCCAGGACGGAGACATTCAAAACCACAATCTCATTCTTTGGCTGAACTCCCGGCAGAAGATGTTTCCGCGATGCGAGGAAGACCCGGACAGCGAATTTGTTCAAAGGAACTACCATTATCGCGCGATTTTGGAAGATCCCCATGAACTACACGATATCAAGGAACCCAATACTTATCCGATCAATTTGGCCGAGGTGGATCCGGGGATCATGGATCAATTGCACGCGTCACGGAAAGACGGGAAAATCCTTAGGGCCGTTTTCAGAAAAATGCCGCACCTGTCCTCGCGGTTCCTGAGGCTCCTCCCGGTGATCGCCCACCATGCGCTACGGTTCCGTTCCGATTGGAAGAGGTTCCGAGAAAAGGATCAATATCGGTTTGGCATGCATCAGAAAAACTTTAACCGGGGAGCCTCCATTTTGCTCAACACCGCCTTCACCAGCAAACTGCATGACGACCCTTCTTTCGTTTCGGATGTGGACGCTCTCGAGGATTGGGAGGATTTCGAGGCCCTGGCGCGGTACGCGCACCAACGGCACGGTGAGGACGGGTTGAGCCGGGTTCATCCTTACGGCGAGGAGCTGCTCCGGTTCAAGGAATGCGCGATGCCGGATTTGCAAAGAAAACTCCCGATGTACAATGACTTCCCGTCCTACATAAACCGCATCTACCGGACCCTCCAGATGGGATATGTTCCGTTTGGAAACGGAGTTGATTTTTCAATCCCCAACACCGGATCGCACCGGACGGAAAATGCCTTCCACTGGTATAGCCGGAAATGTGACCGGTTGAAAGTCCAAAGCGGTTAGCACCGGTAAACCCTCTTTTCACGGAAGAGGAATAGGCCGGGCCACGCCCGGAGGGAGATGGGTCAGAGCATTATCGCCAGCTCACCTTAGTCCGCCATATAACGCAAGTCCAATTACCAGCCGAGGTACTCGGCCCGGCCGGCTGGCATTTCCAAGGACCAAAATACGATTTCCCCGCTTGCGAAAACCCGCATAAAAATGTAAAGTATTTAGACGTAAAGAGTTACACGGTGAATCCTCCATGCAGTCAAAAGGCATTTCCCCCATAGGCGCACTCGCGGCCGGAGTCGGCACCGCCGGAAGATTCTGGATTGATACCAGCTTGCTGGACCGGACCCGGTTGAACCGGTTCATCCTTATTTCGATCCTGATTCATCTTGTGGTTTTCATCATACAGGGTGTGTTGCCGATGAAACGGTTACTCGCGAAACCGCCTCCCATTCATGTCAAATTCATCGAACCCCAGAAAGCCAAATCCAAATTAAACCCTGGGACGATCATCGACGCCCCCAAACCGAAGAAAATTGAAAAACCCAGCTCCGCGGAACTGCTGGCCAGTTATAACAGCCGCGCCCATTCCAATTTGAAAAAAAGCCGGGACAAGGTATACCGGCGCCACAAAACCGTCGTTCCCAAAGCGTCTGGGGTGTCCCCCGATTCCAAAAGGTCCCGGACGCCTCCCCAAAAAAAATTCTCGAAGACCGTAAAGCAGCGGACCGCGGAGAAGGAGCGGGCTCCCTTGCCCCTGTCCGACCGCGGCACCTTTAAACCCCAGGCCCGGGGCGCTCAAAAGGCGGAAGCTCCCGCAAGCCTCAGCACCGGCACCCGGGGGTCCCTCTCCCTGCTCGATGGGTTCGATCCCGACAAATACGCCTCACTGGACACGGGACCGGATTCGCTGGAGGAGTCCGATGACGAGGAAGCCATCTCCCTGGATACCATGGAGACCAAATACGCCTCCTATTTCGCGCGCATCAAACATCAGATCGAGCGGGTATGGACCTATCCGGTGGAAGCCGCCCAAAGGGGGATCAGCGGTGAACTGACCCTGCGGTTCCGAATTTCCAAGGACGGCAATCTCCTGGGAGTGCGCCTGGTCGACCGGTCGGGACACGATATCCTGGACTTCGCCGCGGTCAAGGCGGTCAAGGAGGCAGCCCCGTTCTATCCGTTCCCCCTCCACATCCGAAAGGAAAAATTGTCCATTTTGGCAACCTTCATTTACAGTCCAACCTATGGCCAGCTGAGGCGTTGAGCCACTAAAAATCCCCAATGAGCCCTGTCCGGTTCGCCGTCATTTTACTGATCCCGCCGCCCTGTGGGATCCGCTTTCTCCTTCGGCGGGACATTGCCGGTATCCCCCTGTTCAAACGGCTTGTCCTCACCCTCCAACGGGCCGGATTGAGCGAGATCGCCGTCCTTTCCAGGGAGGTTCCGGAAAATGAAATCCCATTCGCGCAAGGGGACCTTCAGAACGATCCCCGGTTTCAGGGCAAGCTGCACTGGTTCGACGTGGATGAAATCCTGCACACCGAGGGGTGGAAACGCTTCGAAGCCCTGGCCGCCTCACGAAATTTTCTGTGGATCCGCGGAGACACCGTCACCTCTCCCCGTTTGATCAGGGAGTTTATCCGAAAAGCCGAGACCGCCGGTGCCCTTGCCCAAAAAGAAATCACCGTTTTGGAAAGTCCCGGAAATCCTCCGCCGAAGATGTACCTCTTCCCGGCGGAAAAACTCGAAAAGCTTAAGGAATCCCTCCAGAGCCAAGACGGGATAGAAGCCGCGGCGCCGGTTCTGGTGACTCCAAATAACGATTTCGCTGTGACTGTGCGGGACGCCCCTTCGGTCCGGTTGGCGGAAGTCGGGCTGATCCGAAACTCCGGGCGGCATTACAAGCAGGTCCTGGACCGCGTGTTCAATGCCCTGTTTTCCAAGAGGATATCCTCCCTGCTCGTCAAAACTCCCCTGACCCCCAACCAGGTAACCCTGATGGGACTCCCCATAGGTCTCTGTTCCGGCTGGTTTTTCTCCTGGGGAAACTATTGGGGGGGATTGCTTGGGGCACTGCTCCTGGTGGGGACGGCTATTTGGGACTGTTGCGATGGGGATGTGGCGCGATTGAAATTAATGGAATCGGATTTTGGCGATTCTCTCGACACGACCTGTGACAACGTGATCAATGTGTTCGCTTTCATCGGGATGATGCTCGGCGTGGCCCATACACGCGGATGGGCGCAGGCGCTTGCGCCTTTTCTGTTGCTGGCGCTTGGAGGAGTCTCGATTTTAATCCTTATTTATTTCCCCAGGGGCGCGGGCAAGGGAGGTTTTTTTAAGGGAACCCGGTTGTACGATACGGTTCAAATATTGGCCAGCCGGAATTTTATCCATATCATCCTCCTCTTCGCGATTTTCGGGCGAGTCGATTTATTTCTCTGGCTGGCCGGATTCGGGTCCTGCCTGTTCGCCCTGGTTCTTTTTCTGGGCAAACGAAAAATTCTCCTCGCCGCCAAGGCCAAGCAACCCTTGAAAAAATAGCCTTGGAACCCGGGGTCCGCAGGGGTTCATCCCTCCTTATTCTTGACGATTCCCGGCTGAAGATTTTTCCCATCCCCCGCAAGGGGTTGTCTTTCCTCCAGGAACTGTTTCACCTCTTCGATCTTTTTCACCACCCGGCAGGAAGGCAGGGACGCTAAAAACTGTTTGCCGTAACCCCGGCGGGTGATCCGCGAATCCAAGATGGAGACGATCCCGGTATCCGTTTGGGTCCGAATCAACCGGCCGAATCCCTGTTTCAACTGGATGATGGCACGGGGGATCTGGTAATGGGTGAACGGGTCGATGGATCGTTGGCGCAGGTCCTCCAGCCGCGCTTCGGTGATGGGCTCGTTGGGCACGTCGAATGGCAGCTTGGTGATGATCACGCTGGTGAGTGCCTCCCCGGGAATGTCCACCCCCTGCCAGAAGGAACTGGTTCCGAAGATGACCGACGGGGTTTCCTTGAATCGGCGGATCATTTGGCGGGTAGGCAGGCTGCCCTGCCGCAAAAGCCGGAACTCGTGGGCCAGGAATTCGAGCTTCTCGTAAACCCGGTTCAGAACGTTATAGCTGGTGAAAAGAATAAAGGTTTTGCCCCCCGATGCCCGGATCAGATCCCGCGACCTGGCGGCAATCGCCTCGACATAGGGGTCGATCTCCTCGGTGGGTTCGGGAAGGTCGCGGGGAATGTACAGCAGGGCCTGGGACCGGTAATCGAATGGGGTGTCCAGGGCTAATTCCTCCTTTGGCTGGAAACCGGTCCGCTCCTTGATGAAATCGAATCCTTGATGGGTGGTGAGAGTCGCCGAGGTCAACACCACCCGGTCGATTTTGGCAAACACCTGCTCATGCAAAAGCGGCGCGATATGGATTGGTACGCCCCGCAGCACCGCTCGCGTGTAGCGTGGTTTCTCGACGGTTTCCAGCCAGTAGACGTAACCGGAAAGATGTTGATTGAGAAAGGCCGCAAGGGTATTGTTGAATTCCATGCAGCGGTTAGCGGCGGCGGAGGCGTCCAATCGATCCTCTTCCCTATGCAGACCCCCTTCCAGGGTCTTGAGAAGATCCTGAAGCTTCTGCATGGGGATATAGATATTGTTGTCCAGGACGGGCGGTTTGTAAAAGCGGAGAACGCGGCCCGTTCTCCCGAACTCTTCAAACAGCCTGATGAAAAATGTTTCCACGGCCTGGCGCACCTGGGTGACCTGGCTCCGGATTTCGGGCAGCAGGTCATGTTTCAACCGGGTCAGCACCCCCTTCCGGGTCCGTGGATTGTAGAGGCGGTCGAGGAAGTAATACAAGCCGGAGTTGGAGATTTCCAGTCCGAGATAGGAGGTGGCGGCTTCTTCAATATTCTGGGCCTCGTCGAAGATCACTGCGTCGAAATCGGGAAGGACCCGCCCGCCTCCCGCCACGTTGGCGAAAAACAGGTGATGGTTGACGATGAGAAGATGGGCTCCGAACCATTTTTTGCGGGCCTTGAAGTAAAAGCAGTTGTTGTAGGTTTCGCAATGCTTTCCCATGCACTGGTCTTTTTGCCTGCCTACCTCCTCCCAGACGGAAGACCGGGCTTCGAAAGGCAGGTCCCCCCGCAATCCCGTCGATGCCGTTGGCACCCAATCGAAAAGGGTCTGGAGTTGACGGTCTTCTTCCGGGTCGGTGAACAATCCCCCCTGGCCCGCGCGTTTCAATCTTCTGAGTGACAGATAATTTTCGCTTCCCAGGCAAAGCGAATAGCGGAACGGAACCCCCAGGTTGTCGAGCAGGAAAGGGATGTCATGATTCAGAATCTGTTGCTGGAGGGTCTTGGTGTAGGTGGAAACCACCACCTTCTTCCCGTTTTTAACGGCCCAGAGGATGGCCGGAACCAGGTAGGCGAGGCTCTTGCCCGTTCCGGTGCCGGCTTCCACGATCAGATGGTGTCCCTCGGCAAAAGAACGCTCCACTGCCTCGGCCATGGTCACTTGCTGGGGACGATGCTCGAACCTGGGCATTCGCCGGGAAAAAAGACCCTGTTTGTCCAGAAAATCCTTTACGTTCTTCAAAACCATAAGACACGCATGGTAAGCGGACCCGCCCCGGGGGTAAAGCGATTTTTACGGATGCCGGAGGTTTTGTCGGGAAGTCATAAAAATCAACAAATTACCTTAGAAGTGCGTTGTTGACCTCGCACCTGAAATTCCTTATAGTGAAAGGCTGGTTCCGTGGCGCTGGCAGGAGCCGTTCTCCACGGTCCTTTAAAATAAGTTGTTGGGTCCGTGGAACCCAAAATATCTTCCGCCCTGTAGGAGGTTTTCATGAAAGCACTCTGGCTAATCCCTTTAGGTATTTTCCTTTTCACTTCCAACGTTGCCGCGGCGGACACCAAGGACCAGCGGCAGCAGTTGCGGGAGGCGGTGCAGGTTTTGCAGGAGATCCAGAGTTCTCCGGATGAGAACATTCCCTCCGATTTAATAGCCCAAGCCAGGGGGATAATGATTTTCCCCACCCTGGTCAAGGTAGGATTCATTGGCGCGGTCCGTTACGGCAAGGGAGTGGCTTCGGTCCGCGACCCCAAGACTGGGAAATGGGGTCCGCCCGCCTTTTTGACCACCGCCGGAGGCAGTGTGGGTTTTCAGATCGGGGCCGAGGCGGTTGACCTGATTCTCCTCATCATGTCCCAGCGCGGCGTTGAAGGACTCATGAAGAGCAAATTCACGCTGGGCGCCGACGCGGCTGTTTCGGCCGGGCCGGTAGGAAGGCACGCTGAAGCTGGGTCCGACGTGACTTTTAAGGGAGAAATCTATTCCTATTCCCGCAGCAAGGGCGCATTCGCGGGAATTTCGGTCAAGGGCACGGCGATCAATGAAGATACCGACGCCAATTGGGGGTATTATGACCGGCCACTGTCTCCCAAGGATATCCTGATCGACCACCGGGTAAAGAAATATTCCGAATCCACGCGGCGTTTCATGAAAGATTTGAACCGTATCGCCCCCCCCCGAAAGAAAAAGAAATAACCGGGCCACGCCCGGAGGGAGATGGGTCCTATCTCAATCGCCTGCCTAGCTCGGTTCGCCATATAAAGAACGATATATCGCCAGCGGAGGCACTCCGCCCGGCCACGCCACCCGCCGGTTACCCTGGTTTTTTAAGGCCCATTTTTTTAATCCTCGAGTGCAGGGTGGTCGGCTTCATTCCCAGGATTTCCGCCGCCCCGCCGGAACCGGTGATTTTCCATTTACATTGATTTAAGGCGTTTAATATATTTTCCATTTCCCGGAGCTTCATTTCCTGTTCCGTAAGGATTTTATTTTCATAATTGGGTTTCCGCGGTCTATTCGCCTCTTCTCGCCTGCCATTTCCATCGTCTGTTTTTCCCGTGGGAAGGTGGAACGAAAGCTTACCCGCCCGGGAAGTTATTATGGCCCGTTCAATTACATTTTGCAGCTCACGGATATTCCCCGGCCAGTTGTAACTTTGCAGCTCAAGAATACGGGCCTCGGTGAGTTGCGGAAGCGGAAGATTTAATTTTTTGGACGCCACGTTAAGAAAACGTGATGCCAGCATGGGTATATCCCCGGTCCGGCTCCGGAGTGGAGGAATCTCCAGGGGAAACACATTCAGACGGTAGTAAAGGTCTTGACGAAATCGCTTCGCCTCGACTTCCACTTTCAAATCCCGGTTCGTGGCGGCAACGATGCGGATATCCGCCCGGAATGTTTTTTCATCACCAATTCTTTCATAAGTGCCTTCCTGCAAAACACGGAGCAATTTGCTTTGAAGTTCCAAAGGTATTTCACCCACCTCGTCCAGAAACAAGGTACCGCCATCCGCCAGTTCGAACCGGCCCGCCCGATTTTTTATGGCACCGGTGAACGCACCTTTGACATGCCCGAAAAATTCACTTTCGTACAGTTCCTTGGGGATGGAAGCGCAATTCACCCGGATCATGGCTCGTTGATTACGTTTGCTTCTCTTATGGATTTCCCGGGCCACAAGTTCTTTCCCGGTTCCTGATTCGCCGGTAATGAGGACACTGGCGTCGGTCGGCCCCACCATCTCTATTTGCCTCAGGATGTGTTCCAGCGCCGGACTGCTGCCAACCATTTCACCATAGGCCTTGGCTTCCAAAACTTCTTCATTGAGGTAGACGTTTTCCAATTCCAGTTGATGGCGCAAACGCTGAATTTCCTCCTCAGATTGTTTCCTCTCGGTAATGTCCTTGAAGACGACCACGGCCCCCAGTAATTTCAAATTTTCACGGATGGGAGTGCTGACGTACTCCACCGGGAAGGAGGTTCCATCTTTCCGCCAAAAAACCTCATTGGAATCCTGATGAACTTTCCCATCACGGAAAGCCGCGTAAATAGGGCACTCCCCAGGCGAATAGACGCTTCCGTCCGGCTTCGAATGATGAACCAGTTTATGTTGGCAGTTTCCTATCATTTCCTTGGCGGTGAATCCGGTCATTTTTTCGGCGGCATGATTCACGAAGGTCACCTTCCCCTCCTTGTCCAAACCATAAATGCCCTCACCCGCCGATTCCAGGATGAGCCGGTTCAGGTGGTGGATGCCCTTTAATGTCTGAGGAGTCGATTCCCCCGGGGGCCTGCTTTTAGAGTCCGGTTTCATTGCCTCAGTGTATTCCGATTATCGTATTTTGCCCACGAAATTTAGTCATTGGCGAAATCCCGGGAATTGCCCACACTCCCGTCATGCCAGACAACTAACCGGAATATAAGAAGTTATATCAATTTTTATTTTTGGCATGGAACCTGCTCTATACAAGTTGAGATGACGCGGAAGATTAAAAGCGGTTGGGTTAAAAACCACGGCCGGTTAAATTTAAAAAAATATAAACAAAGGTGATTCAAATGAAAGCGGCAATAATTCACGATTTCGGTAATTTCGATGCACTCCAGTATGAAGAAATTGAAACTCCCCAGCCCAAGCCTGGGCACATCCTGATCAAGATTCTCGCGGCGGGGTAAATCGCCTGGATCATTACATCTGATCGCCAACAACCAGGTTTCCGGCAACATCGTATTGTTGCCTTGGACGAATATTAATTAATTCAACCTTCCCATTAAACATAAGGAGAATCATCATGAAAACCGCGATCACCATTCTTTCGGACCCTCAAGGTGGATCAGAAGAAGCTTTAGGACGAGTCTTCAATGCCCTGGCGGCTGCTTACGATTTTAAGAGTGCCGGTAAGGAAGTATCCATTCTCTTTCAAGGCGCGGGAACGAGGTGGCCGGAAGTGCTCCAGAAAGAGGATCATCCCGCGCATGAATTATATAAGGCCGTGGAAGATAAGATCCAGGGCGTATCCTGTGCGTGCGCGGATGTGTTCGGAGCCAATCCCTCGGGATTGGATTTAATCACCGACAACCGGGTCCCAAAAACCACCGGTCTTCCCAGTCTGAGCAACCTCCAGGAACAGGGTTTTAATGTCATCACCTTCTAAAACTATTTGGTCCCCCCCGCTTTTCGCGGGGGGCAATGTTTTCAATAAATGCGAAAAGGAGATTAAGTCATGGCAAAACATTTTATGGAATTCGCATTCAACGATAGTGTCCGAGACGTCCAGGAAAAATATGGAACTCGAACTCCCTATCAAAAGATGGAGAGCAAAAGTGAATTTCGCAACAAGCTCACTTGGCAGGAAAAGGGCTATATCAAAAACAGGGACAGTTTTTATATGGCTTCTGTAGGTGAAAACAGCTGGCCTTATATGCAGTTCCGCGGAGGGCCTAAAGGATTTTTAAAAGCAATCGACGATAATATTTTGGCGTTTGCGGATTTTCGGGGAAACGGGCAGTACATCAGCACGGGAAATTTGAACGCTACAAAAAAGACGGTTTTGTTTTTTATGGATTATGCGAAACAGCAGAGATTGAAAATCTGGGCCGAGGCTGAAGTTCTCCACGCTGCCGATCATCCTGATCTGCTAGAGAAAGTTGAAATACCAGATTACGATGCCACTATTGAGCGAATTTTTATCTTAAAAGTTCATGCCTTTGATTGGAATTGTCCGCAGCATATAACTCCCAAGTATACAAAAGAAGAAATTCAAAAGGGAATGGTGGAATTGGACTGGAAACTAATTCTATCCTGATATGGCGGACCCAGGTGGGCTGGCGATGATGCTACGACCTATTCCCTCCCCGCGGGGCGGGGGAAGGTCTCGAATTAGGGGGCGATGAACCGGTTGACGGTTTCAATGAGTTTCGATTTGGAAACGGGTTTGACAAGATAATCTTTCACCCCTTTCCCGATTAAATACTCGGATAAGTCCTCGTCTGGCGCGGCGGTGATCACCACCACGGGGGTCGCGGGCGCTTCCTTCAAAATAAAGTCGATGCAATTCAGTCCGTTGACCTTGGGCATACGAATATCGCAAAGGATCAAGCCCACACGGCCCCGGTTGTCCCCCTCCTGCAAAATATGAATGGCCTCTTCTCCGTTTCCCGCCTCCAGAAATTGGTAACCCGCCTGGGCGAGGTGGATCATGATCACCTCACGAACGTCCCTTTCATCGTCAATGATCAAAATTTTCTTTTTCGCCATTTCCCTTCCTTTTGAAAAGTTGACTTGAAGAGTTGACGCTAATTCAGAGTGGTGACGGATGGCCGCCTGGGGCCGGTGGGTTTTCTGGGGCTCTTGGTTTTCGTGGCGGAGGCGCGTTTTTTACCGAATTTATATTTTTTGTCAAAAGCCAGGCGGATCACTTCGTCCATGTTCCGTGCCGGGTGAAATTTCAGGGCTTTTTGTACATTCTCCGGAATATCGGCAATATCCTTTTCGTTGTCCTGGGGGAGGACAATGTTGGGAATTTTCGCCCGGTGCGCGGCAAGAATTTTCTCCTTCAATCCGCCGATGGGCAGAACCTTGCCGGTGAGGGTCAATTCGCCGGTGAGGGTCACGTCGTGGCGGACGGGGGTTTTGGTCAGGGCAGACACCAGGGCCACGGCCATGGCGATGCCCGCGGAGGGACCATCCTTGGGAACCGCGCCCTCGGGGATATGGATATGAAAATCCATCTTCTGATAGAAATTTTTTGGCAGACCCAGTTCACCGGCCCGGGACCGGACATAGGTCATGGCCGCCTGGGCGGATTCCTTCATGACCTCACCCAGTTTCCCGGTAGGGACCAGTTTGCCGTTTCCCGGGATGGCGGTCACCTCGATATAGAGCAGTTCCCCGCCGAATTCGGTCCAGGCCATTCCGGTGGCCACTCCGATATCCAGGGGCACGGCGGTTTCCTGTTTTTGAAATTTTGGAATGCCCAGGTACTTCTCCAGGGAGGAGGAACGAAGCCGCAGGGAAAATTTTTTCCCGGTCTCTACGACTTCCTTAACCACCTTCCGGCAAACGGAGGCGATTTCCCGTTCCAAATTTCTCACTCCCGCCTCCCGGGTGTATTCCTGGATGATCCGTTCGAGAACGCTTGTTCCGAACTGGACATTTTTAGGGAGGAGCCCGTGTTCCTGCAGTTTCTTGGGAATCAGGAAGTTTTCAGCGATCCCGGTTTTCTCTTGGCTGGTATACCCGGGAAGGCGTAAAACCTCCATGCGGTCCAGCAGGGGCCGGGGAATGGTGTGCAGCACATTGGCGGTGCAAACGAACAGAACCTGGGACAGGTCGTAATCGACTTCCAGATAGTGGTCGTTGAAATTGGAGTTTTGCTCGGGGTCCAGAACCTCCAGCAGGGCGGAGGAGGGATCGCCGCGAAAATCGCTGGTCATTTTATCCACTTCGTCCAGCATGAATACCGGATTGGCCACCCCGGCTTTTTTCATGCCCTGGATAATTTTTCCAGGCAAGGCGCCGATGTAGGTCCGGCGGTGGCCACGAATCTCCGCTTCATCCCGGATACCTCCCAGGGAGACGCGGACGAATTTCCGTCCCATGGCCCGGGCCATGGATTTTCCCAGGGACGTTTTTCCCACCCCCGGCGGACCCACCAGGCAAAGGATGGGTCCCTTGATCTTTTTGACCAGCTTTAGAACCGCCAGGTGTTCGATGATCCGCTCCTTGACTTTCTCCAGGCCGTAGTGGTCTTCGTCAAGGATTTTTTGCGCCGCGTCGATTTTTATTTTGTCCGCCCCCGGGGCTTTTTTCCAGGGCAGATCAACCAGCCAATCGATATAGGTTCGCGAAACCGTGGCCTCCGCCGACATGGGTTGCATGAGTTCCAGCCGGCGGAGTTCCTTCATGGCCTTTTCATGAACCTCTTTCGGCATTTTGGCTTTTTTGATTTTGTGCGTCAGTTCATCGATATCCGTCTTGAATTCGTCGCGTTTGCCGAGTTCCTTTTGGATGGCCTTGATCTGTTCGTTCAGGTAAAACTCTTTCTGGCTCCGCTCCATCTGCTTGCGGACCCGGCCGTGCACCCGCTTCTCGATCTTAAGGACCTCCATCTCCGACTTGAGACTGGCCAGCAGTTTGTTCAACCGGTCGGCGGGATGGTAGGTCTCCAGGAGGTCCTGTTTCTCTGCGGTTTGCAAAACCATGTAGGCGGCGATGGTGTCGGCGTAACGGTTCGGTTCGACGATGTTGGCGGAGGCGGATACCGCTTCCAGGGGAATCTTCTGGTTGAGCTTGACATACTGGTCAAAAACGGTGCCCACGCTGCGCATCAATGCCTTGACGTCGGGCGATACCTCGCTGCTTTCCTGGATTTTCACGACTTCCACCTCGTAAAAATCCGGATTATCCTGAAAGGAATTGATGCGGCCGCGCTGGATTCCCTCCACCAGCACTTTCATGGTTCCATCGGTCAATTTCAGGATCTGAAGGATGTTGGCCAAGGTCCCGGTTTCATAAATGTCACCGGGAGCGGGGTCGTTGTTGCCGGGATTCCGCTGGGCGGCAAGCAGGATGTATTTCTGTTCGGCCATGGATTTTTCCAAGGCGCGAACGGACTTCTCCCTGCCAACAAAAAGTGGTAGGACCATGAAGGGGAATACGACAATATCCCTCAAAGGGAGGAGGGGCAACACCATTTTCTCGGAACTCATTTCAACTTGCCTGCTTCCGATTCTGGTAAACCAGGAGGGGTTTTTCGTTTTTCAAGACCACCTCTTCACTGATGACCACCTCCTCCACATCCTTGCTGGAGGGCAGGTCGAACATGATATCGAGCATGGTTTCTTCCAAAACGGCGCGCAACCCCCGGGCGCCAGTTTTTCTTTTGATCGCCTTATCCGCAACGGCGCGAATGGCTCCGTCGGTGAATTTCAGTTTGACGTTTTCGAACTCAAAAAGTTTGCCGTATTGTTTGACCAGGGCGTTCTTGGGCTCGGTCAAAACCATCATCAACGCTTTCACATCCAGCTCCCTCAACGTGGCGACGGCCGAAAACCGCCCGACAAATTCGGGGATCAGCCCGTATTTGAGCAAATCCTCGGGCTGTACTTTCTCGAGGATCGCCTCGTCTTCCCTCTCCGACTTGTTGACGATTTCCTGCCCGAAACCCAGGGTCTTTTTACCGATGCGGTTGCGGATGAGGCCGCCCAGGCCCACGAACGCGCCCCCGCAGATGAAAAGGATATTCGTGGTGTCCACCTGTAAAAATTCCTGGTGCGGGTGCTTGCGTCCTCCCTGCGGGGGAACGCTTGCGGTAGTTCCCTCGATGATCTTGAGAAGGGCCTGCTGGACCCCTTCCCCGGAAACGTCGCGGGTGATGGACGGGTTTTCGGATTTCCGGGAGATCTTGTCGACTTCATCGATATAAATGATTCCCCGCTCGGCCTTCTCCACGTCGTAATCTGCGTTCTGCAACAGTTTGAGGATTATATTTTCGACATCCTCCCCCACATAACCCGCCTCGGTGAGGGTGGTCGCGTCCACGATGGTGAACGGGACGTCCAGGATTTTGGCGAGGGTTTGCGCCATCAAGGTTTTTCCCGAACCGGTGGGGCCGATCAGAAGGACGTTGCTTTTCTGCAGTTCCACGTCTTCCAGGTCGATCCCGGAATCCACCCGCTTGAAATGGTTGTGGACCGCCACCGACAGGATCCTTTTGCAACGGTCCTGACCCACAATGTACTGGTCGAGGTGTTTATAGATATCCTTGGGTTTCAGGAGGTGTTGAAAGTCCTCGCTTTTCTCCTGGGCCCATTCCTCCACCATGATTTCGTTACACAGTTCGATACACTCATCACAGATGTAAACGGTGGGCCCGGCGATGAGTTTTTTCACCTCATCTTGGCTCTTTCCGCAAAAGGAACATCTAAAATTACCAGAGGTTGAGTTTTTCTTAGCCATGATTTCCCCTAAATAATGTCCCAAGCAAGGGGGGATGACCACCCCGTTCTCGGCTTGATTTTATCATTCTATTTCTTTTTTTCCTTTTCCTCGGTTTTGGCTTTCACCTTGACTTCTTCCCGCCTGGCGATGACGCTGTCGATCAAGCCGTAATCCTTGGCCTCCTCTCCCGTCATGAAATGGTCCCGTTCGGTGTCTTTATGCACCTGCTCCACGTTCTTCCCGGAGTGATTGGCCAGGATATGATCGAGGGAGGACCGGATTTTGGAGATTTCCTTGGCCTGGATTTCGATGTCCGAATGTTGTCCCTGGAACCCGCCACTGGGCTGATGGATCATGATCCTGGCATGCGGGAGGGCAAACCGTTTCCCCTTGGTGCCGGCCGCCAGCAACAGGGCGCCCATGCTCGCCGCCTGCCCCATGCAAATGGTCTGAACATCCGGTTTGATGTACTGCATGGTGTCGTAAATCCCCAGGCCAGCGCTCACGTGGCCTCCCGGACTGTTTATGTACAGATAAATATCCTGTTCGGGTTCATCGGATTCCAGAAACAACAACTGGGCAATGGCCAGGTTGGCGATATGATCGTCGATGGCCGTCCCAATAAATATAATACGATCCTTGAGCAGACGCGAATAAATATCATAGGATCGTTCGCCCCGGCTTGTTTGTTCCACTACAATGGGTACCAGCTGATTATAAGTGTCGCTCATATTTCTCTCTATAATGGGAATGGCGGAAAGTTTGGGAAACTCCCTGGGCCGAAAACGGGCCTCGGGATCCAAAAACGCGGAAGTCATTAAAAAATAGCAAGATAAGGTTGCCTTTATTTACTTTGATTATCGGCAATTATCTCTTTTCTGTCAACCATTTCTTCCTTGAGCTTGATCTGGTCCAGCACGGTATCCAGGGTCTTTTCCCGGCGCATCCGGTTGTGCAGCTTGGCCAGCACCCCGGTGCGTTCCCACTCTTTTCGTGCCTTTCCCACATTTTCCATACCCAGCAGCCGGGCCAATTGATTCACCTCGGCGTCGAGTTCCTTGGGCTCGATTTCAATGCCAAGCCCGGTGGAAAGTTTATCGATCAACAGCTCCTGCTGCAGGATCTTGATTGCGGATTCCCGGTACTTTTCCTGGTCGGCCTGGGTCACCGGGGTGTCCTTCTCCGGGTCATGGCCGTGATCGTGCGTCCGGGTAGGATCCTGTTTTTTCTTTGCTTCTGAAACCATGTGACGGATCTGTTCCTGCACCAGCCCTTCGGGCATCGTGATGGGATTCATTTCGGTGATCTTTTCCGCCAACTGTTTCTGGGCCGTTTTTCGGGCCTGTTTTCTCTCATGCTTTTCAATGCCCTCGCGAATCCTCTTTTTCATGTCCTCCACGTTCTCGAATTTGTTATCCGCAAGCACCGCCTGGGCAAACTCATCGGTCACTTCCGGCAGTTCCTTGACCTGAATCCCGTGGAGGGTGATCTGAAAATCCACTTCCCGGCCGGCGATGTTCTTATCAAAATAATTTTCCGGAATGGTGATCTTCACATTTTTCTGTTCGCCGATTTTCATTCCTTGAAGGGCATCCTCCAATCCCTGGATCAATTGTTTGCCGCCCAGTTGGATGACGTATCCCCGGGCCTCCCCCCCCTCGAAGGTTTTTCCGTCGAGGGTCCCCACGAAATCGATCTTGAGGATATCGTTTTCCCTGGCGGCGCGGCCTTCCACCGGAACACTTTTCGCGTGGCGCTGCCGGTAACTCTCCACCACCTCGTTGACTTCCTCGTCGGTGACGCGGGGAATTTTTAGTTCCAACTCGAGGCTGGAATAATCCTTGAGATCGAATTCCGGCAGAACTTCCACCGACGCGGAAACGGCGATGTCCGTTCCCTCTTCGGCGTGAACCTCCAACAGATTGGGCCGGCTCACGGCCCGGAGCCCCTTTTCCTCTATCGCCTGGTTCACCCGGTCGCTGATGAGCTGGGTCAATACCTCCTGTTTGACCCGGGGACCAAACCGTTTTTCCAGAATGGACGTTGGCACTTTCCCCTTGCGGAACCCAGGAACGCTGACTTCCCGGCTGAGGGACCGGTAATAATTATTGACCTCCTTCTTGTAATCCTGGTGAGGAATATCCAGATGAATCTTCTTATTGCAGGGATCGATGTCCTCAATTTCAATTTTCATGATTTTTCGGGAAAAGGGTGAAAGGTCATGCGAGAGGGGGGAGTCGAACCCCCACGGTTGCCCACTGGATCCTAAATCCAGCGCGTCTACCAGTTCCGCCACCCTCGCTCGTCAACCATTTTACAACATTTTTCACACCGGTTCCCACCAGGGAAAACCTTCCGGGGGTACCGGGGTATGAGTTGCGGGCGCGGGGCGATCCCGGGGTATTATAGTGGGTTTTCAATTCATTTGTCCGAAATTCTGGGTTTTCGGTCCCTGGGCGCAAGAAACTTGCCCGGCGGGTAATATCCCTTGGGCACCGTGGTGTTTGGATAAATCCAGTTGGTTTTCCCCACCAGGGTTCCGGGACAAAGCACCGCGTTGCAGCCAACCTCCACCGCGTCGCCCAGGACCGCCCCCAGTTTTTCCATGCCCGTCTGGACCATGCTTCCCTCGATGTTCAATTCGATGGGGCGGATGATGTTTCTCTCTTTTTCCTCGGGCGTGCGGAATTGGAAATTGGCCAGGCGCGAGCCCGCTCCCAGGTTGACATGGCTGCCGATTATGCTGTCCCCGATATAGTTGAAATGCCCCGACTCGGTGTGGTTCATGATCACGCTGTTTTTCACCTCGGTGGCGTGCCCGATCACGCAATGGTCACCCACTAGTACGTTTCCCCGGATGTAGGCGCCCTGGCGGATTTCGCAGTCCGCCCCGATGATGGCGGGTCCTTTGATGATCGCGGAAGGCTCGAGCAGAGTGCCCGGTCCAATGAGCACCTCCGGTCCCGCGAGATAAACCGCCCGCGTCGTTTCGATCCATCTCTCCACGAAAATGCCTCGCCCCGCCTTGGTCCCGCACCATGAGGGTGAGTCTGTTTGGGCCATTCCGTCCAAAACCTCGGCGCGCTCCGCCGCCCCGGCTTTCTCGCGGATCAGGGTTCCGATCGTTTCCCCGAGCCGTTTGAGCGGATCCCACACCCATTCGATATCGTCGAATATCCCGCGGTGGTTGAATTCCTTCAAATGGGGGAAAAAAGTATCGAGTGGAATCATGGAGATCGCTTTCGTGAGGGCCGCCGGGGTCTTTTTGCCAGGCCGCCGCTGTTCGCGTCCAGGTCACTGGTGATATACCATTTTCCCCTTGGCGTCAGCCCATGGCCTCCCGGCGTGAGCCGAATCAGGTTCTGCTTGCCCATTTCCGTCAACAGGCGGGTTCGGGAGCGCGCGTCCAGGGCCAGTTGATCCTCCGGAACCGGATGGCCGGCCACCTGGCTTAAAACATCCAGTTCCAGCTTATAATAATGGTTTTCGGGGTCCTTCAAGGCCGAAAGCAAAATGCGGATGGCCATTTCACCGATCCGTTTCAAGCTTCGGGAATCTTTTCGGCCGCCACGGAGGTTGACGCTGATTTTGTTTTCGGTCCCGGAGTTGCGGACGAACACAGCGGCCGTGGAGCCCCCGGCGGTCCCGGAATTCAACGATAAATACAACATATCCCGGTCCTCGGGGAAATTCACAGTTTTTCCCAGGTAACCCATCCGCTTTCCTTCTTCGAGGATGGTTCCCTTCACCCGCTTCCACACGGCAGAATTTCTGCGGAACAGCTCTTTGCGGATGTAATACACGTATAGCGTCTCCTTGAATCCGGGCGGAAACGGGTTGTGGATTCCGGAGTAATAGGTCCGGACAGACTTGTTGCGAAACAGGAATTGCGTGGCGGCGAAGGTGTTGAGGGCGCTTTTCAATCCGTTCCCGAAAAACACCGGTTCCCGGCGGCCGCCGGGGCAGTCCAGCCACCCCAGGGTGATATTGTGCCCGGTTTCCTCGCTGCCCACGGCAAAGAGAAGGCGGGGCAGATTCTTGGACCCGGTCCGCCGGTGCGGACCTTTTTCATCCAAGGCATCCAGGGCCTCCTCGATTTCCTGAAACCGGGACACGTTCAAGGTCCCGTTTTTGCGGATCGGCCCCAGTTTTTTATTGAGGGAATTCCACTTCCCCGCTGGAACCCTTTTTTTCATGGCCTGTAACCGCGCCCCGGCGATCATCGCCGCGACGCGGAGAAGAATCCATTTATCCCCCACCGCGGTGAGAAGCGGATTCAATCCCATTGCTTTCGCGGCCACCGCCGCGTTGAGATCGCTTTCCACGGTATTGATGTACAGGGACCGCCGGTACCGTTCCGGGTCGCGCGCGATCAGGTACCGGGCCTGCAGAAACGCCGTCTCGTCGCCGCTGAGAACCAGCAGGGCGTCCCGGATGGGGTCGTAATCCAAGCGGTAGAACCGGTCGCCATCCGCGTCGAATACCGCCCCGCAGACGCGGCGGCGGCCCTCCCGGATTTGAGTTTTATATTTCCGGCCAAGCGCGAAGAGTTTGAGGATGGCTTTGTGCCGGTGAAAATGTCCCGAACCCTTGGCGGTCATTTCCGGGGTGATTAACGCGTGACCTTCCAGGTCGGCCACGCCGCTCCAAAGGTTGACGTCTCCGTTGAGCCGGGCGTTTACCTCGACGACCTGTCCGAATCCTGCCAGGCGAAAGGCCTCCGCAGCGATTCCCGAAAGCGCCCCGTTGGCCGGATCGACCACCAGCGTGATCTCCTTGAACGAAATGGGATGTCCGGGCCGGGGCTCGGACCACGTATTGTCCGGATGCAGGGAAAACTTGCGGAACAATTCCAACCCCTCCCGGCGGCAGTCGACCCGTTTTCCTTTCAGCGGGAGCTTTTTCACCCTTTTATAATCCAGGGCGAGGACCGTCCGGGTCAGTTCGATATCGTTGTCCGGCAACAGCTTCATGCCCCGGAAGGCGCAAAAGGTTTTGATGCCATTCTGGTCCTTGGGATTGTGCGACGCAGTGACCATGGTTCCGCCCCCGGCGCTTTTATACATCATGTAAATCGGTACCAGCGGTGTGGGCACGACGCCCAGGACCAGGGCGGCGGCGTTGGCTTTGCGTACCCCACGGACGACGGCGCCGGTGAAGGTGCCCGCAATATCCCGAGGGTCCCATCCCACCACGAATCCCTCTCCCGCACGCATCCTTTTCGTCTTCATCAGGTCCGACACATGGGCGTAGGCATACAACTCCATGAACGCTTCGCTGATGATTCCCCGCTCGAGAAAAACCTGTTGCGGAGTAAGGCCGCGGAATTCGGGAGAGGAAGCCGGTTTCACCTCGCGCCGGATACCGTCGGTCCCCTGCAGGCGAAAATCGGCTCGTCCTTGTGGTTTGCCTTGTTGCGTCATGGGTGGTGAATCGGATTTCAGGAAAAGAACGGATCCATGATAAAAGGAAAAAACCACGAGTTACCCCCCAGGACGGCGGGCTCCCACGCGGAGGGAAATCGTAACACACCCCCTCACATTTGACAATCAACCCCACCCCGTGGGAAGGAGATGGGTCCATCTAAACCGCCCGTCGACCTCGGCCTGGCATATAACGCATGTCAAATTGCCCGTGGCGGCTCGCCACCCCACCCCGTGGGAAGGAGATGGGTCCATCTAAACCGCCCGTCGACCTCGGCC
>JBHHVU010000044.1:0-26890 GCA_046754465.1 Nitrospinaceae bacterium | reverse complement strand
CATCTAGGCGTGCGCCTACCGCCAGTCGGTTGCCGTCCAGAGAAACGGAATAGCCAAATTGGTCATTACCATCAAGGGTCTGGTTAATATTTTTTCCGCCGGTGAAGCCACTTCCGATGATGGCCTCCAGGTTGCCGCCACTGAAGGTGCTGTCGGTGAAGCTGTAAAGATAAACCGCTCCTTTTTCTATAACGCCGCTGGCGCCAATTCCGTCATCGAAATGAGCACCCACCGCCAGGCGGTTGCCGTCCAGGGAAACCCCTCTTCCAAATCGATCATTATTATCAAGAGCCTGGTTGACATTTTTGCCGCCGGTGTAGCCGCCGCCGATGATGGCTTCCAAAACTCCGCCGTTGAAGACGCTGTCTGTGAAACTGTAAAGGTAGACCGCGCCGGAATCGGCATTTCCATTGGCCACACCATCATCCAGAAAAGCTCCAACTGCCAGGCGGTTGCCATCCAGCGATGTCGCAACACCAAACCGATCATCACTACCGAGAGTCTGGTCGATGTTCTTGCTGGTCTGGGTGACGTTGATATTTTTACCATTCTGGGCGACATCCACGTTACCGCCGGTGAATCCCGTTGACAGGATGAGCGCCAACTGGTTGATCGTGGAGGCAGTCCCTATGATCACGTTTTTCGGGTCCATCAGGAAGGTGCCGGGCCGGGTGGCGATTCCGGTGACGACCGTACCGCCGAAGGTGAGGCTGTCTGCCGAGGAGACCTCGACGAATCCCCCTGAGCCGGAGAGGGACCCCGGCGTGGCGGAGATTTGACCGAGCACCGTGCTCACCTGGTCCGACCATGCGATGATTGTTCCGCCATCGCCATTGGCTCCGGTTACGTCGGCGTTGATGCGCGTGCCGTCCGTCATGGCGAAATACTGAGCATTGGGAATTTCATCGACGAGGAGGTCTTTGCCGCCCTGGAACTCGCCGCCGAGCCGGATGCGTCCGCCGCCGGTTGCGCCTGAAGCGTCAATGGTATCGGACAGGAACTTGAGCGCCGGGGCGGTGACATCGATTTGCCCGCCGGGTCCGTCGGTCCCCAACGCGAGGTAGGCGCCGGACGTGGTGATCTGCTGACCGGCGATATGGGTGAGCGTGCCGCCCGCCGCGCCGGAGACATCGATCAGCGCGCCGCTGCTCTCCCAGGATTTGAGCGCGGTGTTCAGGGTGATGGTCCCACCCTGTCCCGTGCCGCCCTTGGCCAGAACCTGCGACGCAACGGAAAGTCCGCCGGCGTTCACGGAGATGATGCCGCCGCTCGTGCCGCCGGCATCGACGGTGCCGCCGAGGCTGACCCAGCCGGTTCCGGTGAGGGAGATGGTGCCGCCCGCGCCCTGGGCGCTGGTGGCGAGGACCTGGCCGCCGTCGAGGACCACGCTGCCGCCCTGGAGGGTGACATCACCGCCGGAGACGCCCAGGCCGATGGCCGAGGTGTCGATATTGCCGGAGTTGATGAGACCTTTGACTCCGGCGGAGAGGATGATGCGTCCGCCCTTTTCCACGACGGATCGCGCTTCGATGACGCCGGTCTGGTTGACCACGTTTTTGATGATCGTACCGGCGTCCTGCGCGGAAATGGCGACGCGGCCGCCGTTGGCCCGGATGAGGCCCTCGTTGGTCGCGCGGTCGTCGACGGGGTTGCCGTTGGAATCGGTCACCGTGCCGTCGACGGATTGGGTGATGGTGAAATTGATGAGTCCGTCACCGACGAAATCCAGCGTGGCGGCGGTGCCGGAACCCAGGGCCACCGACCCCAGGTTGGCGATGATGTTGCCCCGGTTGATCACCGACGGCGCCAGGAGTCCCACATAACTCGAGGCGTTGATGTTGCCCTCGTTCAGGACGGAGGACAGGGACTGGGTGGGATCTTGGAAGAACCGGTAGTTCCGATCGAGGAAATCCTGGTCGGAAATTTTGAGCGTCGTGGCGAGAATGCCGTTCACATCGATCCGGGAACCCGGACCGAAGACGACGCCGGAAGGATTGGTGATAAAGATCTGCCCGTTGGCGGAAAGCCTTCCCATGATGAGGCTGGGGTCGGCGCCCGTCACGCGGTTGAGGGCGATGGAGTTTGCTCCCGGCTGTTTGAACTGCACCGATTCGGTGTTCGCAATGCTGAACCCCTGCCAGTTGACGATCATCTGCTGGGTGTTCTGGTTGACCACCATGTCCTGGGGAGTGGGCTGCTGGATATTGCCTTGTCCGGCGACGATCTGCCCATCCAGAGGCAGGGCGAAGAGGAGCGCAGGAAATCCGGCGGTCAGGGAAATCAAGCCCCAGATAAAAACAGCGATGAACTTTTTAGCGTTCTCAAAAACCGGCATATTCAAACTTTTGTCAAGGTGTACACGAGTTTGCTCCTTGGCTCGCATCGAACGGATTGTTGACCGGGGCGAAATCCACCGCGGGATCAAAAAATTCCGCGAGTCCTTCAAACGCGGTAAAAAACTGCTGGCCGAAACCAGACGTTTGAGTTTGAGTTTGAGACGGCGCCGCATCCGCCGGCGCGGTGCCGGGTGTTTGCTCGGTTGCAGGCTGCTGCACTTCAATCAAGGGTTTGCCGCCGCTCGGGGCTCCGGTGGAGGTGGGAGCGATGCGGCCCAAAATGACACTGCGAATACTTTTGAAGTCGTTGACCGACAGCGGTTTGGGAACTGTGGGAGGCTGGTCCGCGGGAATCTTGGTCCCGAACCCGGCGCTGACATTCTGGGTCCCGACGACGATGGGGTTGCTATTGGAGGCCGCGGTCATTCCCGCTTGCATGGCCAGAAAGGCAATTTGGTCCGAGGAACTCACGTAACCCTGGGTGCCCCGGGCGGCGATGTTGGCCGTTGGGGTGACGATCCTGAAAGAGGAATTTTTGTTTTTTTGTGATTTGTTGACGATGAACATGGACAGGCCGTGGGCCAGTCCCACTACCCCTTGGCGCAGTTTGTCCGATGCCTTGAACAGGTAGGATTCGATTTTCAACCGGGACCCGGGACCCAGGGCGATGAGGCTTTTGTCGGTGAAGAGAATTTTGAGGCGGCTTTTGCGTGAGGTGCGAAATTGATCTTTCGCGTAAACGGCCTGCTGGAATTTGGTTTTTTCCCAGCGTTCGAAGGAGGCCGTGCGGACTTCTCCCGGTTTGGCCTGGGCGACCGGCTCGCCGGATCCCGAAAGGAATTCAACGGTGCCGGTGATACCAATGACCTTGCCGACGGGAATTTCTTCCGCGGAGACACCGGTTGCAAACAGGGCGGAAATTGTCAGAAGAACAGTAAAAATAACTCGCGCCGAACCCGCCATACAGCCCCCCCAATCAGGCCAGGATTAGCGACACTATGGGAAATGTTGGAGAAGTGTATGGGAAATGGCCGCTTTCCGAAAGGAGAAAAAATTAGCCCGCATGAAACAATGACTTAAATCTTCCCAAAAACCCTTTGGGGCTTGGGGCCGGAAAAAATATGAGAATATCCTTTTATTATCAATAGGTTATAAGGAAATCTTTTGGGCGCGAGTTCCCCCGGGCGGCGCGATTTGCCACGGGAGTCAACTATTCAACGGGAGGTTGTGGGAAAAGATACGATCACCACGATGCGGCTCGCATAAAACAAAGACAAATAATTCAATGGATTAAATCAGGGTGGGGGGCGAAAAGTTTAACACAACAAAAACACCTTAAAAAGCATATCTTGGTTATATGCCATAAGAAATTTTCCGATGGAAAGAGTTGGATTTTTGGCAGTGGTTGGCGAGGATCAATAGGTCATGAGACCGCTGAGGTAAAATATCCCGAAACTGCGGTCGGAGGGATCGGGGCCTCCCAATACCGGGATACCGTAGAGGAGCGCGAAACTGACGGCAACGTCGTTGGGTTTTATTTTTGGGACATTGATCCGGACTCCGCCGCCGGCGCCGGAAATGGTTTGATCGATTTCCCCGGGCTGCCGGCCCAGGACAAAGACCTTGCCGTGGTCGATGAAAGCGACCAGGGACATGACCCGGTCGAGGGTCAGTTTGCGATTTCCCACGGGAGTTTTCCAGGGAATGGGGAGGACGAATTCGAGAGAGACGTCATACCCGTCGTCGCCGGATAACTCGGCCAGGGGGTAGCCGCGAACCGTTCCCACCCCTCCAATCGATATCTGGTCGGGGGAAAGGACGCGGGAACTGGCGATCTGTCCGTCCATCCGCATCACGAAGTAGCTGTTAAAAAATTTTGGGGAGGTGGATTGGTACCGCACCAGATTCAGATTGATCACGGTGACATCGCCGCGGCCGCGGGAACGGGAATTCAGCGTACGGTTGATGTCGCTTTCGGTATATCCGAACTGGGTTCTCAGGTCGAAGAAGGTGCGGCCCCGGAACCTGTCGGTATAATTGCCTCCCAGGTTGACATAAAAATCACGGAGTTTGTCATCGCTGGTTTTCTGGGCAAACTGTTTGTTGATAAAATTCCTGAATTCCACCCCGCCGCGCGCGAATACCTGGAGATTCCGGCTGCGGACAAGTGGCTGGGTCACTTCCAGGTTGTAAATGGTGGTGGATCCCCCAGCCTTCAGGGCGCTCAAGGACCCTCCCAGTTCATGTTCCGAGAACGTGAACGATCCCTTGAGCACGGTTCCCGAGGAGGTGATGGGAATCAGGTAAGAGGGTTGAAAGAAGTTTTGTCCCTGGTCGGACCTGACCGCGCGGAAGGAGAACTGGTCGCCCAGTTTGAACAGGTTGCCCACACTTCCGGTGAACCCGAAGCGGTTCCTGCCGGTAAAGCGGGAACCGAAGTTGTCGGCATCGACGGATATCTGATAGGGACGAGTTTCGGTGACTTCCAGGACCAGGTCGGAGGTTCCGGGGAGTTCCCCGGGTTTCAACACGGAACGCACCTGGACGCCCATCAGGTCGTTCAGTTCGAGAAGCACGCGTTCGAGGGTGCGTTCCTTCAGGACCTTTTCGTCCATGACCGCTTCCATGCGCTTGAGGAAATCCTCGCGCTTGAGTTTTTCGTTGCCGGTGACCTCGATCTTCCCCACCTTGCCCTCAACCACCTTGAGTATGACGATCCCCGCCTTGACCTCCTGTTCGGGGATGTAGGCCCGGGCGAGGATATATCCGCGTTGGCCATAAAAGGCGGTCACCTCGCCGGCATAGAGGGACAGCACGCCAAGCGTCATTTCCAATCCTTCCCCAATATCGACGAGAGGAGCCAGGGTTTCATCATCGAACAGGGTGTTGCCTTCGATCTCGATCTTTTTGACGAAGAAAGAGGGGCCGGCGCCTGCATCCACCAGTTTGCGGCTATCCTCGATTTTAATAACCGGAAGTTCTTCCTCGGGCGGGGGTTGAAACTGGGGACGGCTTTTGCGGAGGGATTTCTCGATCACTCCGGATTCTCCGGCAGAGGGAATGGGCGCGGTTTCGGAAAGAGTGGGGAAAATCAAAACAACCAGAAACCCAATGCCGAGGCAAAAAGCGGGATATTGGAACCAAAAACACCAAAATGGGATGGAACCGGTTCTTTTTTTCATCGAAACAAATCAGGTCTCCAGTCAGCCGGGACTTTTTAATCCGCCTCCCGGGGAGAGAAAAGGCCGCCGGGAAAATCATCACCATTGGCCCGAAGGTACCCAATCACCAGAAAAGCTATTATAAAACAATTATTTTTAATTTGCCATGTCGGGCCGAGATGGATGAGGGGAAAATCGCCGCAACGGCGGTTTTTAAAATTCTCCCTCTTTGATTTGAAAAATATCCGGAGACGTGGGCGTTTCGATATAGGACAATCGGAGCGCGGTTTTTTCCTTGGAAGGTTTTCCATCCTCATCTTTCGGGTTGTTGTAATGCAGGATGGCCATGCGGCCTTTCCTGTCCTTTCCCCGGAACACCAGGATCGAACCGTCGGGAAGAGTGCCATTGATCACCAGTCCGTCTTTCTGGAATTTTTGGCGGCTGAAATGATTGAGCAACTGGTTGGCGATTCCCACCACTCTCTCCGCGCTCATATCGGAAGAAACGGTGTTTCCCCAGATCAAATCAATTTCTATGAGTTTATTGGATTTGAACCCCAAAATATACAAGATATGAGCGGGCCCGCTGGAAGGCAACAAGCCGGATACCTTGATTCCCAGCCGGACGGTTCTTTCGATGGGATGCGTTTTACGAATCACCTTGCTTTTGGGAATCTTGAAATCCCGAAAGATCGCTTTCAACACTTCCGGCTCGGACATTCCAAAATGCGCTGACCGGAACCCCTCGATATTGGCCCACTGTTTTTCCCGGAGTTTACCGGGTTCACGGGGATCGGCGCCCTGCGCCCGGGCATCCAGAAAACCTGGCCCCAGAAACATAGTAATCACGGCGGCAGCCGCCAAGGGAAACCCCAATTTACTTCCGCTTCCGATCATAACGCCCTGTCCTGAAATGAAATTCATTAATAAAATCTTTGTTTTCCTATTAAAGCGGACGCATATTACATGACATCAAAAGAAAAATCAACAGAATCCAAATTCCGGGAAGGAGGTTTCCCGGACCATGGGGCAAAACGGCGCCTCTTCAGGTTTATAGAAACGGAGGGAAAATACAAGCCTTTTTGGGCCTTAGGGCCTGCCCCCATAAAGGCGAACGCCCTGTCCAAGGGTAAAATATTTTTTTTCCGGCAGGGATGCGCTGGATAAAGGCGGGGACGAAATGGTGGGTAAAATCGGGTCTTAAAACGAATTTGCAATAAAGCTCATTTCAAGGTCACGGGCCTTTCATGATATTGACCTTCCACGATGTGTCTGAATTCATGCATCACCACGGGCAGGCTATGAATCGCCCACATCTCCCGGGATCGGAAATTGACGAACCCTTTGACCGACTTCGAACAGTGAAGGATGCAAACCTTTTGATATTCTGAGTTTACTTTTTCCTGGGACGCTATGAAAACGGAATACTCCCCCACGTTATAGGTTTCCACCCGGGGGTCCCATCCGGCGCAAGAACCGAGGAACAAGCAAATTACCGGAAACAGTTTTTTCATGAACGGTATTGTTATTCCATCTAATAAGTCAGAATTGGCAACCCAAAACGCTCCCGTGCCCACTTAAATGGGACCGAAAGAGGGAGGGGCAATGAAACCTCTTGAAAGTCCCAACAGAAAGGGATAACGAATTCGGAGTTTTCTATTCACATGATCGGTGAATTAGAAAAAGCAATTTGCTTGCCAAAGGAGGAAACGAGGAAGGGAATAATCTAAGGTTCAAAAATTCAATTCTTTTTTTAAAGGAAGCGAAAAGGGGTTGCTTCGGCAGGGAATAAAAATGGATACACGTCGGATAGAAATTCACACGCCTGGCCGGGGCGAGCAACTTCATGCCCAAATTATCACGCGCCTTCTCAGGGGGGAAGGAGGGAATTTCAGAGTCTGGAAGGAACTCCAAAAGGATGGGAAAGCACGGGCTCCGGGTTTGAGCAGGCGGGAAGTCCTCATGACTTCCCAACCTGAAAGGCCTTGAAAATTTAACCCTTGAACCACACGCTCCCGGGGTCTATCCCGGCTTCAAGAGGGAGACGGGCCCGCCTTCAATTGGAATGGGCGATGGTGAAATGAAACGTCGTCCCTTTTCCCTCTTCTGACTCGAAAAATATTTTGCCTTGGTGGAATTCCTCAACGATTTCCTTGCAGGACATCAGACCAAATCCGTTGCCGTCGGGTTTGGATGTATAATTTTCTTTCAGCAGGAGGGATTTGATATCCTCGGGAATTCCACAACCGTAATCCTGGACACTGATTTGAATGGTGTCGTTGAGGTCCTTCACCCGGATATCGATTTGTCCATTCTTCTGGGTAACATAGCCCGCATTGATGAGAAGGTTTTGCAGCACCCGTTTGATATCGAGGTAATTGAACAAACCCTTTGGGGGCCTTCCATCCACCATGACATCGATGCTCTTGTCTCTGAGATATTTATGGCAGGAAATCTCGCCCACCGTTTCTTCAATCAATGGAAGGATATCCAACTCGGCCTTGACGTACTCGGATTTGGTTTTTTTCACACATGCGAGGCTTTGATCGATGAGGGTGAGCAGGTTGTTACGCACCGAGAGCATGGTGTTGAAACTTTTCTTTACCTTGTCCCATCCCCTACGGGCTTTATGATATTCCTCGGTTCCCCGCAGCGAATTCACGATTTCGGTCAAAAGCACTTCCGCGATTCCAAGCGGAACCAGGCAGTTTCTCATGTCGTGGGTGAAATTACTGATCCTTTGCATATCCCCCGCCATGGAATTCAAATCCTTTCGAATACGCCGCGTGGAAACTTTCATCATTTCAAGCAAGGCCTTTGGATTACAGGCGATATATTCCTTGAACAGATCTTCGTGGATTTCCATCAGCAGGGCCTCTCCCAGGGCTACAGCCGAGGCGGAGCGGGGCATGGAGTCTATCAGGGCCATTTCGCCGACATATTCGCCCGCCCCCAGAACATCGATTCGCTTTTTGGTCCGGGTCCCCTTGCAAATCAGGATTTCACCGGAAAGGATGATATACATTCTTTTCTCGGTGACGCCTTCCTCGAACAAGACATCCCCCTTCCCCAGTACAACGTCCCGGCTCCGTTCCGCAAGGAGTTCCAAAACCGCCGGGGTCAGAGCCCCAAAAAGGTCGATCTTCCTTAAAAGCTCGAATTTCAATAAGTTAAGTTTGGTTCCCGATTGAAGGGGTTCGGCTTTTGCAGGGGCGTTCTCGGATTGCCGGGTTCCATTTTTTTTCTTTTCATTTTGAGCCATGGGTAATCCCTCTCCGCTGTTTTCCTTGAAGCACGATGATTAATAAATTTCCTTTTGAACCTGATGGATTCCTGACCGAAAAATCTTTCCTAAAATTCGTGAACTTTCAGTTGGAGTGAGGGATGGTGAAATGAAAAGCCGTTCCTTTTCCCAATTCCGTCTCAAACCAAATTTTGCCGGCATGGTATTCTTCGATAATTTCACGGGCTGACATCAAGCCGAAACCGTTACCATCGGGTTTGGTGGTGTAGGTTTCTTTCAGCAAAAGCGGTTTGACATTGTTCGGAATTCCACATCCGTAATCTTTCACGCTGACCTGAATCATGTCATTTAGATCCTTCACCAGGATATCTATTTCCCCGTTGTTTTCCGTGACGTACCCCGCATTGATGATCAGGTTTTGCAACACTCTCTTGATATCGAGATAATTGAACAAACCCTTTTTGACCTTACCCTCCACTTTCACGCGAACTAATTTGTTTTTCAGATTCTTATGACAAGAAATCTCCTCAACGGTCTCTTCGATCAACGGTAGAATTTCCAATTCGGCCTTCACGTATTCGGATTTCGTTTTTTTCACGCAGGCGAGGCACTGGTCGATCATAACGATCAGGTTATTTTTAACCGAGACCATGGTATCGAACCCTTTTTTGACCTGTTCCCACCCTTCGCGTTTTTTATGTTTACCCTGGGTTCCCTTAAGCGCATTCATCGCTTCACTCAGGAGAACTTCCACGATTCCCAGGGGAACCAGGCAATTTCTCATGTCATGGGTAAAATTACTCATCTTCAGCATATCGTTGGACATGGAGTCCAGATCGCCGCGGATGCGCGAGGAAAAAACCTTCATCATTTCGAATAAGGCCTTGGAATTGGAGGTAATGAATTTATTAAAGATTTCGACGGAAATTTCCATCAACAAAACATTGCCCACGGCCTTGGCGGAGGCCGACCGGGATTTGAAATCGATCAGGGGCATTTCGCCCAAGTACTCCCCCTGGGTTAGGACAGCGATCCTTTTATTCCCTTTGCAGATCAGGATCTGGCCCGAAAGGATGATATACATCATTTTTTCGGAAATGCCTTCGGGGAAAAGGGTTTCCCCGTCGTTCAGGGCGATATCCCTGCTGTTTTCGACGATGTATTCAAGGGAGGAAGGCGGGAGGGGGCTGAAAAGGTCGATCCTTTTCAGCAATTCGGTTTTCAGCATGCAAAGTTTTGCATCTGAATCCACCGGACCGTTTTCCGGGTCTCCAGCCTGGGAATCGGTCATTTTGTTTGTGCCCATATCTTCTATCGAAGCCACCGGTTTTTCCTCCTGCGGGAGAAACTCAAAACACCTTGTTTTAACCGCTAACGTTTTATGAACACAAAACAAATTTCTCCCTTGGAAAACATAAGTCCATAAAACGAAATAAGTCAAGCTTAATTTTTTCTCGGGACAGGCGGGAAACGGCTAAATATTTTGAAAATTCTGGAAATCGGCAACCTTGGCTTTCAATTCAGGATTTTAGCGGCCATGGGGGAAGCGTTTGATTTTACCGGCAGATGACCGAATTCAGAATAAAATCCGGATAGCTTTTTCCTGGATTTTGCCGAGCCTTCCACCTCACTTTGCGCTAGATAAAGTTCCTGGGCCTTTTTCATGTGTCTGATGGCATTGGCCCCGTCTTTCAAACCATAATAGATCAAACCCAAATCGTAATGGGCCGCGGGCCTTTGGGGATCCAGCTTGAGGGTTTCCTTAAAATGCTTGATGGCCTGATCGTAACTGCCAAGTTCCCAGTAGTCTTTTCCCAGCGTGAAATGAATGCCTGGATCCTTGAGGTCCTCCATCGGATGAGATTCAAGCATTTCCAGTTCCGCCACCAGTTTCCTGGCCATTTCTGTTTGGCCGTTCGCGGGAATCTTGGTCACATCCACCAGGGCTATTAAAAAGGACGCCAGGAAAAGGAAAAACAGGAAGATGTTTTGGATTTCCATCTCTGTTTCGAGAAATGGGGTTCTAATTTGATGGACCGACCCTTTCATGGGATTGTCCTCCTGGAAAGATCAGTTGGGATTGCGGGTAAGATTCATGAGAATTTTTTCGATATTCTCCATCGTCCGCTTGTGCTTCTGATTCAAAACATCCAATTTTCTCTTCAACCGTTCATTTTCCACGCTCAACTGGACTGAAGATTCGATCAATTTCAGGTTGGTCTGAAGGGATTTAAATAGGTAGCCCCTCAATTGCCTGGAAACTTTCTTGAAAGCCTGAAGGGGCGTCCCCGCTTTCTGGACCGTTGGCCGGGATTCTTTTTCCTCATCAAACAACTCATAAAGTTTTTCCGGGTCCAAAATGATATGACCCTTGGAGGAATCCTGCGTCCGGTTCAAAGCCTGCAGTTTGGTCAGGGACAATTGCACCTCCGGGGATTGAAGGAGGGCTTTTTCAATGTCCGACCACAACAGTTCCAAAGCCTTTTGCCTGGCCCCTTTATAGTTGGAAACAAGTTCTTTCGGATTCACATGCACCTCTCGGTTGCCGGATTTGAAACAAAATCGAAATCTTTCCCTTTCGGCGGTCGATCTGATTTCTGGTCCCTATCGGTGGACTCCTCTCAAAGGGAAAGGGAGGTCCCGCCGGGCGGGAGGAAAGCCCGGCGGGATAGCACAGAAAGATACGCGTCGGAGCTCAACCCACGCTTAACCATCTGCAAAGTTTGGATAACGATTCCCAGGGACCAAGGGATTTCCCTTTGCTGGAAACCCTTTGATATAAATCTTGAATCCTTGAGTAACATCTCCAATATAAAAAATTGGTATTACGAACCGATCAAGGAAAAGTCACAAGTATGTAACGTTATCGGAGAAAATGAAGTGACAGGAAGGGGAGGAAATAGGGAGGGGTTCTCAAGGGACAAGCGGACCGATGGATTATTTAAGTTTTGTTCTCAGTTCATGGACCAAATCCCTTGATAATCCACGACTTAATTTTAAACGGACGGGATGAGGTCTCGCCCTTATCCTCCCGGCCCTACCCAGATTTTTTCCCCACGCATCTTGCGCTGCGGTAAAATTGAAGGGAGAGTATTGTTTATTCCCGCTTTCCGCATGACGAAGGCGGGTTCCACATCGCATGGAAAACTCGGGCAAAAACTTTAAGCTCAAGAGGTTCATCATGAATGCTCCACGGCGGAAAAGTTTTGAGGATTTTTGGGGCGTCGTCGAAAAAGAAATCCACCGGCATCCGGTCATCATCAGCAATCCCTATTGCCAATGGTTTAAAAAAGGTGAAATTCACCGGGACCACCTGGTCGATCTGTTTGAACAATTCGCGGTGTTTTCCAAATGGTTCCTCCTGGTCCAGTTGATGCGAATGCTCAACGCATCGGACATGAACTCGGAAACCCATGCCCGTTACATTCTGGCCAATGAACTGGGAGTGGGCATCAACCCGGACGGGTCAACGGAAAACCGGCCTTTCAAAACCACCTGGGCTCACATCAACTGGCTGCGGGAGACCGCGAAATCCCTGCACCTGGATCCGGAAAAACTGGGGGCCTGGGAGTCCGCTTCCAAACACACCCGGGATTTCATCAAGGGCCTGGAGGAAACTTATGGAAACAAGGAATGTGAAATCGGACGCGGCGCCAGTTACGCCATCGAAACCTGGGCGGCCTGGGGAATCGGGAAAGGTGCCGAGGCGGAATCGAATAATTTCTGGAAGGAATTGATTACCGGCATCGAAATTTACAATAAGTCCAATGGGTTACAGGAAGGAGACGCTATTCCCCTCGATTTTTTCCAGTTTCATTTCCAAAGTGAAAAGGGCCATGGTGACAATGTCCTGGACGAAATGAAACACTCTTTCTTCCGGCCCGATTTCAACTACAAGAAATTTCTCAAGGGCGGGCGAAAGGCCCTGGATGCCATTTATACCTTCTGGGTCGGACTGGATGAATCACGGCGGAAAATTGGCGTTCTCCCGGAAAAATGATTCCGCTTTCTCCGATTCAGTTGTTTTTTATGGCCAACCGATTGGAATATATTGCCCTATACTCCTCCAGGCATTCCGGACGGGCCAACGCGCTCTTGTTTTGGACAGCCTCTCCCTGGAAAATATTCCGAACCGTCAATTCCACTTTTTTCCCATTCAGGGTCCGCGGAATTTCCCGAACCTGGTAAATTTCCTGGGGCACGTGGCGTGGGGTAGCCTGTTTTCGAATCGCGTCTCGAATCTTTTTCAGCAGGCTATCATTCAATGACATTGACTCCGGCAAAACCAGGAAAAGGATCATCCGGATATCGCGGTTTTCCTCGATTCCGATCACCAGGCTGTCCAGTATTTCATCCAGGTTCTCGACAATGCGGTAAATTTCGCCCGTCCCAATCCGGACGCCGCCGGGATTCAACGTGGCGTCGCTCCTTCCATAAACGATGACTCCCCCGTGGTCCCGGATTTCAATGAAATCTCCATGCCGCCAGACACCGGGGATTTTGCTGAAATAAGCCTGTTTATATTTTCGGTCCCCTGGGTCCCGCCAAAAATAAATGGGCATGGACGGGGCCGGAGACCGGCAGACCAATTCTCCTTTCCGGTTCAGGACCGCCCTGCCATTTTCATCCAAGGCCGCCACATCCATCCCCAGACCGATGCATTGAATCTCGCCCGCCCGCACGGGCAGCATGGGATTGCCCAGCATGAAACAGGAGATGATGTCGGTCCCGCCGCTGATGGATGAAAGCTGTAAATCACCTTTTACCTGTTGGTAAACCCACCGGAAACTCTCCTCATCCAAGGGAGCCCCCGTGGATAAAATGACCCGGAGGGATTGAAGGGAGTCCAATTTCCCGGGAATCAATTTTTGCTTTTGATTTTGCGCCAGAAATTTGGGGCTGGTGCCGAATACGGTGATCCCGGCCTCATCGATCAATTCCCAAAGGACATTGAGGGAGGGATACCCGGGGGATCCTTCATAAAGGACAAGGGTGGCTTTCTGGGCCAGAACGGAAACCAGCCAGTTCCACATCATCCATCCACAGGTGGTGAAATAAAATACCACGTCCTCGGGCCCGATCCCGGTATGCAGTGAATGCTCCTTGTGGTGCTGCAACAGGGTTCCTCCCGTCCCGTGCACGATGCACTTGGGGAGCCCGGTGGTGCCGGAGGAATACAGGATGCATAGGGGATGATTGAAATCCGCCGAGAAAAATTCAAGCTCCCCGGAAGGTTCCCGGTCCAGAAATTCCTCCCAGGTATGCACCGATCGAAACGTGACCTTCGCTTTTGGGAAGGTGCGGTCCAGAAAAGGCACAATTATTATATGCTCCAGGCTTTCCACTTCCCTGGCGAGGGTATTGATGGTATTCAGCAGGGTGTAGGGTTTCCCGTTATAGGTATAGCCATCGGCACAGATCAATATCCGGGGTTCGATTTGCCCGAACCGGTCGCGGACCCCCGTTTCGCCGAAATCGGGAGAACAGGAACTCCAGACCGCCCCGATGGCGGAAGCGCCCAGCATGGCAATCACGGTCTCGGGGATGTTGGGGAGGTAGCCCGCGACCCGGTCCCCCGACCGCAGGCCGGCCTTCTGGAGGGCCGCCGCGAATTTCGTCACCGCTCGCGACAGCTGACCATAGGTCAGCACTTTCAGGGGTTGGATTTCCGTTTTGCTGATGATGGCGGGTTTGTCACTGGGTCCGCCGAGGAGGTTTTCGGCGTAATTGAGTTTCGCGCCGGAAAACCACCGGGCTCCCGGCATGGTTCGGGAAGATAGAACTTCCTCGGCAAACCGGTGATACCGGATGCCCGAAACCCGGTTGTAAAATTCCCAAAAATCCGAAAGGTGCTCAACGGACCATCGATGAAACTGGGACCAGGTCTCGAGGGAAAGCGAAAACTCCTCATTGACCGCACGCATGAACCGGAACATGTTCGACTGCTGAATCTGCCGGCTGCCCGGCTGCCAGAGGATTTCCCCCATAACTTGTCCCTCAAATACCCGCAGCGTCTGTTGAAATCAGAGGACCTCCACGACGGTTGCCATGGCTTCCCCGCCGCCGATACACAATGCGGCCAGGCCGCGCTTCAACCCTTTTTCGCGCAAGGCATGGATCAGTGTAACGAGAATTCTCGCCCCCGTGGCCCCAATGGGATGCCCCAGGGCGATGGATCCGCCATGCACGTTCACCTTCCGGGGATCCAGCGCCAGGAGATCATTGACGGCCAGGGAAATCACCGCGAAGGCCTCGTTGATTTCGAACAGATCGATCTCATCCATGCCCAGGCCGCATTTGGCAAGCACCTTTTTTACGGCTTCCACCGGGGCAAGGCCAAACGTAGCCGGCGGCTGGGAGTGGGTCACGGAACCGACGATTCGAGCGATCGGCACCAGACCGGGAATCTCCTTGCCGATGACCAGGGCCGCGGCTCCGTCGTTGATCTTGGCGCCGTTTCCCTTGGTGATGGTTCCGCCTTCCCTTTTAAACACCGGCGGCAGGAAAGGCATCCGGTCCAGGTCATCCGCGAACGGTTGTTCGTCTTTCTCGATCATTTCCCGTCCGCCGTCCCGGGTGGGGCCGGCCACGCCCACGATTTCCCTGGCAAAAATGCCTTTTTCCCAGGCCTGCCGGGCCCGGGTATAACTGGTTATGGCGTAGGCATCCTGACTTTCACGGGTGAAACAAAATTTCCCGGCGAGCCTTTCACAAAGCTCACCCATGTGACCGTTTTCGTGGGGATCCCATAACCCATCGTGAAGGAGGCTGTCGATGATTTCGAGGTTTCCCAGTTTGCGGCCACGGCGCAGTTGTGGGATCATGAAGGGTCCGCGGCTCATGCTTTCCATTCCCCCGGCGACAATAAAGCGGGCTTCGCCCAAGGCGATGGCCTGGCCGGCCAGTATCACCGCCTTGATTCCGGACCCGCAGACCTTGTTGACCTGGGTGGCTCCGGCACTTTCGGGCAGCCCGGCCCGGAGGGCCGCCTGCCTGGCTGGGGCCTGTCCGGTTCCCGCCGACACAACATTGCCGAGGATCACCTCATCGATTTGTTCAGCGGGTACTCGGCTGCGCTCCACGGCTCCCTGAATGGCACAGGCGCCAAGCTCCGGCGCGGACAAATGGGACAATGTTCCGTTGAATTTCCCGATCGGGGTGCGGACGGCGCTATATATAAAGGATAGTTGCCGCTGAATTTTCATGATATCGGTTCAAGGATTCTTTCCCGGCGGCTCCCGGCAAAGCCCTGGCCTTTCCGGGGATCTCTCATTTTTTAACCGTGGCCCGGGGCATTCGAAACAGGTCGGTGGTCCGGGCGTAATAATCCTCCCCCATCCTGCCGACGTTTTTCATGAGGCCGGGGGGGATTCCCTTTTTCCATTCCCTTTGCCCCCACCGAGTGGTGACCAGGATTTCCCGGACATTGCCCAAAACCAGGGTGCCCACCCCGGCGCCCTTCCCCAGTGGCACGGTTTGATGGAGTTCGCAGATCAATTGGATGGGACTCTCGGCGATCAGCCGGGGTTCCTTCGTCCCGCGATCGACATAGGAAACCCCCGCCTCGATGAACTCGTCCGCATTGGAATCAAACGGCGCGGAGCTGAGGTTGGCTTTTTCGGCGGTTTCGCTGGAGACCGTCCCCACGACATATTTTCCCACGCCCTTAATATTTTTCAAGGTGTCCTTCTCCGATCCGTCCCGGTTAAAAAAAATGGAATTGGAAATGACCGGCGGATTCATCGAGCAGATATTGAAATAACTGAAAGGGGAAAGATTGTGGGTTCCCTTTTCGGAAACCGTGGCTATCCAGGCAATGGGCCGAGGTTGGACAATGGAATTCATCAGATGATAAATCTCCACCCAGAAATAATCCTCGGGATGGATGCTGAAATAATCGCTTTGAGAGGTCATGACGGATCTTCTCTCCAACTGGTTGGATAATCCGGATCTTCCAGGGCCTTGCCCTCTTCCGTGAGGTTGAGTGGGGCGAATGTGTCCACCATCACCGCCTGTTCCAGGGTCTCTTTGAGGCCAATGGAGTTCGGGTACGCTCCGGGGTGCGGCCCGTGGGGAATCCCGGAAGGATGGTAGCTGATGGAGCCGCGCTCGATGGTTTTCCTGCTGGTGAAATCTCCGGAAACATAAAACAGCAGTTCGTCGCAATCGACGGAAGAATGATAAAACGGACAGGGAACGGCCTTTTCGTCGAAATCGAGCACCCGGGGAAGAAAACTCATCACGGCGAATCCGCCGCCGGAAAAAGTCAAATGCGAGGAGGGGGGCAGGTGAACTCTTCCGGTTTTGGGTTGGATGTCCCGGAGATTGATCGCGTAAGGATAAACGTAACCATCCCACCCGGACATCCGGAAATAATTCCGGCCGTAGGCGGTCCGGGTGAATTCCCCCATCCGTTTCCGGATGATGGTCGAAACTCCATCGCTTTCAAAAAGGGAGGCGTCCCATTCCGGAACTTTAAAAGCCCGCTCGGAATAAGGGGCGTCCATTTTAATCTGCCCTTTAGGGTTCAAGTACTGGCCGGGAATTCCTATTCCCTGGCGGGCCTCCACGAATAAAAGCCGGGGGGCATCGGCAAAACGAAACCGGTAGGGACAGGACCGGGGCAGGATCAGGTAATCCCCAGCGGTCAATGCGATTTTACCGAATAGGGACTGCAATTGCAGTTCTCCCTCGAAAACAAAAAACAGTTCGTCGCCATCGTTATTGGCAAAAAATGCGTCTTCCTCCGTTTTCGGATGACAAAGACCGTACATCAAATGGTCGTTGAAAGCCAGAATCGTGCGGCCGCCGATAAAATGTTTCGGGGTTGAGAATAGCCCGCTCCTGAAATGCCTTCGCTGTAACAGGCAATCCTTTCTTGGAGTGGGAGCCTGCCAGGAAGCCCCGGCATAGACCTCGCCATGGGCTTCGTTGGTAGGGGGATGATGAAGGTATAGGATGGAATAAGGCTCCTCGAATCCTTCCCGCGTGAAGCTATATTCATGCAACAGACGGTCCCCCGAATAATGCGCGATATGGTGCATGGGGGGCACATCTCCCATCCGCAAGTATCGAATCATGGTATCACTCCACCCAATGAGTCAGTCGACCGATGTTTTCGATTTCAAGAACCACCTTGTCCCCCTCTTTCAGAAAATGGTCTTGCTCCAGGCCACACCCGGACCCCACGGTCCCGCTGGCCAGCACATCCCCCGGATAGAGGGTTTGATATTCCGACGCGAACGCGATCATCTGCTCAAAGGTAAAATGAGAGGCGCCGCTGTTTCCTTCCGACCATAATTCGTCATTGACCCAGGCCCGCATCCTTAGGTTGCGCGGATTTTTTACTTCCCCGGGGGTGACCAGGCAGGGTCCAAGTCCCGTATTGAAATCCTTGGCCTTGGCAGGACCCAACCCGACGCGCATGATTTTTTCCTGAAGTTCCCGGGCGCTGAAATCGTTCACAATGGTGTACCCGCCGATATACTCCGCCGCCGCGTCCGGGCGCACGGCAAAACATCGTTTCTTGATGACGATGGCCAGCTCCAATTCAAAATCCTTTTTGTTTTCGTTGCCGGGAAAACGGACGGTGGAACCCTCCCCGCTGAAACAACGGGGAGACCCATTGTACCAAACCGGAAACTCATACCATTCCGGAACCACATCCAGTCCGCGTTTCTGCCGGCAGGCGCGGACGTGCTCCTCAAAGGTATAAAAGTCCAGAAACGCGCCGGGATTTTCCACGGGCGGTAAAATGGAACATTCCACTAGGGGAATGGGGGATTGTTTTATAATTTCCCGCCAGGCCTCGGTGTCCGGCTCCAGCGAATCCAGGGCCTCCGTCGTGGACATTCCGATCAAGGGATACACCCACTGGCCGATCAATACACCGTGACCGTTGGAAACGGAGGAGGTCTGGTATCGCAATAGTTTCACGGTTGAGCTTCTTGGAATTCAATCGCTTCGAACAAGGCCCGGAAATTTCCTTCGCCAAACCCTTCGTGCCCCCGACGCTGGATGATTTCATAGAAAAACGGTCCCGCGTTGTCTTCATGATACAAAAGCGACGCGTCTTTCAGGAAAATCTGCAACAGGTAATTTCCATCCTTTCCATCCACCAGAATCCGCTCGCGTTTCAGGTCGTCCCGATCCTCCCGCAAGGGGCCGATGTTCGCCTTTTTCATGCGCCCAGGCAGTAAATCGTAATAGGCATCGGGGGTATCCAGAAACCCGATACCCTGGTGACGCAGGGTCCGCACGGTATCGATCAGGTCCTCGACCCGGAAGGCCACGTGCTGAATGCCCGCCCCGTGGTTCCGGTCGATAAAGGTTTGGATCTGCGATTGGTTGAAATGAGGATAAAGGGGTTCGTTGGTGGCGAACTTGATCCGTGAAGCCGGATCCCACATTACCCGGGAGGATAATCCCGTTCCCTTTTTACCGGATTTATAATCGGGGGTGTGAAACGCCACTTTCCAGAATTCCTCGAAACCCATCACATGCTCCAAAAAATTACAGATGGGATACATCGTTCGGGCGTTGATGGTCATATGATCGATCTGTTGAAACGGAGGGAACGCTCCTGCCCCGGTCCCGGCAGTTTCGAACATGGGAATCTCGTTTTCATCGCCATCGATCTCTAAAAAGGTGAACTCGAGAAACCCGATGGGAGTGGCGATGGTGATGAACCGGTGGACGGTATGGCCCTCCCGGATTTCCTTTTCTTTATGGATAAAAGTGGCATGGTGGTCTTTCAAATAGGTCAGGGCCGTCTCCAGGTGGTCCACCTGGAACGTCACCCTGCGGATTCCCGGACACAACAATTTCAGATACTGGGCGGTATAGCTGTGGGACGAGAGAGGTGAAGTGACCAGAACCTTGACCTCGTTGGCGCTGAAATAGATTCCCTTACTCTTGAACTTGCGCTCCCAGTCCGGGGTGGAACGGTGGGACTCCGCGAATCCCATCTTTTCGACGTAGAACTCGCGGGTGCGGTCAAAAAAATCCACTACGAATTCGTAGGAGAATATTCGCTTGATGCCTAACGCGGAGTGGGGAGACATGGGACAAAAACCTTTGATTCAGGCGGGACCGGGTTATTATTCGCTCCGGGGTTCGAAGTCCCCCAAAAAAAAATCCAGAGCACATCCATTAAGATGTTCAGGAACAAATGAGGGATTCCTGTAAAACAGGGCAACGCGATTAACTCTTGGGATAATATTATTAATGGAAAAAAAATGAAGCCTTCCGAAAAATATAGGACTTGTGGGTAATTTTGCAACCTCACCACCGTTGGACCGGCATAAAACTCCAATAATTAAAGGTGAAAACTCCCGAAGCCGCTCAACATGCGGTACGGGTTCTGGCACCCGGAACGGATTTAATAAAATATCCCTTCCAATTCATTGACCTGTTTTTGCACCGTCCGGCGAATCTCTTTAACCGAATTTTCCATCAAACCCAAAAGCTCCAGAATTTTTGGACTCAAGGGAGGAACAAACGGTTCTCCACTGTAACCTAACCGCATATCATAGGCGAGGATGTCCGCGACATGAATAATAGCTGTCTCCAACGGATATTTCCTGGCCTCCAGGGGATGATGATGAAAATACACCGCCTCCACCAGCCTCTCCGGCAATTTCCATTTTTCAAGCAATACCCGTCCCACATCGTTGTGATTGAACCCGAGAATTTCCGTCTCCTTTTCCGATAAATGCGCTCCGGTGGCAAGGCACCGGGAAATGACCTGCCGGGCTTCCTGGGGGATCTCCTTAAAAATGATGAGACTGCCGATATCGTGCAGCATCCCGGCCAGGTAATAGCTTTCCAAAAGCGACGCCCCCCTGTCCGCAGCGATGGTTCTAGCGCCCAGACCGCACGCCACGCTGTGCACCCAGAACGCTTCCATATCGGCCAGTTCCTTGGGAATTCCCTTGAATTTACCCACGATCTCGGTGGCCAGGGCCAGTTCCATCAATTGCTCCACGCCAACGATGCTGATGGCTTGGGAAAGATTGTCCACCCGGGTGGACAGCCCGTAAAAAGGACTGTTGACCAGTTGCATCAGGCGGGCCGCCAGACCTGGATCCAACGAGATGATCCGGGCGAAATCCTCGAACGAAGTGTCCGGATCCCTCAGGGCTTGATGGAGTTTGTAATAAATGATCGGCGGAGAAGCCAGCAGCCCTCCCACGAGATCGGTTATCCGCGATTCGACAGCTTTCTTTCCTTCTTCGAGTTCCATCTTTCCTGCCCCTGAAATCGGCGTGGTACCACCCCATCTTTCCCGTAAAATTTTCATTTTATGTTAATGTAGTTTTTCTCAGACGGCAAGTGTATTTTTCTTTGCCCTTGGGATTTTGCTTCGTTCCTGTCTATAATACGAAACGGAAAATTCAAAGGTTTTAATCTAACAACGGTTTATGGGAACAAATCGGCGTCTCTTCCTGGTATTGGTTTTCGTGGCCGGGGTGATCATCAGCTTCTGGATGGTCTCGCGGTATCCGGCCCTGGGTAGCAAGGCGGCCCTATCGGGAACGGCCGCGTTTGGGGACCCCCTGACCAACCAGCCTCACTTCCGGATTCCGGAAAATGCCTCCCTCCCAACCCGCGTGTTTTACACGACTCTCAACTGGTACGAAACCAACTGGCGGGGAATGGTGTTTGGGCTTTTTCTTGCCGGGGGGTTCCTGACGCTGTTGGGTTATCTGCCTAAAAAGCCGGGCAACCGGCGGTTCAGGAACAGCTTCCTCGGCATGTTCGTCGGCACGCCCCTGGGGGTATGCGTGAATTGCGTCGCCCCCATCGCCAAGGGACTTTATGAGGCAGGCAGCCGAATGGAGACCGCCCTCGCCGTCATGTTCAGTTCCCCCACCCTGAACATCGTGGTTCTCACCATGCTGTTCACGATTTTTCCCTTTTACATGGCGATCATGAAACTGGGCGCTACATTCGTTCTGGTCCTGTTGATCGTTCCACTCATTTCCGAAAAAAAACCGGCCGCGCCGGAATCCGCCGCGTGTCCGGTCCCGGAAACCCCGGTCCATGACCCGGGCTCCGGACGCGAGCCCTGGACATCCGCCTTGAAAGGATCCGGGCGGGATTATTGGAAAAACTTCCGTTATATCGTAGTCCGCACGGTTCCCTTGATGCTTCTGGCGGGATTTCTTGGCGCTCTCCTTAGTCACCTGTGGAACTTTGAACGTCTCATCGGCGTGGATGTGAACTGGGTCAACCTCGGCCTGATTTCCATCATGGGAACCTTTCTCCCGTTGCCCATCGCCTTCGACCTGATGCTCGCCCAGGCGTTGATGATGTCGGGCCTGGCCGATGGTTTTATCATGACCCTGCTCTTCACCCTGGGAACCTTCAGCATTTATTCGGCCATGATCGTTTACCGGACCTTTTCTCCAGGCCTGGCGTTCAAACTGTTCGCCATCGTTTTTCTAGCTGGCGCGGGATTGGGCTATATCGCCAATTCCTACTCCGAACACCGGTACGTCCAGTGGCTGGAAAGCTACGACGAGATCGTGGGAACCGGTCCCGGCGTGTCATTGGAAACCGACATTTCACCGCCCTCCCCCGTCATCAGGACGGCATCCATCGCTTCGGATTTTTTTCCCACCGCGGCGCGCCGCCCTCAACCCTTCTGGGAATCGGCCGAAGTATTCATTCAATCCATTCCCCACCGACCGCGCAATTCCTCCAAAGGCAAGCCCTTCACTAAATTCACCGGACCGGAATTCGGGATCACTTATAGCAACACGCTGACCCCCGCGGGATTTTTCGATCCCCTCTTCTTCGGCAGGGGAATCGCCTCCGGCGATTTCAACGGGGACGGGTGGACCGACCTCGCCGCCGCCACCCGGGACGGGATGGAACTGTACCAGAACATCGACGGAAAAACCTTCAAACCCCTGCGATTTCCCGGAACGGAGACGCTGCCGGACCAGGGGATCAACCTCGCCATGGTGGACATGAACAATGACGGCCTGCTCGATATCTTTATCAGCACGTTCGATCATGGCAATTTTCTGATCCTCAACCCCCGCACGGAATCCAAGGATCCTCATCTCGTTCCCCTCCCGAAAAACCGGGCCCTCCTCACCAACTCCTCGGCATTCGGGGATATCAACGGGGACGGTTTCCTCGACATCGTCAACGGAAATTATTTTCTGGGAATATTGACCCGGACTCCCATGGACACCGCCACCGATCGAATTCTGATCAATCGGGGACTCCAGTTCGAGGTCACCGATCTCGATGGCGTCCCCGGCCAAACTCAAACCTCGCTGATATCGGACATCAATGACGACGGGGCGCCCGACCTCATGATCGGCAACGATTACCTGGTACCCGACTCATACTTTCTGGGTGACGGGAAAGGTGGATTCAGGAAAATCATCCGCCGGGACCAGGTCATTCCCCGGACCACGGAAAATACCATGAGCATGGATACCGGTGATTTCAACAACGACCTGATCCCGGATATCTACCTGGCCAATATCGGGTTCAGCCGGGGAATCGATGTGGTTTCCAACATCTTCGGGAAAGACATGAAAGATAGGGGGAAGGCGTTCTGCGATTCCGGAATCAGTGTCCTCGGCCCGGAACGGTGCCGGGAACTGATCCAACTGGTGACCCTTTTAAACCCGGAAAAACAGGACACCTCGGAAAGGTGCTACACCCTCACCCGCCTCCGGGCGGTCCGGGAATGCATGGTGACGAGGATGGCCCTGCTGGCGGCGCGAAAAAATGATTCATCCTTGTGCGAAAAGATTTCCCGGGATCACCCCCTGGCGCGGAAAATCTGCCTTAAATATTTTCTGGCCAAACGAATGGAAGCTCCGATGGAGGAGGAAATTCCTCAACGGTCCCTTTCCAATATTCTGCTCGCCGGAGAAAAGGACCACGTGTTCATGGATGTGTCCAAACACGCCGGCGTCACCACTGCGGAATGGAGCTGGAACGCCAAGTTCGCGGACCTGGACAATGATGAATGGCAGGATCTGTTCGTGGTCAATGGCGTTCTGATCACCCAGGAATTCGCCCCCAACAAGTTCTTCCATAACCAGGAGGGAAAACAGTTTTCATCCGACGAAGCGGTATTCGGATTGGACGACCTCGACCACAGTTCCTCTTATACTTACCTGGATATCGACAACGACGGAGACCTCGATATCATCACCAACACGCTCTACGGCCCCTTCAAGGTCTATATAAATAATGAAGCGAAAAGGAACAGCGTTACTTTTTTACTGAGGGATAACCGGGGCAACCGGTTTTGCGTGGGATGTAAAATCGTGATCCATTACGGACCGGGAGGCGGGCGCCGGCAAGTCCGGGAAATCAAGGCCGGCGGGGGTTTTCATTCCTACGACGCTCCGGTGGCTCATTTCGGGCTGGGACTTTACGAAACGATTCACCGGGTCGATATCCGCTGGTCCACGGGAGAAACAACGTCCATCAAACATCCCTTTCTGGCCAACCGCGAATACAGGATCCAGCGCCGGAACCAGAGGCAAACCGCGCAAAGCAAAGCCGGTCCCGCCGGCTCCTGACCGGGCTGAGGGGGAGAAGAATCCTGGAGAGGACCGAGAGTTTCCGGCGAGGCGCTGCCTTCAATCAATGGCCCCGTGACGCGGCACGGGAATTTTAGAGGGCCGGATGCGGCGATTTTCTTTTCTTATTTCCCGGACGGCGTCCCGTGTTTCCCGGGACAGTTCACGGATTTGTTCCCGAATGACGGGCCGGTCCTCTTTCGGCAGGCCGCGAAAGCGTTCCCGCAATTTTTTCCGCTGTTCCCGATGCAAACTTTTGTACCAATGCCGCGCCCGCCGCAGCTTTCTTTTTTCGTCCGGCGGCAGTTTTTTAAATCTTTCGAATCTGGCGCGAATGCGCTCCCGCCGCTCCGGCGTCATCTTTTGCCAGTCGGCGAACCTCTTTTTTACAATCCGGCGCTGTTGGGGGCTCATCCGGGCCCACCGGCCCGCCCCTTTCTTCAAGCGCGTCCGCTGCCCGGTGGAAAGCTGATTCCATTGCTGAGCGTAGGGCTTAAGGACCTTCCTTTCATCGGGACTGAGTTGGTCCCAAGAGATTGCCCCATTGCCGGCCATGCCCGTGGCAGGAATCCCAAACACCAACGCGGCGGCGATCACTAACAACCGTAAGCCTGGAATTATCTTATTCATCATCCTTATCCTTGGGCTTCTCCTCGGGGATCTTCATCGTTTCCAATTCCGCCGGATCGATCCAATCCCCGTCCCCGGTCTCCCATTGTCCTAAAAATTCCAACATCTCCAACGACGGCGCCTCCACCTCGACATTGACTTTTGCCTGCTCCGTTTCCACCTGGGCCGCGCCATCTAGATCGTCCGCATGCACAGTCCCCGGAACCATGCCCAGTAAAACCATCATTCCAATGAAAAGGCGTTTAGCCGGCATTGGGTTCTTCCTCGGCCAACCAGGCAAAAAAATCCAGTTCCTCATAAAATTCCAGGTTGTCGCCCGAGGCGAGGATCTCCAAATCCTGGAATTGATTGAGGGGACCGGGATCTCCCCGGAAAAAAAACATCAGGGCGGCCACCAGTAACACCGATGCCGCCGTAACCGCGGTCAGGGGAACGGGAAATCCTCTGCGGAATTTTTCCCAAAGAGGCAGGGACTCCTCGGACTGAAGAGCCCGGCGGCGGATGCTGGCCAATCGGGACAGAGTTTGAGCGTCCATGCCCTCCGTTCCCGAGTCCAGGGTTTTCCTCGCCTTGTGCAAAAATAATTTCACCCGTTCTTCTTCCTTCATGGCCCATGATCTTCCAATTTAGAACGCAGGGTCTGAATGGCCCGCGCATAATGGGTTTTTACTGTTCCCTCGGAACAATTCATTGCCCCCGCCGTTTCCCGAACGCTCAACCCTTCCCAGGCCCGCAAAAGGAAGGCCTGCTGCTGGCGCAAGGGCAACGCACGGAGCTCCGACTCCAGGGCCGTCAGCGAATCATTCAGAACCACCTGGTCTCCTGGATTGGACCCTTTGGGATCCGCCAGGGTTTCCACGGTGTTTTCCGAATCTTCACCACGCCCTTTCCACAAGTGAGGGAGGGGAATGAACCAGCGGTTGCGCAACGTTTGCCTGCGGTGCCAGTCCCGAATCTTGTTTTGCAGGATCCGGAAAAACAGAGGCCTCCATTCCTCCGCGGATTTTTCCGTGTATCGCCGGACCAAAATGAACATCGTGTCCTGAACAATATCCAAGGCGTCCTCCGTACTTCTGGTGGCAATTTGGGCCATGCGGAACGCGCGCCGTTCAACAGACTTGAGAAATTCATCCATCGTCCGGCGGCTCTCCCGCATCGGTTCCCATCATGATCCCATCGGTCTCATTCCAAGGGGAGGGTTTCTGGAAATCAAATGACCCTCCCTTCCCGTTTGTTGGCTAATAAAACTGCACAGACCCACGCATCAGCGCCCTCTTCCGCGATGCTGATCGATAAACCGGTGCGCCCGCGCCCCTCTCCGGTCCAGCCGATGATTGATCCGGTCCCCCCGCCGATCCAACCGGTGGTTGATGCGATCCCCCCGGCGGTCCAAACGGGCATCAATGCGATCCCCGCGTTTGTCCAAATGATCCGCCAGTCGGTCTTTTCCATGCTCCCGCGCCCGGTCGGAAAGGCGGTCCAGCCGATCATTGATGCGGTCGCCTCTCCGGTCCAAATAATCCTGGATCCGGTCGCCCCTCCGATCCAAGCGGTCCTGGATCCGGTCGCCTCTCCGATCCAGATATTTTTGGACCCGGTCCCCCGGCTCATCTCCATGGGCAAGAACCGGTGATACGTATAAAAAACAAACCATACTGATTCCAACGGCAGAAAGTTTATGAATCATTATATTCCTCCTTGTCAAGATTTAATGAATTCCGGCGCCTTTAATAGAGAAAACGCATGACGGCGGAAACGGTTGACAAGAAAAGGAATATATTTTTGACAGGATTAACAGGATCGACAGGATAAATGCAAAGGCAAGGCAGGCAACCCCCAAAATTCCACCGCTTACAGAATGTTAAAATCAGGGGTAAAGCATCTGCTTTACCAAATTAAAACCATCCTGGAAATCCTGTACATCCTGTCCGATTTTTTCTTTTTGTTTTAGACAGGATT
>JBHHVU010000043.1:0-27331 GCA_046754465.1 Nitrospinaceae bacterium | reverse complement strand
ATGGCCCTGGGTGCCTTCCGGAGGCGTTGGAGCCAACCGGCCCGGGTGAAAAGTCTTTTTGCTTGATTCGCGCCATTTGCCGGGAGTAGTATTCATCACTTCAAGCCGGTAAGAAACAGGCACATCTCGGCTCCAAACCCCATGTGCGGCGATAGCAACCTCCTGCGTAGCGCAACATCACGCCGTCTCCCGGGGCCGCCCGGATCGATTCGCGGGACAATGTATTGCCGGTTTTTATTTCGAGAAAAGGGATATCGGCAGACATGAATTACGGACCCATCATTATATTGAGCATTCTTCAGGGTTTGACGGAATTTCTTCCCATATCCAGTTCCGGGCATTTGATTCTGGCTCCCATCATTTTTGATTTTGAAGATCCGGGGCTTGCCCTGGACGCCATCCTGCACCTGGGGACGCTTCTGGCCATTTTCATATTTTTCAGAAAAGATCTGTCGCAATTATTTTTCAGTCTATTTGATCGCCAGTCCGATCCCGCTACCCGTCAGCTCGCCATCAGCATTTTGCTGGCCACCATTCCCGCTGGGATGGCCGGACTATTTGGCGCGGACATCATCGAACGGCAGGTGCGCGGATCGACCTTCGTCGCGTCCAATCTGATCGTCTGGTCCGCCGTTTTCTTCATTGCCGACCGTTATGCCGCCAAACGGGAGCACCCCGGAAACGGGTTGAAAAGTCTCGGGTTGGGACAGGTGATGCTGGTGGGATTCGCCCAGGCGCTGGCGTTATTACCCGGAACCTCCCGTTCGGGCATCACCATTGCGGCGGGACTGTTCAGCAATCTGTCGCATACGGCGGCGGCGCGATTCTCTTTTTTACTGGGAACACCCATCATCCTGGCGGCGGGACTGCACGCACTGGCAAACTGGTGGAACCATCCCGCCGATCACCTGATCTATAATAGCGCGCAACTGGGGGTGGGGTTCTGCCTGGCCTTTCTGGTGGGTTATTTTTCCATCCAGCTGCTATTGAAGATCGTCGCCCGGGTCGGCCTGATGCCTTTTATAATTTACCGGGTGATTCTCGCGATCATTATTCTGACCTTTTATCAGACCTGAGGGTTATATCCGGGTTGGGGAGCCCGAGAAATTCCGAATTCCGCCGGGGGGGATTTAAGCAAAAAAAAAACCGGCCTGAAAAAATCAGACCGGTTTTAAGGATGTTCGACTCTAAAAAGCTCTCAATCAACCACAGTTGACATTGATTGGAACGGTCCCGGTATTGGTAATTTTTACCAATCCGCTGATGTCCCCAATAGAATCTCCACGGCTGAAGTTGTTTTGATGTTTCAAGACCACGGCTTTCCGCCCCTGGCTTTGTTTATTGCTCATGCCAACTCCGCGTGCCCCCTTTAAACCATGAGTGTCCGACGGACCCAAGGAGATGGGAATCGTGGTGTAGTTGGAAGACTTCCAGATGACCGCATTGGCATTGCCCCGGTCGCCCACTGAAGAACTTCCCGCAGCTTCCAAGGAAATGGCCTTGGAGTTATTGCAACTCGTCTGTTCGCCGGGTTTGATCGTTCCAGCAAACGCCGAAGCTACAAAACAAAGAGCGGAAATGGATACAAGTAAAACAATAGCGAGTTTTTTCATGAGTATTATCCTCCCTTACCCTGGTTAAAAACGGTCTTGCCTTTAGACCTGAAATTGCTTTTGGTTAGAGTCACCTCCTCCCCAATTTTTTTCTTTGAACTATAAAAGATCTAAAACCCAGATTATGGGATAACATTTGCTGTAAAAATCGCCATCTTTCCTACGCATTCCCGCACAACCCGAAAGAAACCGTGAAGGAAAATGGAGCCCTTAAGTATCAGTAGAATTCCTATAATCCATAGGATTCGTAAAGTATACCCTTGAATTCGATCCTGTCAATAATTTTTTCTGGCACCAGGAAGGAAAAAAATCGCTGAAAACTATCGAATTAGGTTCGAGCAGTTCAGGGAGTTTCTAAGGCAGCCGGATCGTGATCCGGAAAATTAAAATTCATGTTTATTATAAACAGGGAACGGTTATAATAATATACAGGCTTAATTTTCAACTAGTTTTTGAAACCGCCAGGGTGTTTGCCCGTCTCCATTGCAAGAGGAATCCGCTCTTAACTTCCCTCTACTCAGGGGAGTCAGGATCGATCCATCATGAAAAACGACCTGAAAAGTCCCATTTTTAACAAGGTGTTGGACCGGGTTTTGGGGGGAAATCCCAAAAAGCGGTTCATTAAATTTATTTTCCTCATTTTGATTGGGTTCGTCACCAGTTACCTGACGGTAAGAAGGGGGATGAAACTGACTCCCGAAAACTTCCGCGATTTCGTTGTTGCCCTGGGCATCGCGGGCCCCATGATTTATACCGCCATATTCATGATCCGCCCCCTCTTTTTGATCCCTTCCATTTTCCTTTTCATAGGAGGGGGACTTGCCTTCGGCCCCGTACTGGGGCCCCTCTACGCTTCCTTGGGGGCGGCGGTGGGAGGAACCCTGGGGTTCTGGATCGCGCGCCGGCTGGGCCACGATTTTGTTAAAAGCAGACTCAAGCTGGGGGCCGGGATGATCGACAACACCCGGTTCAACTTCTCCGTGGTCTTTCTGCTCAGTCTGATTCCCGTTATGCCGGTGACGGTGATCAATTATGGGGCGGGCCTGTCTTCCATGAAATTCAAGGATTATCTGCTCGCCCATGTTTTGGGATTGACGCCCCGGGCGTTCGCTTACGGTTTTTTTGGCAGCACTCTGCTGGATATCGGCTCGCCAAAATTCCGGTTGGCCGCGCTGATCCTTTTGTTACTGGGCATAGTGACGGTTTACCTCCGCCTTCGCAAGAAACAACCGGGCCTCATTTCCCCGCCGAATGAAAAAGCGGTTCGGGAATCGCTATGAGTTCCATCCCCTGCCGTTCATGCCTGGGATCCTTCACTGTTCCACCACCGCGTTTTCCACCACCGACCCGTCGGCAATGAGAAGGGGCCGGTTCCGGGCCACCAACCGGACGCATCCTTTCAGGGTCACGTTTTTACCGAAACGCACGTCTCCCTCCAGTTCCAGTGATTCCAGTTCCAGAATTGACGGGACGGTGGGGATCCGGGATTGGTATTCGTCCAGCATTTGGAAGGGATCTCTCAATTGGACCCATGGCAAGCCAGGCCGTTTACGGCCGGGATTCCTGATCAAACGCCCTTTTTGGGTAAAAAACAGGTCGGATTGAACCAGGAACAGATCATCGGTTTTTTTTACAGGAAGAAAGCGGTCCCGCGCCACGGTCAACCCCACCGCTCGGGGGAAACACTCCAGGGCAGCCCCGATGGCGGTTTCCAACTGAATCACGGGTGTCCCCTCCAGGTTCTTCCGGTTGACGATGACATCCAGGTCGAGGGGGCCTTGATTCAGCCGATTTCGCAAATGAATGAGGTTCACCCAGATATTGTTCGTATTGAACACCTTGAATTTGGCTTGTCCGCAAAATTCCGCCACATGCTCTTGAGGAACCTGCGCAATTTCCAATAACTTCAATTTGCCATCTTCCTGGTAGAGGGTTCCGCCCTTGACGTCGGCGGCGGTTTTTTCGGTCATTTCCATCAGGAACGGAATATCGTTTTCCAGCATGGTATTCACGATGACCGGATCGAGCACCGCCCCCAGATTGTCGGCGTTGGAGACGAAAAGAATTTCGCGCCCCTCTTCCAGCAATCGGTCGAGGATCCCCTGGTCCCGGATACAGGAATAGAAATTTCCGTGACCCGGGGGATACCAGGTATTCGACCTGAATATTTTTTCATCCAACGGCTGAACCGGGTCTTCCAAAAGGCGGGGAAACCGATTTTGCTGGAAGCTCAGAATATCGACCCGCCCGCCATACTTTTGGATCGTTTTCCCGGTTTCTTCATGGGTGTAGAAACTGTTCATTAATATCAGGGGAATGCCCGCCTGAAATTCCCGGTTCATTTCACGCAACTGCTCGACGATTAAATCCAAAAAGGATTTTCCCTGCCGGACATTGATGGAGGATTTCGGAGCCCGGCAACCCATGCTGGTTCCCAATCCGCCATTCAATTTACACACCGCGGCCTTGGACAGACCATTTTTCACCGCCCCCGCATCCGGCTTCTTTAACGATTCATAGGAAAGCAGACTTTTTTCATCCGGACCCCGGATCGACTCCCAGTTTCCAATCTTTGCGGGGGCCTTCCGGAATTTTTTATAGAGGCGGAGAAAACCATCCACCGCCCGGTCACTCATCGGCAATCGGGTCAAGGCTCTTCTCATTTCCGTTATATTCATAATCCGGCTCATCTTGGTTTGGGGATGCCGTGCTAGTATAAAAAGACCTCATATTCTAAAATCCAGACCTTCTTTGAGGATGAAGGATTATAACCGCGGGACCGAGCCAGTAGAATCTTAAATTGTCCCTGGATCCAAAACACGGGGGATTCCCGTAACCCGCGTCGCCGGGTGGGACCCCACGGGCGGACCTTATGTTGAGTCCTTAATATGTTGGCTTTCAAAAACAATATTTATGAATTTTCCCACACGCTATCTTCCCACTCCGATTCTCAGCCACGGGTGGACCCCTATAATTTTCTTTTCCAGGCTCTGATGACCGACCGGGATCTCTTTATTGGGCTGGAGCGGATGGATCAAGGCGAAAGCAACGAACGCCTCAATACTCTTTTTCCCCATGCTGGCAGGTTTGGTCCGGTTTCTGTTTTGAACAGCCTTTCCAAGCGGCTTTTGGAGGGGTTGGTTCATCCCCAAGCATGGTATGAAATGAACGCCTATCACTTTTGCCATTTGTATGACAGCCTTTATGGCATCCTGGAGGACTACAGTTACGAGCCACCCCCCGGGCGGGAAGCCCTATTCCCGGAATTGTGCGGTCAATCCATCGATTTCAATGCTTTTCTGGAGGAATATTTTTTCAATACCGCGTTTCTAATCGATCCGGACCGTTTCAACAATATAAGCAGCAAGGAAAAGGAAGATATGGGTTTCGCCGACCCATGTTTATTTGGAGTGATCAACAAACTCCTCCCCACCGAGCAGGAAATCCTCCTCCCGGAAATCGAATATCCTTATGGCGGCCGGTCCCCGGAAACTTGATCCTGTCCTGCGTGGATGGGTTCTCCACCTTATTTATTGAGTTCCTCGTCGATCTTCCCGGTTAAGTCCGGGTCCAGGGGGGAGGTGAGACTGGAAAAATGCGCAACCGGCCGCCCTTCCCGATCGACCAGGAACTTATGAAAATTCCACTGGACTTCATGGACGGCGGGTCTTTTGATTCCCTTCTTCAGGAACCACAACGATTTGAATATCCCGAACAACCCAGCCCGCGGACCACGGGCCGGGGCGGAATCCAATTTGGAGGCTTGCAGGAATTTGTAAAGTGGATGCGGGGAATCTCCAAGAATTTTAATTTTACTGAAAAGATCGAATTCAACACCATATTCCCCGTCACAAAAATCCTTGATCTCCGCGTCGCTTCCCGGTTCCTGGTTGGCGAAATCATCGCAGGGAAAAGCCAGCAGCGCGAAGTCCCGTTCTTTCCAGCGTTCGTGCAAATCCTTCAAACCAAGGTATTGAGGTGTGAAGCCGCACTTCGAGGCCACGTTGACAATGAGCAGGACTTTTCCCCGGTAACGGGACAACTCCACTTCTTTCCCCTGGATGGTGGTGGCTTTTATGTCATGAAGGTCCGGCATTTTTTTCACATTCAGAAAGTTTTATGGAATCCGGGGGGATTCAGTTATAGAATAATGTGGTTTCGGAGATTTGGTTTTATTTTAAAAAGAATCCGGCCGTCCCGGCAACCCTTTCTCTAAAGAGGGACCCCCGGCCTTGGCGCCATGCTGATCTTCAAGAATAACATTTACGATCGAAAAAGTTTGGGCCTGTTTAACCTCACCCGGTCTCCGGACCCGGATTACGATGACTGGCTGGACCCCCTGCATTTTATAAAAACCGTCCTTTCCGAGGAAGAAGAAATCCTCTCTTTCCTGGAACGCCAGCCCCGGGAATTCTGGCGGGAAGACGCCAGGAAATTTTACCCCCATGCCCATAAAATCGGCGCCCTAAAAATCCTGATTGAATTTCTTCAAATACTGGAGGAAGGATTGGAAAATCCTTCCACCTGGTACCACATGAACACGTATCATTTCTGCTTTCTTTACGATGTTCTGATTCGCCACACCTTCAATTACAATCACGACAACCGTGAAGAAAGAGTCCGTCTTCTTCCGGAGCTGCGCGGCAAACCCCTTTACTTCGAATTATTGGTAAAAAATTATTTCTTCAACACGGTTTTCTTAATGGATAAGGACCAGTACAATTCACTGACCGGGGAAGAGAAATTGCGCCGGGGCTACGATTGTCCCTGTCTCTTCGCGGTCATCAACGGCCTGGCGCCGACCCGGGAAGAAATGGAACTCAAAAAAGCCAAGGACTATCCTTATCCGATCTACGTATGATTCCCTTACCAAATCCTGCTGCCACAAAAAAACTTTCAAACCGCGAGAAGCGGTAACAATCATTATCCCTGGCGGGGAGCCCATTGCTCCCCGCTCGCGTTCGGGAGAAATTTTCCTTGTACAAAATAGTTACCGCGAGAGAAATGCAGGCCATCGACAAGCGATCCATCGAGGAATATGGCATTCCGGGTATCGTCCTCATGGAAAACGCAGGCCGGGGGGTGGTGGAGTGGCTTTGGCGAAAATTTCCGGACCTGGACCGGAAAAGAGTGGCGGTCTTCGCCGGGAAAGGAAACAACGGCGGCGATGGTTTCGTGGTGGCGAGGCATCTTCATAACCGGGGAGTGGAGGTCCAGGTCCTTCTAATCGGCGAGTGGACCGGCCTCAAAAACGATGCCAAAACCAACGCGGAAATCGCAAGCCGGATCGGCATCCCCGTGACAGAAATCGGGCCCGGCAACCTCGCTTCCCAGGACCACCGGTTGCGTCATAGCGACATCCTCGTTGACGCTATTTTTGGTACCGGGCTGACCAAACCGGCGGCCGGAACCTACGAAAAGGTGATCGAAAAGATCAACGGGTTGGGAAAATACGTCGTTGCGGTGGATGTCCCATCCGGGGTGGACTCGGACACCGGCCAATTGATTGGACCCCACATCCGGGCCGACCTCACCCTTTCCCTGGCATTACTGAAACGATGTCACCGCCTCTATCCGGCGGCGGGGATTATGGGTGAAGTCCGGGTCATCGACATCGGCATTCCCCCCAAGGCGGTGGATTGCCAATCGGTCACCGTTCAGGAGGCCGGTAAAGAGGATATTGCGAGCTGGTTCCCAAAGAGACCGCCCGATTCCCACAAAGGGAATTATGGTCATGTGCTGGTCATCGCCGGAGCCGTGGGCAAGGGGGGCGCCGCGGGACTCACCGCCCTGGCCGCCTTGAGGTCCGGATGCGGGTTGGCCACCCTGGCTCTTCCAGCCTCCTGCCAGCGGGCCGTTGAGTTCCATCCCCTAGAGGTCATGACCGCGCCCATGCCGGAAACCGAGTCCGGCACCCTGGACCCGCGGGCCAAGGGTCCCCTCCTGGACCTCTGCCAGGGGAAGGCGGCGGTGGCGGTTGGACCCGGCCTCTCCACCCATCCGGGAACGGTTCAACTTCTGATGGAACTCCTTCCCGACATCCCCTGTCCCCTCGTGATCGATGCGGACGGGTTGAACTGTCTAGCGGAAGACACCGCCATTCTCTCCAATTTCCAGGAACCCGCGGTTCTGACTCCCCACCCAAAAGAAATGTCGCGGCTTTGCCGGATCGACACTCGGGAAATTCTGGAAAGAAGGATCGAAACCGCTTCCCGGTTCGCGCAAGAAAATTCCGTTCACGTAATTTTAAAGGGCGCGAGTTCCCTCATCGCTTCTCCCGATAAAACGGTTTTTATTAATTCGACCGGAAATCCTGGAATGGCCACCGCCGGTTCGGGCGATGTTCTGACGGGGGCCGTAGCCGGTTTGATCGCTCAGGGACTGGATGCGCGGAAGGCCGCCGCCGCGGGAACCTACCTGCATGGGCTGGCGGGTGACCTTTATGCCCATGACCATGGCGATACAACCTTGATCGCCGGGGACCTGCTGGATTATTTTCCCAAAGCCCTTAAAAAAACGCTGTCCTGACCCATGGAGATCATCACCAGGAACCGCGAGGAAACCCTGGCACTGGGCAAGAATTTGGGGGAAAGCCTTCAGCCGGGCGATATCGTCCTTCTGTTCGGGGATTTGGGGGCCGGGAAAACCACATTCACCCAGGGCATCGCCCACGGATTGGGCATGCCGAAAACCGAGTACGTCCGCAGCCCCACCTTTACCCTGGTCAACGAGTACCAGGCCAAATACCCGATTTACCATATTGATCTTTTCCGGACGGAAAGTTTTGCTGAGATCGAAAATCTGGGGTTGGAAGAATTCCTTTTCGGCCAGGGAATTTCCGTGGTGGAATGGGCTGAAAAGCTTTATTATTCTGGTAAGGATTCCCCCTCGCCGGGATTTGGAATCTGCTCACGAATAGAAGTTCGAATATCCTTTACCAAAGAAAATCATCGGGTTTTTGATATCCAATGGATCAATATGGATCAACGCCCGAGCTCTCTTTTCTCTTTACAATGACGCTGGCCTGTGTCATCATTTTAACCTTGGTATGGCATTTGCATAATTTTATAACTAATTCAATAATAAATAATTAATGACGAATATTGTCCGCCGGATATTATTGGTTTTGGTGGTTTCGATCCTTGGATGGTCAGGCTATAAATTTCTGTCCCAGACCAATTTGGTGGTCCATCACAAACTGGGAAATGCTTTGAAGGGCGTCGATGTTGAAATTGAAAATTTCAAGGTAGTGCACCAAGTGTCGGGCCAGAAAAACTGGGAATTGAAAGCGGACCTGGCCCAGGTGAATGAAAAGGAGAAGCTCACCCGGCTGAAAAATGTCGAATTGATTTTAACCCGCAAGCAAAAACAGGAGTTGCTCGTTTCCGCCGATTTCGGCACCCTGACAAACGAAAACAAGGATATTGATTTGCGAGGAAACGTGAAAATGGTTGGAAATTTAAAGCTTTTCAAGAAACAGTTGGGGCCTCAAAAGGTCTCATCGACCCCATAAACCGCATCCTCCTGATTCGCCGTGGAACATATCAATTGGGCTAAACTTCTTGTATTTTCTCTTCTTTTGGGCTCCCTCCTGTCCCCCGTGGTTTTGGCCCAAACCAGTTTGAAGGAAGGGTTCAATGCCGACAGGGAAAAACCCATTGAAATTACATCGGACAGGATGCGGTCGGAAAAGGGGGGCCAGAAAATCATCTTTTCCGGAAACGTGGTAGGACTGTGGGGAGATTTGAAAATCACTTCCGATATCCTGGAAATCTATAACTCGGAAGAAAATAAAAATGAAACCGATGAGATCGTGGCCATAGGCAATGTGATCATTACCCGAGCCAATAAAAAGGCCAAGGGCGACCGGGCGGTGTACCTGGACAAATTGCAAAAAATTATACTGACCGGGTCCCCACGCGCGATAGCCTGGGAGGATCAAAACGTCATCGAAGGCAAAGAGATGATCTTTTTGCTGGAGAAGGATCGGTTCGTGGTTAATGAAAGGGTGCGCATGAAATTATTCCCCGATTCAGACAAGAAGAAAAAAAAGAAATCCAAAGAACGAGGGAGCTATAAAAAAAAAATCTGGGTTGACGCAAAAAAATAAAATCTCTTCAAAGAAAAAGTAATGGCGGAAGGTTTAAGAACGATCAACCTGGTAAAGTCCTTCAGGAAACGCGAGGTCGTCAAACAAGTCAGCATCGATGTCAAACGTGGAGAAACGGTGGGATTGCTTGGCCCCAACGGGGCGGGCAAAACCACGACTTTTTATATGGTGGTGGGCCTGACCCGGCCGGACCAGGGGAAAGTGCTTCTGGACGATGAGGACGTCACCCATTTTCCCATGCACCTCAGGGCAAAAAAGGGAATGAGCTACCTCCCCCAGGAACCTTCGGTTTTCCGGAAATTGACGGTTGAAGAAAATATCTTGGCGGTGCTGGAAACCCAGAAACTTTCCAGTTTCGACCGGAAAAAACGTGCACGGGCTCTTCTCCGAGAACTCAACATTCTCCATATCAAAAACGCCAAGGCTTATTCGCTGTCCGGCGGCGAGCGCCGGAGGGTGGAAATCAGCCGGGCACTCGCGACCTCGCCGGTTTTCATATTGCTGGACGAGCCTTTCGCGGGCATCGACCCCATCGCCGTGGCGGACATACAGTCCATCATCGCCCACCTCAAGGATAAGGGCATCGGTGTCTTGATCACCGACCACAACGTCAGGGAAACTCTAAGCATTACCGACCGGGCTTATATCATCAACGAGGGTGAAATCATTTGTTCCGGGTTGCCCTCGAAAGTGGCGCAGGATGCAAAAGTGAAACAGATTTACCTGGGAAATGAATTTTCGTTTTAGGGAGAGCGGATTTTATGGCCATGGAAATGAGACTGAATTTAAAGATGAGCCAAAAATTGGTGATGACTCCCATGTTGCAGCAGGCCATCAAGCTGCTGCCCCTGGCCCGTCTGGAATTGGCCCAACTCGTCCGGCAGGAAATTACCGAAAACCCCGTCCTGGAGGAAATCCAGGAAGAGGAAGACTTAAAACCCGATAAAACCTCCGAGGATGAACCCGCCGCCGATGAACCCGCCGGGGAAGAGACCGAGCCTCCCACCGACGCCGTGGCCGCGGAACAGGAAATCGATTGGGAAAGCTTCATCCAAAACAACATAGACAACGGCAGTTCGGTCGAAAGCTACACCGAAAGACCCTCGATTGAAGCCACTTACAAAAAAGACCCCTCCCTTTCGGATCATCTGCAATGGCAATTGGACCTGTCCGTGGATTCGGACCGGGATAAATTCATCGGTCAGTGCATCATCGGCAATATCCAGAGTGATGGATACCTTTGCGCAGAACTGGGAGAGATCGCCGAAATCGCCCATGCTCCCGAAGAGGAGGTGCTCCGCATCCTGAAAATTATCCAGGGATTCGAACCCACCGGCGTGGGTGCTCGGTCACTCAAGGAATGTTTGATGCTTCAGGCCCAATCCCTGCCCGACCGGGACCCCTTGCTGGAAACCCTGATCGACTCTTACCTCGAGCGGCTCGAGGAACGTTATTTCCACAAGCTCGCGGCCGAATTGAAAGTCAGCGTGGAAAATATCATCCAGACGGTCCAGCGGATAAAAGAATTCAACCCCAAACCGGGAGTGGCCTTCAGCAGCGAAGGAATCGATTACGTCACCCCCGACATAGTTGTGGTCAAAACCGAAAAGGGGTACGATGTCATGTTGAACGACGAGGGCGTACCCCGCCTGCGGATCAACCCGTTCTATCAGGACCTGTTAAACCGGACCAAGGAAGGACAGACCAAGGAATACCTTGAAAACAAATACAGATCGGCGTTATGGCTGATAAAAAGTATTGACCAGAGGCGGCAAACAATTTACAAGGTGGGGAAAAGCATCGTAAAATTGCAGAAGGAATTTCTGGACCAAGGGTTGTCCTATCTCAAACCCATGGTATTGAAGGATGTGGCCCGGGATATTGAAATGCATGAATCCACGGTGAGTCGAATAACGACCAATAAATATATAGACACTCCCCAAGGAATTTTCGAGCTCAAGTTCTTTTTTCACAGTGGTATCAAATCATATATGGGGAATCACCTTTCCTCGGTCCGCGTGAAAAGCATGATCCAGGAAATCATCGCCGGGGAAGACCCCAAAACCCCATTGACCGACGATGAAATGGTTCAGTCCCTCATGCGGAAAAACGCCAAAATCGCCCGGAGAACCGTCACAAAATATCGGAAAGAATTAAATATCCCGCCGGCAAGCAAAAGAAAGAAAATATTTTGAACACACCGCGTTTCCTAGCTTGAAATTCCTTTTCACCTAAACTAACCTAGCAACCCTGAAACTTCGATCGGACCAATCGCATTTTCGCAGATCAGGAGAAATCAAATGAAATTGACCGTGACCGGAAGAAAAATGGAGATCACCGAGGCCATCCGGAATCATTTGGAACGAAAAATGAAAAAAACCATTGAGGACCTGGGGCAACGGGCCGATGTTCATGTATCCCTGTCGGTGGAAAAACACAGACATTTCGCCGAAGTCACGGTCAAAACCAAGGGATTCACCGTCCACAGCGAGGAGGAAACCAATGATCTCTACACCGCGATGGACAATGCCCTGGTAAAAATCGAAAAACAACTGCGCAAGCATAAGGAACGGGCCAAGGATCTAAGAATCAAACAGGGCACTTTGGAAAAAAACAAACTCCAGGAATAAATCGGCGCCTCACCGATCTTTTGAATCACACGTCAGCTTCTACCTATGAAAATCAACGAGATTCTGAAAAAGGATTTCATCCTTGCCGATTTGACCGGAAAAGATAAAGTAAGTGTTCTTCGGGAAATGACCGATTTCCTGGGAAAAACCGGTGCGATAAAAAACAAGCAAACCCTTTTCGAGTCTCTCATCGAGCGGGAAAAACTCGGCAGCACTGGAATCGGGGAAAATGTCGCTATCCCCCATGCGAAATCGGATGAGATCAACGATATTCTTGCCATGTTCGGGCGGTCGGTGGAAGGGATCGATTTCGATTCCCTGGACAAGAAACCGGTGTATTTCGTTTGCCTGGTAATCGCTCCGGCCAATTCCACTGGCCATCATCTGAAAGCCCTGGCACGAATTTCCAGACTGCTGAAGAACCAGGACCTGCGCCAGGGAATCTTGAAAGCCCAGGGAAAAGACGAGATTTATTCGGTTCTCATTGAGGAAGATTCCAAGTTCATTTAATTCCACTCCCGGAAAAGGCATGGGTTCCTGTCTGCTTCCTCATAACGCGTCATAAATAATAACCACCCCCGGAAGGATTTTAAGTGTTTCAAGGATTCTCTTTATCCAAAGGCGTGGCCATCGGGAAAGCTTATCTTCTCGACCGATCCAAATTTTGCATCTTGAAGCAAACGCTGGAACCGGACGAAGTGGAGCCGGAAATCCAGCGGTTCCGCCAGGCCATCGAAAAGGCCAAGATGCAAATGCAGGAAATCAAAAAACGGGCCAGTAAAGTGGCGGACAAATACGCCGTCATCCTGGACACCTACACCCTGCTGCTTGAAGATGAAATCCTGGTTTGCGACACGATTGAAAACATCAAGAATTACCGGTTGAACGCCGAATGGGCTTTAACCGAAACCCTGCAAAAATTCACCCGGCTCTTCAACAACATCAACGACGAGTACCTCAAAGGCAAGAAGGACGACCTCGACCTGGTGGTTCACGGCGTATTGAGAAACCTGATCGGACACAGCCAGGAAAGCCTGTCCGACATTGAGGAACCTGTCATCCTGGTTTCCCACGCCTTGAGTCCCTCCGACACGATCATCATGCCGAAAAATTTCGTCCTGGGTTTGGCCACGGAGGCCGGGGGGAAAACTTCCCACGTCGGCATATTCGCATCGGCCTTGGGGATTCCTGCCGTCGGCGGCGTGAAGGACCTGACCTCACAAATCAACACCGGCGACCAGATCATCATCGATGGGATCGAGGGTAATATCCTCATCAATCCCTCGGAGGAACAACTCGAACATTACCGTAAAAAGCAGGCTAGCTACCAGCGTTACGAACAATCGCTTCTGGCGGATATCCACCAACCCGCGGAAACCCGGGATGGATTTCAGGTCAAACTCCTCGCCAACATCGAATCGCCCCATGAAATCAAATCGCTGAGAAAGTTCGGGGCGGAAGGGGTTGGATTGTACCGGACGGAGTTCCTCTACATCATGTCCCAGAACCTGCCCACGGAAAACGACCTTTACGAAACCTTCAAGAAAGTGGCCCAAGGCATGGACCCCTTTCCCGTGGTGATCCGGACGCTGGACATTGGGATGGATAAATGCCTGCCGGATATCTCCAGCGAATCGGAGGATAACCCGGCGCTGGGGTTACGCGGGATTCGCCTGTCGCTTTCCAGCCCGGATATCTTCGTCATCCAGTTGAAGGGAATACTGCGCGCCAGTCTGTATGGAGACATCAAAATACTGTACCCCATGATCTCCGCCGTCGATGAAGTGGTGGAGGCCAACCGGCTGCTGGAAGAAGCGAAAAATGATCTCCGCAACGAGCAAATCCCCTTCAATGAGGATATCGAAGTCGGAGCCATGATCGAGACACCGGCCGCGGCCATCTGTGTGGAACATATATTGCCTGAAATTGATTTCCTCAGTATTGGAACCAATGACCTGATTCAATACCTCCTTGCCGTGGACCGGACTAATGAAAACGTGGCGCAACTCTACCAGCCCTTCCATCCGTCGGTTTTGAAAACGCTTAAAATCATATTCGACGCGGTGGAGGGTTCGGGAAAGGCCATATCCATCTGCGGGGAACTGGGCGGCGACCCCATGGCCACGATGATTCTTCTTGGACTGGGCAAACTGGACGAATTGAGCATGGAACCCCATGCCATCCCGAAGGTAAAAAAAATCATCCGGAAAATCAGTCTCGAGGATGCCAGACAAATGGCGGCGGAGGTTCTCGGCCTCGCGTCCACCGAGGAGATCAATCGATTCGTCATCTCCGAAATGCAAAGGAAATTCCCCTCCGATTTCGACCGGAACTTGAATTTCAATGAAAAACCCATACCTGTTTCAAAAGATCACCCTTAAATCCCGGGAGTCTGGCCCATCTTCATGTTACGGCTCTTTTTTACACTTGAAACCTTCAACCACAAGGACGTTTTATGAATCCAGGAAACTTTCTCTTCACCTCGGAATCCGTTTCCGAGGGGCACCCGGACAAAATCGCCGATCAGATTTCCGATGCCATTCTAGACGCGATTCTGGAAAAAGACCCCCGGGCCCGGGTCGCCTGTGAAACCATGGTAACTACGGGATTCGCCGTGGTGGCGGGAGAGATCACCACCGACTGTTATATCGAGGTGCCCCGGGTCATTCGAAAAACCATTGAAAACATCGGTTACTCCCATTCTGAAATGGGATTCGATTTTGAAACCTGCGGTGTTCTCGTCGCATTCGACGAGCAATCGGGAGACATTGCCCGGGGTGTGAGCCATGACAAGCAGGACCAGGGCGCCGGCGACCAGGGCATGATGTTCGGCTACGCCAGCAACGAAACACGGGAACTCATGCCCATGCCGATCATGTACGCCCATAAACTGGTGCGGGAATTAGCCAAACTGAGGAAAAAGGGAACCCTCCCCTACCTCCGGCCCGACAGCAAATCGCAGGTCTCGGTGCGATACGAAAACCACAAACCGAAATGCATTGAAACAGTCGTCATATCCACTCAACACAACCCCAAGGTGTCCAATAAAAAACTGCGGGCGGACATCACCGAACAAGTCATCAACAAAATCCTTCCCGAGAACTTCCGCCACAAAAAAATGAAAATTCACATCAATCCCACCGGCCGGTTCGTGGTGGGGGGGCCACACGGAGACTGCGGCCTGACCGGCAGAAAAATTATCGTGGATACCTACGGCGGGTTTTCCCGCCACGGGGGCGGCGCCTTCTCCGGAAAGGATCCTTCCAAGGTGGACCGCTCCGCCGCCTACATGGCCCGCTACATCGCCAAAAACCTGGTGGCCGCGAATATCGCAGACCGGTGCGAGGTGCAGCTCGCCTATGCCATCGGGGTGGCCGTCCCCGTTTCCATCTTCGTCGAAACCTTCGGCACCTGCAAAGTCAATCCCGATATCCTGGAAGATTTAATCCGCGCCCATTTTAAATTGAAACCCGCGGGCATCATCGAATCCCTGGACCTGATCAAACCCAAATACACTCCCACCGCCGCCTACGGCCATTTTGGAAGAAATGAAAAAGGGTTCACCTGGGAACAGACCGATAAAGCCGCGGCCCTGAAAAAAGACGCCGGATTATAAGCATCCCTTTACGGCTCTTGCAAACATGGCCGCCGACACTATCAAAATAGGATTCATCGGCGCGGGTCAAAATTCCCGCAAGATGCATATCCCCAAACTACAGGCCCTGCCGGGAGTCGAAATTGTAAAAGTCGCCAACCGCACTCTGGACTCCGGCCAAAAAGTGGCCCGGGAGTTTGGCATTCCGGCCGTCTGCGGCGACTGGAAACAGGTGGCCACTTCAAGGGATGTCGATGCGGTGGTGATCGGCACCTGGCCCTACCTCCATTGCGATGCCGCCTGTTTGGCCCTGGAATCGGGAAAACACGTTCTCTGCGAAGCCCGGATGGCCATGAACGCACATGAAGCGCAAAAAATGCTCCGGGTTTCCCTGAAACATCCGCACCTGGTCTCGCAACTGGTTCCTGCGCCATTTACGTTTCGGGTAGACTCCACCCTCGACGGCCTGATTGGGAATGGAGACCTGGGCCGGTTGCTCTATTTTCACATCGACTACCAATCGGCGGCCCTGGCGCCTTCCGGCGAGGCCCTGCATTGGAGAAGAAACAAGAAATATTCCGGCGTCAACACCATGGTGTTGGGAATTCTCTATGAATCCCTCCGGCGCTGGCTCCCTCCCGCCCAATGGGTGAGTGCCGTGGGACAGGTATTCAACGATACAACCATCGACCCCGAAACAGGCGAGCCCGTGACCATCGAGGTCCCCGATTACCTTTCCGTGCAAATGGAGTTAAAAAGCGGGATCCTCGGATCCTTTTTAATCAGTGAAAGGGGTCTTTTCGCGGGAACACCCATGGTAAAAATTTTCGGGGATCGGGGAACGGTTCAATGCGAATTCGCGCCCAACGGGAAGCTCTGGTATGGGTCCCGTTCCGGCGGCAAACTCGAGGAGATCCGAATTCCACGGAAAAAGGAAAATCACTGGCGGGTGGAGGAAGAATTCATCAACACCATCCGGGGAAAGGAAAAAATCAAATTCACCCCCTTCGCTACGGGCGTGGAGTACATGAAATTCACCGAGGCGGTGATCACGAGCTGGCAAAACGGGGGCGCACGGATCGGCCTGGAACCATGGAAATAAAAAACCATCATTCCTGGAACCTGTCCCCGAAAGAGGCGGTGGATCTCCAGAAACGGCTGGCATCCCGGGTGCGGCTCAAGGGAGGAAAATGGGCCCCGAAAATCGTTGCCGGAGCAGACATCAGTCTGCAAAAAAAATCCTCCCGGGCTTTTGCCGGGGTGGTCCTTTTAAAATACCCTTCCATGGAAACACTCGCCCGTTTCACGCTGGAAGGGGAAGTCACGTTTCCCTACGTTCCGGGACTGCTTTCTTTTCGCGAGGCGCCCCTTCTTCTACGTTTGTTTAAGAAAGTGCATCCCCGGCCCGGACTAATATTTTTTGACGGTCAGGGACTGGCGCATCCCAGAAACTTTGGACTCGCCTGTCATATGGGATGGATTCTGGATTGCCCCGCCATCGGCTGCGCCAAGACCCGGCTGGTGGGGAATTTCGATCCGCCCGGCGAAGAAAAAGGTTCCGTGTCTCCGCTGAGGGACAGTGATCAAAGGGTGATCGGGGCGGTGGTCCGCTCCCGGGAACGGTGCAAGCCCATTTTTATTTCCGTCGGACACAAAATTGATCTGGATACCGCCGTCCGGAGAACTTTGGAGTGCACTGCGTCTTACCGCATACCGGAACCCACCCGGCAGGCCCATAACCTGGTAAATGAGTTACGCGGGCGGTGTGAGAAAAAACGGGGCTGACCGGCCTTCACTCTCCAAAAAGAAGTTTCACGCCTCATCCTTTCCGGGCTCCCCGCTTTCCGGGGGAAACCCGTGAGCCACGGCGAGACAGGCGCAACCCCCGTAAACGGTTTCCGTGTGGACCACGGTCCAGGACGCCGCCCGCAATTCCGCAATCAATCCTTCGCCGGTATATGCGTGCCATTCTCCCCTTCGAAGCCGCCTCGCCACGAATTTCAATCCAAAATTCAGGGTCAGGGGGTACACGAACCATTTTTTGATAAATGCACGGAAACTCCCGTAACGCCGCCTGTCCTCTTCCAGGCTGTGTCGGACAATTCTTTTGGGATCGTAGGAAGGAACCGGATTGACGGTCACGAGAATCCCTCCGGGTTTCAGTGGAAGGTGTAAATTTTCCCAAATCCGCCGCCGGTCTCCGACCGAAGCCGAAGTATAAACCGAAAAATGGGCGACAATGACATCCACCGATGACGGCTGCAGCGGCAAGGGTCTCGTAAGATCACTTTTAAAAAATAGGTTTTGTCCATTCAGACCCATGGATTGAGCCTTGTCGCATCCGCTTTCCAACCCCGACTTCAACAAATCGGTGCCCAAGTAGCATGACCCTGGGTCCATCCGGTCTCGCAGGGCCTCCAGCAGGAGGCCGGAGCCGCATCCGGCATCCAGCCAAATCTTGGCGCCCCCCCCCGGGGCCTGTTCGACGGAGCGTCGAAGGGACTCCCTGTAAGCCTCCGGGGTCAGCCAATCGTACAATTTGGAATAAAACCCGAAGCGCCAGTAATTTTTCCCGAAAAAAGAAAACATTCCCAGTTTCCCGATCTGACATCGGCACGCCGATAGCCCAAAACATCTTTTTTTTATCTGAAATTTTGCTTATACTCTCTTTTTTCCTGAAGCGAAATATCACTTCATTCCCATCCGGGAGTTGCCCGTACCCGCGGACGCCATCGGGAACCCCGGGAAAGGATTTTAATCTTGAGCCAGTTAAAAAGTATCCTTTATAGCCTTTGCGTGTCTCGATTCAAAAAATATAATCCTGGCAATTTCGACCACGGTTACTTCTCCAATTACGAAAGTTTCCCGAGTGTCGAACGGGCCCGGTTATTTAAAAATTATTTCCTGCCCGTCAATGCCCTGGATGCCGGTTGCGGCACCGGCAACCTGGTCTGGGGCTTTCGTCGTCTGGGCGTTACCGCCTTTGGGGTGGACCAGTCGGAAATTCCGATTCACAAGGCTTCCGAGGAAATTCGGCCCTGCCTGAGGGTCGGGGATATTCTGAATCTCAATTTCCCGGGTAAAGAATTCGATTTGGTCACCTGTTGCGACGTCCTGGAACACATCCCTTTTCCGGAATGCGGCCGCGCGGTCGATGAACTGTATCGTATCACCAGGAAATGGCTGCTGTTCAGCATTTGTTTGTGGACGGAAAAAAACGCGCGTATGGATCCCACCCACATCAATTTGCATTCAAAAAAATGGTGGGGCCGCTACTTCAAAAGGAAAGGCTTCACACTTGAGACCGTTCCGGAGGGATTTCCTTCCCTGAGAAACAGTTTTATCGTCCGGAAGTCGTGAAGACCCCCGCCGGACATTTTTTGCCGGGTCAATTCCCTGACCGGCACCCTTTCCAGGCCCCCTCCCCCCTGGAACCATCTTGCCTGGTTCCTCTCCACGGATTATAATAATTTCAGTATGCTTCCACCGTCATGGGGAGAATCCATTTTATGGCCAAAAAGCCCTTTATCAACAAATACGGGTTTGTGGAATACCCTTTCCTGCACGATCAGCGCAAAGGAAAAAACTGGTGGTTTTTCAATCTGCTCGAGGACTATCTGAAACGAAGGGCCCGGCGAAAGTTTGGGCCGGATTATAAAAGGGAGGATATGGACAAGGACATGATGGAGTTCCTTCCCGAAACCCACTTGAAGATCTATGCGCTGGTTCCCTCCGGCATGGGAATGGAGTTCAAACTGGTCGGGAAATACGACACGCCGGAATGGATTCACGTCGAAGACCCGGTTCCCCTCATCGCGGAAAAATTCGGCGGGGGTAAATTCAAGGTGAATATCTACCACCAGGGAACCTTCGCCGGCACCGAAAACTACAAGACCCACGGTGACCCGAATTGGGTGGAAATTCCTGATGACTCACCCTGACCCGCCCCCCAAATTCCTCGTCAGGAACCAACCCGCCTACAATTCTTCATCGGGATTGATGGGTTTCCGAATGGTGGGGATATTAAAATTTAAATCCGAGGGTAGCGCCGACTCCTCTTTCCCCAGAATCTTTTCATCCGCCTTCTTGAACCCGATATAAATCTTTCCATTTCTGACACGAACCGGGTAGGACTTGATGCTCAATTCCGGGTTCTGCATGCTATTCCCCGTCTTCAGCTCGAACCGCCACTCATGGTTGGGACAAACGATTATGCCTTCCTGAACGCGTCCCTCGCCCAGCGGACCGCCCCTGTGGGGGCATTTATTGGCGACGGCATAATATTCTTCCTTATAGTTGAATAAAGCGATTTCCTCTCCACCGGCAGCCACAATCGCGGATTTGCCCACCGGGAGATCCTCCTCATTCATAACCTTGACAAACTTGATCATAACTCCTCTCTATCGACCTCAATAAAAATTCCTGATAAGCGGGATGGTATGGATGAGCGGGGTCCCATCCTGATTGATGCGCCCTGCCCCCGGCCCTTTCCACCGAATACCTGGACTGCCAAATGTATCCGTGGATTCATGGTAGCATAACAGCCCCCCGGTCCTGATTAAAGAATCCTCATCATGGGGAAAAATTCCTTTTTAACGCATTGCTCCGCAAGCGGATTTTTTCAAGGATTTCAAGGAATGGGTTTCAAGGGAGGCCGGATACTATGAATTATGCCGCCGTGGAGGGGAATTAAGGAAAAATTGAATTCCTGTTCCGCACCGAATTTCACCGCGCCTTGGGCTGGAACCTTATTTATTTAGCGCCATTGCTGGTGAGCAGGCCGGCCAGGTTGCTATTGTCCAGGATGATGGCCAGGTACAAAGGGGTGATGTCTCTTCCCTGGTCATCGGCGGCCCGGGCATTGACATCGGCGCCATGGGCGATCAACAGGGAGGCCACTTCCACGAACCCCCCCTGCACCGCCAGGTGCAACGGTGTGTATCCGTGGATATCCGTAGCATCCACCTCCGCGCCATTGGCGAGAAGAACCTCCACGATATCCCGGTACCCCGCCAATGCCGCCCGGTGTAAGGGGGTAAAGCCCAAACTGTCGATGGAGTCAATTTCCGCGCCGTTTTCAACCAGCAGTTTTACGAGATCCCCGTTTCCGGACAGCACCGCATCCTCGATGGGAGTCGCGCCCGCCCGGGGCAAGACCCACAAATTTAAAATAATGAATATTGGCAGTAGAAACAAGGAATAACGGTGCATCATTGGGCAACCTGTGAAAGATTCAATACCACTAATTTAATTCAACATCCCATACCCGTCAATTTATTCTGATCCGTATTGCGCCCAACCGTGGAATTTTCAAGGTATTTGAACCGTCAGGAGGGAAAAGGAAGCGGTAAGAAAGGGAAATGAACCGGGCACCCATACCGCCCGTCAGGAATCGGACCAGGATCGAATCGATTCCAACCGTTTGTTTTTCATCCGGCATTGAAAGGTGGTTTTGTTGATCCAGGTTATTTTAATGTAATCGGGCAGTTTGGTGGATTTGTCAATTTTGGCCGACCGGATTTGTTCGCAGGAAAGGTTTTGAGCAAGACGCAGATCGGCTTCGGTGAGGTCGGATCCGCGGAGGTCCGCTTCGCCGAGATTCGCCCCGTTGAAATCCGCTCCGGAAAAATCGATGCCCCTGAGATCGGCCCGGCTGAGGACCGTCCCCACCAAGCTCGCGCGGTTCATTTGGGCGCGAACCAGCCTGGCCCCGGTAAGGTCCGCCCCGGTGAAATTCGCCTCAATGAAAATTCCTTCCCGGAGATCCGTCCCGCTGAGATCCGCCTCGTAAAAAAGGCCCTCTCTCATATCGGCCTTCACGAGACTGGCCCCGCTGAGGTCGGCCCCGCTGAGGTCGGCTCCCCTCAGCTTTGCCCCGATGAGTTTCGCCCCGATGAGTTTCGCGTGATTGAGATGGGCCCGCGAAAGTTTCGCCCCGCTGAGGTTCGCCCCGATCAAATTGGCCCCAATGAGTTTCGCCCCACGAAGGTCGGCGTAGCTCAGGTCTCCACGGCTGAGATTGACCTCCACCAAACTTTCTTTGGGGGAAACGGTTTCACCAGTGTTTCGTTTAAATATATACATTTTCATCCAATCGGGAATACCGGATTTATATTCATGCTTCGCGCAGGGAATGATTTTCACTCCATCCGTACAGCACATTTTATGGGCCGGATATTAAGAACGAATCACATGGAGGTTACGATTGCGTCAAATCGGACATGGTTCGGCCATGACAGGAGGATAGGGTGAATGGCGAGAGGAGTGATCGTTCCCGGAAATCGATGCCACGCGCCGAGAACGGGGTGACGGGTATCAAAATTTTTTGACGGATTTATATATTTTCCCGTCCCGCCGGAAAGGGGGCGGTTCCGCGGAATGCAACATTGTGACGGAACTGTAACCCAATCTTGAAAATTCTTCAACACTGACCTGAGAACTTAAAAAGCGCATCCCAAACCTCTTATTAGATCCACTGGAAATAACGCCAAGGCGATGAAATTAACTGAATGCTACCAGGTGTTGAATGTTTCTCCCCGCGACCCGTGGGGAAAGATTAAAAAAGCCTACCACCACATGGCATTGCAATATCATCCCGACCATAATGGAGGCAATCCCCTCAGTGTCACTTATTTCCGGAAAATAAATACCGCTTTCAAATTACTGGAAGTGCATTACCAAACCCGTCGGCCCCACTCAAAGGGCAAAACCATAAAAACCGCTAAAATGCGGTCAACCTCTGGCGGAAAACCTGGAATTAGCCGCACCCCCGGTCACCGAGCCGCGGGAACCCCCTCGAAAGCCTTTCCAAAAACGCAACCGGTCCCATACCCTGGGGAACCCGGCCCGTGCTCTGGACTATTAGGAAACTTCCTGTTCCGGTTCGAGAAAAAGCTGTTTCAGCTCGACACCCAGAAAAATATTCATATCAACGGAGCAACGGCCTCCATGGGCTGCTTTCTTCGGGTGCGACAGGGAAAGGAGAAGTTTCAGGTCCGGATTCCTCCCGGCCCTTGGAGCCGGCTTTTCCTGCGTGTTCCGGATAAAGGGAAAACCAGTTTTTTTTGCAAAAAACGCGGAGATCTTTTGATGAACATCCAGGTCTTGAGCGAAGATCGGGTTTCCAAAACAGATTCCACTTTCTTTTATGACATGAATGTGGACAGGCTGGACGTGCAAAACAAAAGGTTGCTGACCCTGAATTCCGCTCACGGACCTCTCAAATTCGTGCTTCCCAAAAATGCACGCGATGGTCAGATGTTTATCCTGAAATCCAAACCGGACCGAGGAGGATCTTTATCCACCCAACACATGATCACAATTCATTTGAGGTAGGTTTTTTGTTGAGATGGGCGCTCTTAGGCGGGCTGTTTCAAGCGTTCTCTTTTTCAGCGGGCTGATCTTTCTTATCCTCGGAGTCCTTCACGTATTCAAATTCGCTGTGGGAGTAGATGAAATTCATGGCCTTCTGGCCCAGAATCTTTGAGTTGGTTTGACCCATGGTGTCCGGATTGGCCATCATCCGGGCTTTCACTTCCTCCACCTTATTTTTGGTCTGCTCCGCCAGCTTCTTATACTCCTCATCCAAGTCCGACTGGGTGACGTGAATATTTTCCTTCGCCGCAATCGCTTCCAGGATCATATACCCCTTGGTGTTGAATTCCGCTCTTTCTCTCCACTCCTCCACGGCTTTGTCGGGATCGAATCCGGAATCCTCCACTTTCATCCCCGACTGTTCGATCTGAAACTTCATTCCCTCGACCATGAACTTGAGTTCCCTTTTCACCAGGGCTTCCGGGGGATTGACCGGATTTTCCTTGACGAGCTTATTGAAAATTTCCTCCTTGATTTTCAACTCCTCCTGCTGCTCCTGGTAGGCCTGGAGGTCGGACTTTACAGCCCCGCGGAATTTGTCCACGGTATCGAACCCTATTTTACCGGCAATTTCATCCGTCAATTCCGGCAGCACCAGTTTCTTTATTTCCTTGATCTTCACCTGGAAGGCCGCCCGGTCATCCTCCTGCTTTTCCGGAGCCGCGCCAGGCACGGGAAGACTGACCCGTCGCATCCGGTTATTCCAGTTGGCGGGCAGCCTAACCTTGATCTCGAATTCCTCCCCCAGTTTGTGTCCGATCAACTGGTCCTCGAAGCCTTCGATCATTTTTTTTTCACCCACGCGCACCCGGTAATCCTTGGCGCTTCCTTCCTCAAGCGGCCGGCCGTCCAGGAACCCCTCGAAATCGATGAGGAGATGATCGCCCTTCTCCACCTCATGCTCATCCTTCCGATGCTCGAGATGTCCGTACCGGCTGAGAATCCCCCGCACGGCGGCTTCCAGTTCTTCATCGCCGATGCGGATCTCGCGTTTCTTGAATTTGAGTCCCTTATAATTCTTGATCTCCAGTTCCGGTTTGATATCGAGGATGACCGAAAACCGGAAGGGCGCGTCTTTCCGGATATTCTCCAGCTCCGTATTTTCTATCTCGGGTTGCCCGGCGGGAGTGATGCCCAATTCCCTAAGCGCTTTTTCGTAATAATCCTGCATCATCTCCTGAAACATTTGCGTGAAGGATTGAATCGGCACCTGTTTCTCAAGAATCCTTTGCGGTATTTTACCGGGGCGGAATCCGGGCATGCGTATCTGCCGATTCAATTCCTTGTAGGCGCGATCCACTTTTTGCGACACGACCTCTTCCGGGATGGTGATTTTCAGTTTGCGCTTGAGACCTTCCAGTTCTTCTACATCCAGTTCCATGAATTCACCTCTGATCAAAAAGACGGAACCCGTCAATCCACCCGCAGGCGCGCGGCGGATTCCAACTCCCCAAATTTTTCCAGGATCATTTGATCGACCTCTTGCTTCAACCGATCAAGAATTTCGTCATAAGAAAAGGAACCCAGCGTCCGCGTTCCTTTTTTCAGGTTCACCCGCGAGGGTCCGCACCACAACCCCAGGTCGGCATCGTCGGTTTCGCCCGGCCCATTGACCCGGCACCCCATGACGGCGATCGTGAGTTTGTACTTATCGGCGTACTCGGTGATTCTACGGACATCCTGGGCCAGGTCCACGAACTTTTCATTCTCCACCCGCGAACAACTCGGACAGGCGATGATGTTCAGTCCGTCGAGAAAATTTTCCGGCACGGAACGGAACCGCCCCGCCTGAATATCCCGCAAAATTTCGCGGCCCACGGTGATTTCCTGTCCCTTCTCCTCGTTGGGCAGGGTGAGGGACACGCGGATGGTATCCCCGATTCCGGCGGAGATGAGCTGCTCGAAGGCGATCCGGGTTTTGATGATCCCTTCCGGAGGCAGTCCCGCCTCGGTCACCCCCAGGTGCAGGGGAACGTCGGGCCGCTCGGCGGCAAACCGGCGGTTGGCCTCGATCACCTGGTCTGCGTCGGAATCCTTGAGCGACACGCAATAATCGGAAAACTCCATTTCATCCAGCATCCGGCAATGGTCCACGGCGCACCGCACCATGGCCTCGATCGGGTCCTCCTTGTATTTTTCCTTATAATCCGGGTCCACCGAGCCGCAGTTGACGCCGATGCGGATGGCACAGCCGTTTTCACGCGCCGCGTTGACGATGAATTCCACCTTCTCCCGAATCGTCTTGTCCTTCTCCAGATGGTACAGGTGACCGGGGTTGTAGCGGATCTTGCTAACCAGCGGAGCCACCAGGGGCGCCAGCCGGTAGTTTTCCTGGAGATCCACCGAAAAGACACCATGGGGAAACCGGTCCCGCAAAATTTTCAGCGCCCTCACATCCGCTTCGCTGTCCACCGCGATACGGATGACATCGGCCTTCTGTTTTTCCAGAATCTCAATCTGCCGGGCGGTCGCTTCCAGATCCTGCGTCCGGGTGGCCGCCATGCTCTGCACGGCGATAGGCGAGTCCCCGCCGATGACCAGGGAACCGATACGAATTTTACGTGAGGGTCTGGGTTTCATGAGTTAACGGCCAAAAATAAACAGATAGCCAGCCGGTCCACAAGGGAACGGGCAGGACTCCAAAGTGATAAATGTTATCAGAAATACCCCCGCTTCACAAGCCGGGCAACCCCTGGGAGCAGGTGCCGCGTTCGGCATGCCGTGCCCGCACACCACACCCCCCACTCCCCTCTCTTGGGAGCACCCAAAAGATGACAAGTCCGGATGAGGGGACAAAACTCTTTTATCATACCTTTAAGTATGATAAATTATATGAGAAAAGAGGTGTCTCCATGACGAACCGTGCAACATTTACATTGGAAGACGAGGCCCTGGCGTTCCTGAAAAAGATCGGGGGGGCTAACCGGAGCAAGTATATCAACGATCTGTTGAAAAGGGAAAAGCAGCGGCTCCTGGAAAAAGCCATTCTCAAAGCTAACCGTGAAGAAGCGGAAGACCCGGCATATCGGGAAGAACTTTCCGGCTGGGAATCCACCCTGTCTGATGGGCTGGACCCGTGACCGCCCCGGTATACCGGCAACTGGAAATCCGTTGGATTGACCTGGACCCCACCCAGGGAGCGGAAACGCGGAAGAAAAGACCCTGCGTCGTTTTGCAAGCCGATGTGGTGAACCGGGGGTCACGGACGGTCATTGTGGCTCCCATCCTTTCCGGTCATAAAAATTGGCCTTTTGTGGTCAATGTCACTCCCACCAAGGGTAATGGCCTGGATAAAAACCGGCATATCAACCTGAAGCAACTCCGGACCGTGGATGTTTCCCGAATAGAAAACCGGCAGGGTCTTCTTGAGAAGCGGTATCTTGATCCCATTGAAGCCGCCATCAAATTGGTGTTTAACCTGCAACGGAATTAGTAATTTCGTTATCCTCCTTTTTGAAGCGGAGGAGGAAATTTTCATCTAAATGTTACTGAAGCCGCAATGGCTCCCCAATAAATTTACTCCGTCCAGTGGGAAGGGGGTTTCCCCATTGGCAAAATCCGGAAGGTTGTGCAGGTCTTCTTCCAAATCCTGAACATACAGGGTTTCCAGTCCCAGTTCCCGCGCCCGTTGCAGCGCATGGTCATATTCTTCACGGGTGATGCGGCGTCCCAGGACCGGGTCTCCGACCGCGCGGTGCACGGGCCGGTACTGGCTCATCAGGCTCACCGGCACCTTTGGAGACATCTCGATGGCGATGAAGCAAAGCGTTTCCCAGGTTCCCGCCAGCCCCTCCGGCAAAAGAAGATGCCGGACCAGCAACCCGCTTCGGGCCAGGCCGTCCGGCCCCCGGGTCAACGGTCCCACCTGACGGAACATCTCGAGCACCGCCGCCCGGGAATGCCCGGCGTAATTTTTAATATGGGAAATTTTCCGCGCCACTTCGTTGCTCGCGTATTTCAAGTCTGGAAGATAGATATTGATGATCCCGTCCAGCAGTTTGAGCGTCGG
>JBHHVU010000042.1:0-27974 GCA_046754465.1 Nitrospinaceae bacterium | reverse complement strand
ACTGGAGTCCCTGATCCACAAACCTTATGGGAAATTGCTGGTCACCGGACCCACGGGCAGCGGGAAAACCACCACCCTGTATGCGGCCCTGGATAAGATCAATACGACCGACAAGAAAATCATCACCATTGAAGACCCGGTGGAATACCAGTTGCGGGGGATCAATCAGATTCATGTCAAATCCCAGATCGGCCTCACCTTCGCGAGCGGCCTCCGGTCGATCGTGCGTCAGGACCCCGACGTCATCATGGTGGGGGAAATCCGTGATGCCGAGACGGCGGAAATTTCCATTCAGGCGGCGCTCACGGGCCATCTCGTTTTCAGCACGGTCCATACCAACGACGCCGCAGGCGCCATCACCCGGCTTCTGGACATGGGAATTGAAAATTTCCTGATTTCTTCCGCGCTGTTGGGGGTCCTGGCCCAACGGCTGGTGCGGGTGATCTGCGACCAATGCAAGGAGCCGGTCACCATCAACCGGGCTCTGCGCGAAGAGATGGGACCTTGGGCCAAGGAAGGGATGCAGGCGTTCCAGGGAAAAGGATGCAAGCACTGCGCCCATACCGGGTTCCGCGGAAGGTGCGGGATTTATGAACTCCTCGTGGTGGATGAATCGATCCGGCAGCTCATTCTCTCGAAAGCCACCGCCCAGATTATTCGCGAGGCCGCGAGAAAATCCGCGATGAGGACCCTCCGGGAAGATGGCTGGAGAAAAGTGATCCGTGGGATAACGACCGTGGAAGAAATCCTTCGGGTGACCCTGAATGACAAAAATTAATCGGAAGCGGCGAGCCTGATATGACGGTTTACTTTTATAAAGCTACCGACAAAAATGGAAAATTCGTGGAGGGGGATATCGAAGCCCCGGATCACCGGGTCGCGGTCCAGTTGATCCAGCGTTTGAATTATTTCCCCATCCAGGTTTCCGAGGAAAACTCTGGAAGGGGAATTTTCGGGGACTGGAAATTACCGGGCCGGGAAGTCTTCAACCGGGTTTCCACGAAAGAACTGCTGAACATCACCCAGCAACTGGCGACCCTGATCGATTCCGGACTCACGCTCGATAGCAGCTTGTCCAGCCTGGCCCAATTGGCGGAGAAGGATAAAACCCGTGAAGTGTTGTCGGCCGTTCAAAAGCGGGTGCACGCGGGCAGTTCCTTCGCGGAAGCACTGAGTGAACACCCTCAGGTTTTTTCCAAACTGTATATCAACATGATCCGCGCGGGCGAAGCGGGTGGGACCCTGACGACCTCTCTCACCCGAATGGCTTCTTTCATGGAGAAATCCGAGGAACTCAAGAATAACGTTCGTTCCGCCATGGTGTATCCCGCTATTTTAACCCTGGTAGGCGGCTCCGCCGTGGTCGTGCTGATCACCGTGGTGATCCCCCAATTCTCCAAATTGTTCGAAGAGATGGGCCAAGCCCTTCCCCTGCCCACCCAGATCATGCTCGCCATCAGTTCCGTGATCCGGGATTACTGGGGGCTGATTTTGATTTTACTGGTGACGGCGGCCGTGGGATTCGTTTTATACTTGAAAAACGAAAACGGGAGGTACCAGTGGGACAAGCTGATTCTCCATCTACCCCTGTTCGGGCCGCTGGTGCGTAAGATCGAGGTATCCCGGTTCAGCCTGACCACGTCGACCTTGATCAAGAGCGGGGTGCCCCTGTTGCAGGCATTGGATATCGTGCAATCCATATTGAGCAACCGGGTCATCGTATCCGCCATGGGTCCTATCCAGAAAGGGTTAAAAGGCGGGCAAGGATTTTCCGGTCCGCTCCGGCAAAGCGGGGTATTTCCCCCTCTGGCGATACACATGATCACCGTGGGTGAAACGTCGGGCGCCCTGGATGAAATGCTGGCCAGGGTTTCCGAAACTTATGACAGGGAAGTGGAACTTTCCATCAAACAGATCATCTCCCTGATCGAACCGTTCATGATTCTGTTCATGGCGATGGTCATTGGGTTCATCGTCATTTCCATGTTGCTGGCCATATTCAGCGTCAATGAAATTTCGTTCTAACTGTTTCCTCCTTCTTAAGAGATACTTATGAATAAAAGCCTCCCCCGAGAAAACCAGAACCCAGGCAAAATGGACGGGTTCACGTTGATCGAACTGATGGTGGTCATGGTCATCATCGGTCTTTTGGCCGCCCTTGTGGTACCCAAGTTTTTCGGGCATGTCGATAAAGCTCTTCAACAAGACGCGCAGGCGCAGATCGAACTTCTGGGCCAGGCGCTCGACCTTTACCGGTTGGAACACAGGAAATACCCCACCACCGACGAGGGATTGGAAGCGATCCGTCCCTATTTGAAAAAAGGGGTGCCGAAGGACCCATGGGGAAACCCCTATGTTTACCAGTCGCCTGGCTTGCATGGGGATTACGATTTAATATCGTATGGCGCGGATAATGCCGAGGGGGGAGAGGAAAATAATAAAGATATCGTCAGTTGGGAAAATTTTAAATGAACCCCGGAGAGGCAGGTCCACGCAGGGCGGTTTCACCCTGCTCGAACTCATCCTGGTCTTGTTTCTTATCGGCATCATCGCGGGCCTGACCACCCCGTTTATTTTTTCCACGCTGGAGCGGATCCAGCTTCAATCGGATGTTCGTGAGGTTGCCTCCGCCCTGAGGTTTGCCCGAAGCGAAGCGATCACCCTCAAAACTCTTTTCACCTTTAACGGGGATGCCTCCCAGGGCCGGTACTGGTTGACCAACCCTGGGGCGGAACAATCCACCAAAACTAAAATCCTGGACCCGGCGGTCCGGATGGTTCACATTACCAGTGATCAACAAACCGTTCGCGACGGAATCTTTGTCATCCGCTTTTACCCCCAGGGGAGCTCGAGCGGCGGAGTGATCCACCTGAAACCAGCGAATCCGGAAGGATCGGACATCTCTTATGCCATCACCATCGACCCCATTACAGGCAGTTCCCAAATCCACCAGGAAACCCGGTGACGGGGGATTTTCCCTGTTGGAGGTGATCGTGGCCCTTGCCATTATGGCCGTGGGATTCGTGACGGTGCTCAAGATGTTTTCCGGAAGCATCAAGTCCGTGGGCATGTCGGATCAATACCTGAAAGCCGTGACTCTCGCCAATTCCAAGCTCAGTGAGCTGGAGCTTCAGGATTACCAGATGGACCAGTTTTCCGGAACGTTTGAGAGCGATGAAAATTATCGGTGGGAATTGGAGACCAGGCCTTACGATTCACCGTTGAATGACGACGCATCGAACATCGCCCTGTCACGAATCATTTTGAAAGTGCTGTGGGAGGATGGGTCCCATACCCGGGATATAGAACTGTCAACCTTGCAAATTACCGGTCAATCCCATCCCGCAGACGATACCGTGCTCGTGAGGGTATTCGGCGGTGGGACGACCTCCCTTTCCCAGGATCAGCAATCGTCCCAATCCCCAAGTCCCACGCAGAAAACGCCGACCCTCGCCCCCAGCCCGCAAATCAGCGGAGCCGGTTCGGGATCCATCAGCGGCGTGGCGCAATCTTCCAATATTTCAGGGTCCTGATCCGATGACGCCATCGCTTAAAAATTCCAACGGATTCACCCTTCTGGAATTGATCCTCTCGCTGGCGATCCTGGGGTTCATCATCGGCATTTCCCTTCAAGGGATTCGCCTTGGAATCGCCGCCCGGGACCAGGGAGAACAAAAGGCGGACACGTTTCAGAGATTCAGAATAATCCAGGAACAACTGACGCAAAAAATCACCTCCGTTTATCCTGTTTTCGTCGTATCTCCCGAGGAATACAGAAACTCGGCCGCTTCCAAAACCTCCGCGCCCCGACGGATCCTGGCGTTTGAGGGCAAGCCGGATTCTCTCCGCCTGGTCACGTTCGCCACCCCACTCACCGCCACCGATGGCTCGGCATGGGCCCACGAAGTCCAGTTCTATGTGGGAACCCATCCGGTGACCCGCGAAAGGGGCATCATCATGATGGAAAGGGATACTACCGACGGCGGCGTATTTGATGAATTTAATTCCCAATCCTCGAAGGCCCAATATTTTCTGCTCGCGAAGGGGGTTTCCCGGATAAAGTTTAGATATTACCAGGTTAAAAAAGTCTCGCTTAACGGCAACGGAATTGAAGAGAAGGAATCCGTCGCGTTCAAGGGCAATTGGGTGGATGAGATTCATTTTGAACTTCCCTCGGACACGGGCGGCCCCCCGCGGAACTCCACTGACAACCAGGCGGGGATACCCGAGGCAAAATTCACCCTGCCCCGGGGAGTCGCTATTTCCCTGGGAATCATCGAAACCCAGGTTCCCGGGAAAAACGAGGCTCCCCGTACGGTTTTATTGCCTCCCATTATTATTCCTCTCCATTCGGGGATGGAATTCACCTTACCGGTCATGAAAAATGAAACGGCCTGACCCCGATCAAAATGGAATCGCCATGATGGTGGTGCTCTGGGTTCTGGTGCTGCTGATGGCCTTGGCGACCGAGTTTGCTTTTTCCATGAAAATGGAAGTGAATACCACCAGGAACTTCAAGGAAGATGTCGAAAGTTACTATTTGGCCAAAGCCGGGATCGCCATGGCCATGGCGGAAATTCTAAAACCGGCGCGTTTCCATTCCATCCATCCCGAGTACGGATGGATTGCCGGAATCCCGCTCCCCAAGAAATCGGCGGTCTCCACCGGCGAAGAAGAGGAGAGCCCGGATTTTCTCATCCGGGAACGGAGCAATCTTCCCCTGGGAAACGGAACCGTCACCTATACCATCACCGATGAAAACGGCAAAATTTCCATCAACACCGCTCCCCGGGACGTTTTGATCAAGGCAGTGACCGCCTCCGGCGTGGAGGCCGGGGAAAAACGAGATATCATCGCCGATTCCATTCTCGATTGGATCGATACGGATTCCAACCACCGGATCAATGGCGCCGAGAACGATTATTACCGGACCCTCAATCCGCCTTACAAGGCCAAGAATGCCAAATTGGAAACCCTGGATGAATTGCTGCGGGTCCGCGGGGTCACGAAGGAAATTCTGTACGGTTCTCCCGACGGGCAGGAAGGGGGCTACCAGGGCCTGGATCAGATCTTTACGGTGTATGAAGTTTCCTCCGTAAACCCAAACACCGCCAGCCCGGAAGTTCTGTCCATTCTGTTCAATGAATCCCAGGTAAAGACCATCCTTGAAGAAAGGGCAACCAAGGGGTATTACAACGATACCCCCTCCAGTCACTTCAGAGTCCAATCGATGGGGCAAATCGATGGGAGCCAGACCCGCCACACCATCGTCACGGTGATGGAAAAGAAGGACGACCCGAACCAGGCGGTCTTGCTGACCCATTATTGGAACGACAATTTCATTGAGCCATGAAGAAATTTTATCCTGAAAAATCACTCGGCCTGGATATCCGCGAGGAGTCCCTGGCCCTCACCCTTCTCGGGAAAAAATTGGGATCCATTCAGATCATCGACGCCCATTTTTCCAGGGTCCCGCCCCTGTCCCCAAAAGACGAGACATCGGAAAAATATTTCCTGGAGGAAATCAACCAGTTCCTCATGAAAAACGACATCTGGCCGGAAAACGTGGTCATCAGCCTTCCGCGTAATCATTTCACCTTCCAGTTTTTCGATCTCCCGGCGCCCAACCTCAAGGCGGTCGACTCCATGATCGAGTTCGAACTGGAGAGGCACTTGTCCAGCGAGGTGGAGGGCTTGTACATCGGGTATTATGCCCGGCTCAAGAAAGAAAACCTGTTTCAAATAATTTCCGCGGCCATCCGCAAAGAGACCGCCAATTATTTTCTGGATCTGCTGGGCCGTTTGAACCTGAAACCCACCATTCTCGATGTGCCCACCTTCGCCAACGTCAACCTGGTGGCATCCGACCCGGAGAATGAGGAGTCCCTTGCCGCCATCATAGATCTTTGCCCGACGGGGCTGGATTTGGCCATCATCAAGAACCGGACCCTCGAATTTTCCCGGAACGTCCCCATGAACGATCCCGACTTTCGTGAAGCTTACTTTCGCTCCAACCTTCCCAGCGAACATTACGAAGTCATTTCGCGGGGAATGACCCAAATCATTGTTGACGAACTGGAGCAGGCCCTATCCTCCTGCCGCAACATCCACGACTCCGAGTCCATCGAACGGATCTATCTTCTGGGAGGCGGACCCTTCGCGCCCTATCTCACCCAACAGTTGCAGGAGGAGACCGATGTCTCGACCTCCCGGGTGCGTCTTCCCGGGATCATGGATTCGAAACCGCCTGACAACTTTTCCACCGCCCATATGGGCACCGCCCTCAGCCTCGGATTGCGGGAGTTGCGGCGCAATGATATCGAGGCCAATCTGCTTCCGGCGGAGTTGCAGCCCAAAAAAAAGAAGTTCAAAATCAAAACCACCATCGGCCTTTCGGCGGCCGCCCTGTTGCTTTTGATTGGAATGTTCGTCAACAAAATAATTTACAACAACGTCACCCTGGTCAAGCTCGACCGGCAACTGGAAGATATCCAGGCCAAGGTGGGCACGCTGGAAAAAGTCGATCTCGAATACGAATCCTTGAAACAGTCCATCGACACCCTGAACGCCATCGAGCGGACCTACCCTTCCAAATTGCCGGTTCTGGTGGAGTTGACCCGGACCCTTCCTCCGGACACCTGGCTGACCAATATTAAATTTTCCAAGAACCAAATGGAGATTCAGGGGTATTCCTCCACCGCCTCCAGGTTAGTTCCCCTGCTGGAACAATCGGCTTATTTTCGGGAAACTGGGTTTGTCGGAGCGATCATCAACGAATCGTCAGGGGAAAAATTCACCATCCGAACCGAAATCGGGGTCCTGCCATGATCAAACAAGTCTCCCCCCGTGAAAAAAAACTTTTGCTCTCCGCCGGAATTCTTGTGGGGGGTTATCTTCTGATCTCCTTTGTGTTCCAGCCGATCTTCGATAAACAGCGGCGAATCGACCGGCAAATTCAGGACAAGATCCAGTTCATTCAGAAATTTCACGAGGTATTAAACCGGCGCTCCTACTACGATGCCAAAATCCAGGCCAACCGGGAGACCCACAACTCGCTGGCCCGGCGTTTTCTGGATGAGACCAAACCCGGCCTCGCCGCCGCCGGACTGCAAAAAATTCTCGAGGAATTCGCCCGGAAATCGGCGGTGTCCATTGGACGCGTCCGGGTGGGAAAACCCAAATCCATCGAAGGCATGACGGGCGTCCCGGTTGAAATCACCCTCCGCTCCAATTTAAAAAATCTATCCCAGTTCATCTATAGCTTGGAAAACTTTGAAAAATTCCTGATAATAGAAGATATGGTCATCCGCAGGTTAAACTCATCCGGTCCCGAGGAATTACAAACCAAGTTAATGGTCGATGGGTTTATCCGGCCGTTGGATTCGGAGGAGATCCAGAAAACATGAATCGACTTATTGTCATGGTGCTGGCATTGAGCCTGGCCCTTTCTCCAGCGTGCGCCACGAAAAAAAAATCGGCCCTGGAAGAACTTGAGGCAAATTACAACCCCATAGAAGCCATGCGGCTTCCGGAGAAAAAAGGTCCCGAAAAATCCGGTCCGGCCATCGAAATCACTACCGGAGAATCTGAAACTTCCCACACCGCCTCGTCAACAGACCGTTCCCCGGACCCGCTCCTGGACCAGAAACAATTGAGCAAAATTCCCGATCAACCGGTGAGCCGGAGGGTGAAAATATCGGGGAGCCATGTGCCCCTGCGTCGGGGTCCGGGCACCCAGTTCAAAAAAGTGGGGACCGGCTCCAAGGGAGATATTTTCAAGCTTTTGAGTATTCAACGGAATTCCGGCGATACCGGGGCGTGGTACCTGGTGCAGGACCAGCATAATAAAAGATTTTTTGTTTCGGAACTGGTTTCCTCGATCATTGAGGACGAGGTGAAACCGGCCGGAAAAAAAACCGCGAAGAAAAAGAAAGTGGCCCTGAACAAGGAAATCGTTCAGAAAAGGCAAAAAGTTTCCTCTAGAAAATATCGATCCATCTTCGACCCCACCCCTCCCCTGCCCAAGAGCCTGAGGCAGGCCAAGCACATCACCCTCAATTTCGAGGGAACGGATGTTTACGATGTCATCACCACCTTTTGTGAATTGTTGCAGATCGATTATCTGATCGAAGGCAATATCAAGGGCAAGGTGACTCTTCAGACGTTCAACAAAATTCCCGTGAAGGACCTGTACGCGGTTCTGGAGCAGATCATCGCCCTGAACAATATCACGGTGGCGAAAAGCGGCAATTTCTATCGATTCCTGCCCATCAAGGACGCGGCCAAAAAACCGCTGAGCATTTTTTACGACAGCGACCCGTTGATCCCCAACAAGGAACGGATGATCATTCAGATCATCCCGCTGAAATTCATATCCGTGGCATCGATGAAAAAAATTCTCGCCCCGCTGCTCTCCCCCAATGCCAATTTCCTGGAGGTCCCGGAAACCAACAATCTCATGTTGATCGAAATGGCCCCCAACGTCAAACGCGTCCTGAAGGTGGTGAAGGCGCTGGACATCGATAAGCTGGCCTCCTCGGACATCCAGCTTTACAGACTTCAAAACGCCGACGCGAACACGGTCGTCGATGAACTCCAGGAAATCTTCTCCTCCATGGGGTATTCCGACGCGTTGGGAAAATCGATCAGCTTCCTTTCCCTGGGACGCATCAATTCCGTTCTCGTCGTCAACGCCTTCGAGAGCATCCTGCCCACCATCGAATTCTGGATCGGCAAACTGGATCAACCCATTTCCGAGGGCGTGGTCAGCACATTCGTCTATTATGTACAAAATGCCGATGCCATCACCCTCGCCGATCTTCTCAATGCGATGTTCCAGTCGCATTCAGCCTCTTCACCCCAACCCGGAAAGCCTTTCGAAACCAAAAAGGCGCCGGGCAATAAACCTTACCCTCTCAATAACAAGACCGCCAGTCCCGCAAAAAAAACTCCATCCCCAACCCCAAAATCCAAGGGGCTGGTCATCCAAACCCGTGGGGGCATTGACGACAAAGTGGAAGGGACGGTCACCATCATTGCCGATAAGGACACGAATTCGCTGATTATCCGAACGAATCCAAGAAACCATCCGGCCATCCTGGAACTGATCAAAAAGCTGGATCTTCTCCCCCAACAGGTGCTGATCGAGGTCTTGATCATCGACCTCACGTTGGACGCGGAGACCCGCGCCGGACTGCAATGGGCTCTGAAAGGGTCCAAAGGCAATACGACCTACGCCGGGGGGATCGAAACGGGAAGCACCCTGGGTTCCAAAATTGGCACGGCGACGGCCGTGTTTCTCCCGGGGGGCAGTTTTTTCGTGGGCGAGCCGGACAAGTTCATCACCCTTCTGGAGGCTTTCGCCAGGGATTCCAAGGCCAACGTCCTGGCCAATCCCATTCTGGTCACGGCGGACAACAAATCCGCCAACATCTCCGTCGCGGATGAAATTCCCATCGAAAGCTCCGTCATCTCACAGCAAACCGCGAGCCAACCGCTCGTCTCGTCCACCATACAATTTCGCAGCGTGGGGATCAAACTGGAAATCACCCCCAAAATCAATTCCGACAATTACGTCCATCTGAAGATCAGCCAGGAAATCAGCAACCGGGGACCCGATGTGAATACCGGGACAACGACCACCCCCTCCTTCAACACCCGGCTGTTGAACACGGAAGTGATCCTCAAGGACAACCAGGTGCTCGTCATGGGAGGATTGATGCGGACCGACTCCGTCACCTCCAACACGGGAGCCCCCATTTTAAGGAAAATTCCCTTCCTGGGTAAACTCTTCGGCACGGATATCGATTCCACCACGAAAACCGAGTTGATGATCTTCATCACCCCGCACGTTATTTCCACGCAAGAAGACTCTGAATTTGTCACCAAAAAATTCCAGAAACGTCTGGGCTATTTCAAAAAATCCCTGGAACCGAGTTGAATCCCCTTTCCCGGAACCAAGGATTCTCGGGCCGCAACCCGGAGCCTTCCCCTTTCAGGAATTTCACGGAAATCGCCCTCCCCCCCTTATATTTCCAGTTGAATTTAGAGCCATTCTCAAGCATAGTATTAGCAATTTCATAAGCCTGAAAAATCAAAGGCCTTGGCAAGAATCCCGATCAGGCCCTGGAGGGAATCGGGGCGGGGTGGGAATGGGCATTTTGCCGGGGAAGCGGGAGCCGTTCGGTCAGGGCGCCCGGCCGGACTCCATTAATTGACTGCGCGAGGCATATCCATTAGAATTAAAGCCTTTGCCAAATTAAGGAAAACCCAAAGGACATGACGCTTAAATCCCAGACGATCGAAAAACCTAAATCACGCTTTGTGAATTGTTTAGAGTTGATTGGCTCGACTCCTTTGGTTAAACTTAATAAAATCATTTCTCCCAATACCGCCAATGTTTACGCCAAGTTGGAGTTTTTTAATCCGGGCGGAAGCGTCAAGGACCGGATAGCTCTGTCCATGGTGGAGGATGCCGAAAAACGAGGCCTGTTGAAACCCGGTTCCACGATCATCGAGCCGACCAGCGGCAATACCGGAATTGGGCTGGCCCTGGTGGGGGCGGTGAAAGATTACAAGGTCATCCTGGTCATGTCGGAAAACATGAGCGCCGAACGCAGGGTGATTCTCGAAAGTTTCGGCGCCCAGGTCGATTTGAGCCGGGCCGAGTTTGGCATGGAAGGGACGATTGAACGGGCGGAAGAATTGTCGGCGGAACACCCGGATTATTTCATGCCGCAACAATTCAACAACCCCGCCAACCCAGAAATTCATAGGCAAACCACGGGAGTGGAAATCATCACCGCGATGAACGACGAGGCGGTCCATGCCTTCGTTGCCGGGATCGGTACCGGCGGTACGATCACCGGAGCGGGAGAGGCGTTGAAACAGCATTATGGGAACGTCAAAATCGTTGGGGTGGAACCGGCGACGTCGGCGGTTCTGTCGGGAAGACCTCCCGGTCCGCATAAGATCCAGGGCATCGGGGCGGGATTCAAGCCCAAGGTCTTGAATCTCGATATTGTGGACCACATTCGCCCCGTCTCGGACGAAGACGCGTTTCAATTTTCCCAAAGGCTGGCCAAGGAGGAAGGCCTGTTGGTGGGGATCTCTTCGGGAGCCGCTTGTTGCGCCGCTGTCGAGTTGGCGAAAGAATTAGGACCCGGTAAAAACGTGGTGGTGATCCTGCCCGATACGGGGGAAAGGTACTTTAGCTTTTACCAATATTTTTGATCAAGGAACTTATGGGATACGTCAAAGGTTTACGCTGCAAGGAATGTAAGAGAGAATATCCGAAGGAGCCCATACACGTCTGCGAATATTGTTTTGGTCCCTTAGAAGTCGATTACGACTACCAGAAAATCAAAAAGTCGGTCAATAAAAAATCGATCGAGTCGGGCCCGCCCTCCATGTGGCGCTACAAGGATTTATTGCCGATCGATGAGGAGCCGAAAGTCGGTCTGCACACGGGGTTCACCCCGCTGGTCCGGACCAAAAACCTGGGCAAAGCCCTGGGATTGAATAATCTGTACGTGAAAAACGACTCCGTCAACCATCCCACCTTTTCGTTCAAGGACCGGGTGGTCTCCGTCGCAATATCGAAAACCATTGAATTCGGTTTCGACACGGTATCGTGCGCTTCCACGGGCAATCTGGCCAATTCCGTGGCCGCCCACGCCGCCGAGGCGGGGCTCAAGAGCTACATCTTCATTCCCGACGACCTGGAAGCGGGGAAAATTCTCGGGACGCTGGTTTACGGAACCCAGTTGATCGCCGTGCATGGAAGTTATGACGACGTCAACCGGTTGTGCAGTGAAATCGCCGCCAACCATAAATGGGCCTTCGTGAACATCAATATCCGCCCCTACTACGGGGATGGATCCAAATCGTACGGTTATGAAATAGCCGAACAGCTTGGATGGAGGGCTCCGGACAGCGTGATCGTTCCGGTGGCCGGCAGTTCCCTGATCACTAAAATCTGGAAGGCCTTCCATGAATTTGAAATGCTGGGCCTCATCGGCAAGGTGAAAACCAAGGTGTTCGCGGCCCAGGCATCGGGCTGCTCTCCCGTGACCACCGCCATTAAAAACGGGGCCGGCTTCATCAAACCGGTCAAACCAAAAACCATCGCCAAATCCATCGCTATCGGCAACCCGGCCGACGGCTATTATGGAATCAAAACCGCGTTGGAGAGCGGAGGTTACGGGGAAGACGTCGGCGATGACGAGATCGTGGAGGGAATGAAACTCTTGGCGGAAACCGAGGGAATTTTCACCGAAACCGCCGGCGGGGTGACCCTCGCCGTGACCCAGAAGCTGGTGAAACAGGGCCGTATCCATCCGGATGAACTTACGGTGATCTGCATCACCGGGAACGGTCTCAAAACGCAGGAAGCCCTGGCGGAAAGTTTCGACGCCCCCGTGGTCATTGAACCGCATCTGAATAGTTTTGAAGAAATGTTCGCAAACAGTCTAACGGTTTAAAGGAGTGTGTTATGGCAGTAAAAGTCAGGATTCCCACCCCGCTCATGAAATTAACCAATAACCAGAGTGAAGTGACCGCCGAGGGGAACACCATCTCTGATATCTTTGACAACCTGGAATTGCAGTTCAACGGAATCAAGGAACGTATTTGCGAGGAAAACGGCTCCCCCCGAAGGTTCATCAATATTTACGTCAACGAAGAGGATATCCGCTTCCTGGACGGGGAAAACACGGCGGTCAAGGAAGGCGACGAGGTTTCCATCATACCGGCCATCGCGGGTGGAACAAATCCATGACCGATTTCACCGACGAACAGATCGAGCGCTACAGCCGGCACATCATGCTTCCCGAAGTCGGTGGCATCGGCCAGAAAAAGATGATGGACGCCAAGGTCCTCATCGTCGGCGCCGGGGGGTTGGGCTCGCCCGCCGCCTATTATCTCGCCGCCGCGGGAGTGGGCCATATGGGAATCATCGATTTCGACCGGGTCGACCTGAGCAACCTGCAAAGGCAGATCATCCATTCCACCGAACGGATCGGGATGCTCAAAACGGAATCGGCGAAAAAAACCATCGAGGCCCTGAACCCGGACGTCCGGGTGACCCTCTTCAATGAAAAACTGAGTTCCCAAAATATCCTGGGCCTGTTCGAGGATTACGATTACATTCTCGATGGAACGGATAATTTCGCCACGCGGTACCTCATCAACGACGCCTGCGTCATGACGGGAAAAACCAACATTCACGGCAGCATTTTCCGGTTCGAGGGCCAGGCGACGGTTTTCAAGCCGGGAGAGGGTCCCTGCTACCGTTGCCTCTATCCGGAACCGCCGCCGCCGGGATTGGTCCCCAACTGCCAGGAAGGCGGCGTCCTGGGAGTGCTCGCGGGCGTGGTGGGGAACCTGCAGGTGGTCGAAACCTTGAAACTGATCCTCGGCATCGGCACTCCCCTCATCGGGACCCTGCTCATTTACGATGCGTTGAACACAGAGTTTCGCAAACTAAAACTGAAACGGGATGTTCATTGCCCTGTATGCAGTGAACAGCCCACGATCAAGGAATTGATCGATTATGAGGAATTTTGCGGGCTTTCCCGGTGACGAGGGGTCCCACGGGAAAAAGTTCATTTCAACCCGTGATTTTGGGAATATTACCTTGATATCCGGCACTAACCGCAGAATATTATAAGTATCATTCATTATTGATAATAATTTCGCCATTGAAATGTCCAAGCTGAAGATGAATCTACCCGTTCCATCAGAAGTCCAAGCTCCCTCCTGTCCTGTTATCACGGATCCGTCGGTGCTTCAATCGATCGGCAACACGCCGCTTATCCGCATCCATAATCTGGGCAAGGAGTTCAAGGACGTCGAGATATACGCGAAAGCCGAATGGAGAAACGCCGGAGGGTCCGTCAAGGCCCGCCCGGCGCTTAAAATGATCGAGGACGGTGAAAAGTCGGGCCAACTGACGAAAAACAAGATCATCCTCGATTCGACGTCTGGCAACACCGGCATCGCCTACGCCCTCATCGGAAAGGTCAAGGGATACCGTGTCAAGCTGGTAATGCCCGCCAACGTCTGCAAGGAACGTAAAGGATTGATGGCCGATTTCTACGGGGCGGAGATCGTCACTTCCAGTCCGTTTGAAGGGTCCGACGGGGCCATCATTCTGGCCCGAAAAATATATGAAGAGAATCCCGATCTCTACTTCATGCCCGACCAGTACAACAACGATTCCAACTGGAAAGCCCATTTCGAAACCACCGCCCGGGAAATCTGGAAGCAGACCCATGAACGGGTCACACACTTCATCGCCGGAATCGGCACCGGCGGCACCATCATGGGAACCAGCCGCGGCCTGAAGGACCTGAACCCCAAAATCCAGTGCTACGCCGTGGAACCGGCCGAGGAACTGCACGGAATCGAAGGACTCAAGCACATGGGAAGCTCCATCGTGCCCGGAATTTACAAGGAGGAAGAACTCGACGGGAAATTCGGTGTCAGCACCGATGAATCCTATAAATTCGTGGAACGGCTGGAGCGGGAGGAAGGCATCCTGGTGGGTCATTCCGCGGCGGCGGCCATGGTGGGCGCTCTGGAGTTGGCCTCGCAAATCAAAAAAGGCGTGATCGTCACGGTGTTTCCGGACAGTTGCGAAAGGTGCTACATCAATTTCGGCAAGTTCAAGGAATACATGCAAACTCACTCGCATCAACTCCCCAAATCCGACGCCGAAAAATAGGCGCGGCGAACCGCCGCAGGCAATTTGTCGTTCTTTATATGCGGGACCGGGATCGACCGGCGATGATGCCTTGACCCATCTCCCTCCCCGGGGACCGGGGCGGGGTTTCCATTATTCATGAGTTATGTCCCGTTTCCAGAAACACCTTTTCATTTGCAACAACCAACGTAAACCCGATGACCCCCGGGGGTGTTGCAGTGGGCGCGGCTCCCTCAGCCTGCTCGACTATGCCAAGGGAAGGGTCCACGAAATGGGACTGAAAGGCAAGGTCCGTGTCAACAAGGCCGGGTGCCTTGATGCCTGCCAGTACGGTCCTTCCATGGTCATCTATCCCGACGGCGTGTGGTACTCCCCCAAGACCAAAGAGGATATGGAAGAAATCCTGCACGAACACCTCCAGAACAACTGCGTGGTCGACCGCCTCGTCATCCGATTCAAAAAATAATCCGTCCCGGCCCATCCTTTTTTACCCCCGATCTTCCCCCTCCAGTTTTGACATACTTCGTAAGCAAGACCCGGATCGACTGGCGATGATGCCTTGACCCATCTCCCTCCCTGTGGCCCGGCTACCCCGTCTCAATGACCCGGAGCGTTTTGACGCGCACGCGGGCGGTGCCCTTGCGGTAGAATCCCAGTTTCTTGGCGGCGGCGCGGCTGAGGTCGATGATCCTTTTTCCGGAACGAGGATTGTGCCGGCTGGGAAAAGGTCCCCGGTCGTTCACCCGGACGATCACGGAACGGCCGTTTTCCAGGTTGGTGACCATCACGTTGGTCGGCAGCGGCAGGTGCTTGTGAGCGGCGGAAAGCGCCTTGGGATTGAACGCCTCGCCGTTGGCCGTCATGTGACCTCCCTTCTGGAGCAGGGTTTCGTTTCCATACCAGGAGGCGATACCAACCTCTTCATAATCCTGCGCCCGCGCCACCGTCATCGGGTAATATCGTTTGCCTTTCACGGTATAGGGAGAGTTTTTCACCCGTCCCTGGCGGATGGCCTCCTTCACCGGCAGTCCATCGATGGTTTCGATTTCCTCGTTCATCAACGGCCAGCCGAGGGGAGCCTTCACCACCTCGAAAGTGAATTTGCCGATCTTGTAAGCGATCTTCGTGGTTCCCCGGGTGAATTTGTACGCTCCCTTCACCGCCCAGACGGTGCCCTTGACCGTTCCCTTGCCCACCCGATAGGTTTTCTTGATGGCGCCGCACCCGGTCAGAAGCAAACACCCGAGGATCAAAACCTGCCATTGGTATTTGAGAGGTACTTTCATGAAAAAGCGCTGCGGGAAATAAGGAAAGAAATTGGCCCGGGCGGAGTGCCTCCGCAGGCAATTTGTCATACTTTATATGCTTGACCAGGGTCGATAGCCATCGATGTTTTGACCTATTCCTCCCGGTCGGGGACCGGCCCATCTCCCTCCGGGCGTGGCCCGGCGATGGGATCAGCGAATGATTTTGGTGACCGCCTGGCTCACATTTTCGAACACACCCTCGAGCCGGGCTCCGGATTTGATGATGCGATGAAAATCCTCTCTAAACCGCCCTTCCGCCTTGAGGACCCGGTCCAGCTCGGACTTGATCTGCATGAGCGCTCCATTCATTTCCTCGATCCTGTCGGTGAGGATCTTTATGAACTGGTCCTTCAATTTGATCTGGGTGGAATTGCTCAGGGTTTTGAACAATTCGCCATTCAGCATAAGGACTTTGACCTTCCCCCTGGCCAGAACGTTGGTCGGACGGGGACACCGGTTCAAAAAAGAAATCTCGCCGAAAACCGCTCCCGGTTTCAAGGTGGTGATGGCAAAATCCGGCTGCTCGTCCCGGGTGAGGGTGACTTCTCCCCTCAGGAGAATATACACGGAAAAATCCATATCGCCCTGGCAGACAATTTTGGTGTCCGGGTCACAGTCGATCACATAATTGTTGGACGAGGCCAACTCTTTTTTTTCGGATGGGTCGAAAATATCAAAAAACGGGATCCCGTCCAAAATCTTGAGCAGATGTTGCTTGGTGCGGGGAATGGTTCGATGAAGTCCCATGATTTACCCTTTAAAAATTTAAGAAACGTCTTTTTTTTCAGGTTAACAGATAAATTCGGTAAAGCAATAATTTTTTATAATTTACTGTTAATGTTTTTTTAAAGCCCATCCTTCTTTCCCCTTGAATGCTGGCCGTGCCGATTATTGGCTGAGTCCCGTCTTTTCCTGGTCCGCCTGTAGACGGCAGAGGCGGTAATAGATTCCCTTTTTGCTCAAAAGGTCTTTTGGCGGTCCGAACTCGGCGATTTTCCCCTGTTTAAGGACCAGGATTTTATCCACATGCTTGAGAGTGGACAGACGGTGCGCGATGATGATGGATGTCCTCCCCTGGATCAATTTCCGGATGCCTTCCTGGATGTGCCGTTCGGTTTCCGTATCGACGCTGGACGTCGCCTCGTCGAGGACCAGGATTCGGGGGTCGGCGGCCAGGGCGCGGGCGAAGGAAAGCAGTTGTTTCTGACCGAGGGATAATCCCTGGCCCTGTTCCCGGATATCCTGCTCGTATTTCAAGGGCAGCCTGTCGATGAAATGGTGGGAATTAACGGCCTGGGCGATCGGTTCGATCTCTTCCAGTCCGAGATCCCGGTTTCCCAACCGGATGTTATCCAGGACGTTGCCGGAAAACAGGAACACGTCCTGCGGAACGAGGGCGATCTGCCTTCTCAGGTCAAATTTGTTCATCTTCTGAATCGGTACCCCGTCGAACAGGATCTCCCCCTTGCGGATATCGTAGAACCGGCACAGCGCGTTGATGATGGTCGATTTACCGGAACCCGTCGCCCCCACGATGGCGAGGCTCTCCCCCGCTTCCACCTGGAACGAGAGGTCCTTCAAAACATATTCACCCTCTTTATAGGCGAACCAGACATTCTTGAACTCCACGGCCCCCCGGATTCCCGGAGCGGGGACGGGGCCGCGGGGGTTTGGCACTTCCTCCGACGTGTCCAGCAGTTCAAAGATCCGCTCGGAGGAAGCCATGGCGGTTTGTATGATGTTGAACTTTTCCGCCAAGTCGCGAATGGGCTCGAAAAATTTTTGCAGATATTGCAGGAACGCCACCAGCACCCCCAATTGAATTTCATCCTGGACGAACCGCCCCCCTCCATACCAGATCACCAACCCGATTCCCAGCGCGCTGAACACGTCGATGGAAGGAAGATAAATCGAATTGTAATGCAGAGACCGGAGATCCTCCCGCAATTTGTTCTTATGGATGCCGAAGAATTTCCGGTATTGCGCCTTTTCCCGGTTGAACAATTGAACCGTCGCCATTCCGGACAGGTTTTCTTCCAGAAAGGTATTGAGACTGGTGATATGAGCGCGGTTTTTCCGCAACGCGTCCCGGGCGCGCACCCGATAAGCCTGTGTGGCAAGGTGAAGCAGGGGAAACACCAGGCAAACCACCAGGGTCAACCGCCAATCCAGATAAAGCATCACGAAAAAAATCCCGGCCAGCGTGAACAAATCGCTGAATATCAGGATGAGTCCCGACGTGAGCATTTCGTTCAGCACCTCGACATCGTTGACCACGCGGGTGACCATTTTGCCGATCGGGTTTTTATCGAAAAAGCTGAAGGACATCTTGTGCAGGTGGGCGAAAACCTGGTTTCTCATGTCGTACATGACCTTTTGACCGATGTATTGCATGAGGTAGGTCTGAAAAAACTGGCACACGAAAGCCGCCGCCAAGACTCCCAGATACAGGATCGCAATGAAGTCCAGTCCATCGAGATTCGACGCCTTGATGTAATCGTCAATGGCGACCTTGGTCAGAAACGGTCCGGCCAGATTCAACAAGGAGACCGCGAACAGGAAAGTGACGGCAACACCCACCAGCCGCCGGTAAGGCCGGAGGTAAACCACGATGCGTTTGAAAAGCGCCCAATCCTGATACCGTGATTCCAGGTTTTCCGTGGAGGGTTGGCTCATTACAGGGTGATCTCCATTTCCCTCGCCAGGGCCTGGTTTTTGAACATCCGGGAATAGATGCCGCCCGCCCGAACCAGGTCGCGATGGGTTCCCTGTTCCACGATCCGCCCGTGGTCCAGAACAACGATCCCGTCGGCCTGGCGAGCCAGGGAAAGACGGTGCGTGATAAAGAGGGTGGTGATGGTTTTCAACCGGTCCCGGATATTTTCCAGGATCGTTCCTTCCGTTTCCACATCCAGACTGGAGAACGCGTCATCCAGGACCAGAATGCCGGGTTTTTTCAACAAAGCCCGGGCGAGGGCGATCCGCTGTTTCTGTCCTCCCGAAAGTGACACTCCCCGCTCACCGACCATCGTTTCCAATCCTTGGGGAAACCGGGACAGATCGGGAATCAATCCGGCACACCGGACCACTTCGTCGACCTCCCCGGGTTCGGCGCCGGGGTTTCCCAGAACGATGTTTTCCCGAATAGACATGGAAAACAAGAAGGGTTCCTGGTCCACATAGCCGATATGGCCACGCAAGAGCCTCAGGGGAATATCCTCCACCGCCCTGCCGCCGACCCAAACGCTTTTGGGATTCGCCTGTAGGAGCCGCGGCAGCATTTGGGCCAGGGTGCTCTTTCCCGATCCGATCGAACCCACAATCGCCAGCCTGTGTCCCTGGGGAATCGTGAGATCGATTCGATGCAAGCCTTCTGACTTGGACCCTGGATAGGTAAAACTCAGGTTGCGGTACTCGACGGCGCCCTTCAACTCCCCGGACTCCCCTTTAATGTCGCCATCCTTGATGATGGGTTGGACGGAAAATATCTCCCGGATCCTGGCCAGGGCCGAAAGGCCCTTCTGGGTCAGATTGACCACATACCCGATCCCCATCATGGGCCAGGACAGCATCATCAGATAACCGTTGAAAGCGACAAACGCCCCAAGGCTCATTTCGTTCTGGATCACCGCCTTGCCGCCGATCCAAAGGGAAATCATCGAGGCCAGCCCAATGGTGAAAACCAGGGAGGGGGTAAATATTCCGAACAATTTGGTCACGCGAAGATTTTTCTGGATATATTCCCGGTTCAACGCGTCAAATTTTTTCCGCTCGTTTTCCTCCTGCGCGAAGGCGTGAAGTACGCGGATTCCCGCCAGGTTCTCCTGGACAAAGGACGAGATGCCAGCAAGATGTTCCTGAACGGCTTGGTGCCTCCGGCTGATCTCCCGGACAAAATTGAAAAACAGAATGGAAATCAGGGGAAGGGGAACGAGCACAAGCAGCGTGAGACCCGGGTTGATCACCGACATCAAGCAGACGCAGGAAATGATGACCACCGTGGAATCGACCAATATCAGCAGTCCCAGCCCGGCAAAGTCTCTCACCGCGCGCAGATCGTTGGTGGCGCGGGACATCAGGTCACCGATCTTGTGTTGCTGGAAGAAAAATTTATCGAGGGTCAGAAGGTGGGAAAACAAACGGTTCAATATATCGAATTCCACCTTGCGCGACGGACCGAAAAGGAATTTTCGCCAGCCAAAGCGGGAGAGAGCCTGAACGCCGGCCGCCAGCACTAGCCAGCCGGAATATTTTACCAGCGTAGAACCGGAAGGGTCTTTCGGCAAAAGATCGATGAACTCCTTCAACAGCCAGGGGATCACCAGCCCCGCAAGGTCGGTCACCAGCAGAGCCATGATCCCCACCGCCATTTCGCGCCGGTACCCGGCCAGGTAAGGCCAAAAGGCTTTGATTTTGTTCCAACCCATATTCAATCCAGTGCGGGACTCCTTCAAGATCCTTCAAAAAAATCCTTTGGAAGCAAACATGGAGAAAATACCCAGGCAGAGGCAGATCAGGTTTTTATATTCTTTATTTTCATGTTCCTCGTAAACAGCGGGAAGCAGGTCGGCAACGGAAATGAACAGGAACGTTCCGGCGGAAACCCCCAGGGCGGAGGCGATCACATAATCGTCCAGCCCCTGAAAAATGAAAATGGACAGGAGCGCCCCCAGCGGGGTGGCCAGGGCGAAAATAAACATCGAAAGCAGGATCTTTTCCCGCGAATATCCCCCGCCCCTCACCAGGAGACTGCTCAGGGCCAGGGAGGCCGGGAATTTGTGGATGGTGACCGCAAGAATTATCACCAAACTCAAATTCATCATACTTCCCGCGCCGATGGCCATCCCGTCAAGGATGCTGTGGAAACCGATTCCCACGTAAGCCGCCACACCGATCTTATGATAATTACATTCCCCCTCTTCACAAGGATGAACCATGATCGATTTTTCCAACAGAAAAATCAGGATGAAACCGATCATGATCGAAAACCCCACCTTTCCCCCCAACACGACCGTGATTTCCGGCAGGATATGAAAAAAGACCGCCCCCAGCAATATTCCGGCGCAAAAACTGATGATCATGCGGAACGTGGACTGGGACCAGATTTTGACCGTGGGAATCCACCCTCCGACCATGCTGATCAGAAAAATAAAAACCAGAAAGGGATAAAAAATCGCTTTTTCCATAGCCAGGAATGATCCGGGGAGCCGGGGAGCCGGCGGAGTGCCTCCGCGGGCAATTTGTCATACTTTATATGGCGGACCAAGGTTGACTGGCGATGATGCCTTGACCCATCTTCTTCCGGGCGTGGCCCGGCGGAATTCTCCTCCGCCGGCCGTCCACCCAACTTCAATAATAGGGAAACGAGGTCACGGGATTTCCGAAGGACCCTTCCACCCACCGCGAACCCCGAAGGGCGAAATGGGACCGGGTGGGGATGCTCGTTTCCGCCCCTCTTTTTTATAGTCCTTGGATGATATTTCCGCTAGTATGGTTGCTGTTAATCGCAACCTTTCGTGGACGGGTACGTGAGCGAAGTAGCAAAATTATCACAAACCCATACAATAAGCCACAATCATTCATACCCTTAAAATTCCGGAGATCCCCGTTGCGGCGGCCTGCCGCCAGCGGGAACAACAACCATCATGCACGGCATTATTTTAGCGGGCGGCAAAGGCACCCGGTTCTGGCCGCGAAGCCGGGAGCAAGCCCCCAAACAACTCCTCAAGATCGCGGGTCCGGGAACCCTGGTCCAGAACACCCTGGAAAGGCTGCTGCCCCTGATTCCCGTTGAAAATATTCTCCTGGTGACCAACGCGCTTCACGCTTTCGAAACCTGTAACCAGTTATCGCGGTTCGGATTCTCCCCGGCGCAACTGATCGCGGAACCGGTTGGCCGAAACACCGCGGCGGCGATCGGGTTAGCCGCGAGGATATTGTATGAAAAAAATCCCGATGCGGTGATTGGGGTGTTTCCCGCCGACCACGTGATAACGGATCCGGAAAAGTTTCGCCGCGTCCTGCAAAAGGGGGAGGCGGCCGCGGCCCGGGATTACCTGGTGACGCTGGGCATTCAACCCACCCGGCCCGAAACGGGGTACGGATACATCCAGCAGGGGCCTCCCCTCGAAGGAATGAAAGACGCCTTCCAGGTGAAAAAATTCGTCGAAAAACCGGATGAATCCACCGCGGAAAAATTCCTTCGGGAAGGGGGCTATTTCTGGAATTGCGGGGTGTTTCTCTGGAAAGCCGGCACTTTCCTGGAAGAGCTGAAAACGCACATCCCCATCCTCCATGAGCGGTTGGAACAGATCGTCTCCCATATCCATGAAAATCCCGGCCGCATCAATTACCGGGTTCTCGATGACCAGGGACAACGGCTTTTCGAATCGCTTCCCTCGCTTTCGGTGGATTACGGTGTTCTGGAAAAATCCCGGCGGGTCGCCCTCATCCCCACGGAAGTCGGCTGGAGCGACGTGGGTTCCTGGAACGCGCTCGTGGATGTGCTGGGAAAAGAGGCCGACGGCAATGTGTTCTCCGAAAATGTTCTTTCACTGGACTGCTCGGGATCCATCATCCAGGGAGACGACCGAATCATCGCCGCCCTGGGACTCAAGGACACCATCGTCGTCGACACACCGGATGCCCTCCTCGTTTGCGCCAGGAACCGGGCTCAGGATGTCAAAAAAGTGGTTGACCGGCTCGAAAAAAACAACCGGCCCGAAGCGAAAATCGGCACCACCGTCAACAAGCCCTGGGGCTCTTATACGGTTCTGGAAAAAAAAGAAAATTACCTGGTTAAAAGAATCAACGTTCAGGGAGGCGAAAAACTCAGCCTGCAATCCCACGGCCACCGGACCGAACACTGGACCGTGGTGTCGGGCCTGGCGGAGGTGCGTTTGGATGGGAAAATGTTTGTTCTGAAACAGGGCGAATCCATCTTCATTCCCAAAAAATCCAAACATCGCCTGGGCAACCCCAACGACACTCCATTGACCCTCATCGAAGTTCAATTGGGGGATCATCTGGATGAGAACGATATCACCCGGTACGACGACAACTACGGCCGCTGCTGAATCACTCCCGTCCGCAAACCCATGTCCCGGTTGCGGTGTTGGCAAAATCCGCCGCCCATGGCGCCCCGTCCGCTCCCCCTTTCGCCGATCCACCCCCGCCCGCCTTCCGTCATTCTAATCAGCGGGTCAAGGGGATGATATTCCCGGCGGCGTAGGTGCGGATCACCTCCAAGGGATCGTCGAGCATGCGGACCAGAAGGGAAAAGGCCTCTGGCCCGCCCATCATGCCCACGGCGCGCACCGCGGCGGTCCTCACTCTTGAGTTCCCGTCCTTCAGGGCTCCGGCGAGCAACTCGGCCCGGTTTTCCAGGGGAACTTCCCCAAGAACTCGCGCCGCGGTGCTGCGGATTCCATAATCGGGGTCCTTGAGGGACTCGGCGAAAACCCCACGGCAGGCATCCGATCCCATGCGGTTCAGGGAAACCGCCGCGGAAATCCTCACTATCGCGTCCGCATCCCGGCAAAGTTCCTCAACCGCCTTAAGGGAAAGGCTCCGGGGCAGGTAACCCATCACCAGCACCGCCTGGTAACGAACGGAAGGATTATCCCGGTGGACCAATTTCCGTAACCGTGAAAACAGGTTCGGCTCCGCCCGCTGGCCTATCGCCTGGAGACTGTAAAACACCGCTTCGTCCTCTTCATCGTTGAGAAGCTGGACCAGCCGGGACAACGACTCGCCGGAATGTATTTTGCCCATGTAACCAATGGCCTGGTACCTCTCGACAGTATTTCTTTTTTCCAGGCTTTCCAGAATCAGTGGAAGATGTTCTTTTTCACCCTGCAGGAACAGTCCGGCAACGGCGGCCAGGCGGACGGAAGGCTTGGGGGATTTCAAATGGGGGCGAATCAGTTCGGCGGCTTCCCTCCCCCCCAGTTTCCCCAGAATTTCCAGCGCAGTGCTCTGGACCCAGGTATCCGGATCCTGGATGAGACGTTTCGCCATTTCAACCGTTGCCGGCACGGAGATATTCTGTATCCCCTGGAGAGCGAACAGGCGGGTAGTGTGGTAGTCGTCCCGGGCGGCTTTTCTTAACAGGGGAATCAGCGCCGGGTCCCGCGATTCCCCCGCGGCCCGGGCGGCGGCGCTGCGAATGAAAGCGTTCCCGCTTTCCATGGCCCGATCCAAAATGGATAGGCACTGACGGCGCAGCTTGTCGATCGCCGCCTGGGGTTTCTCCACCGCGTGCAGGGGATTCCCCCATAAAAGGAAAAACCCCACACAGAGAATCCAGACGCCTCCATGGGGCATTCCCCGCTTCTCCCTTCCCGGCTTGAAATTTTTTCCACACCGGGAAACGGCGGATCGCTCACCGCCTATCATTTTAATCATGATCTCAACCGCCCGAATAATGTTCGGCGAGCGAACGGTAATACCCCGCTTCCGCCGCCTTGCCCCGTTTGGAAAACCCCTGAATAAGGATCCCGCATTTGTACAGGAAAGTTTCGAGAACCCTTCGCCTCCTTTCCCCGTCCAGGGAAGGTTCATCCAGCAGTTTTTTCAGGGCGTACACCCGGAACCGGTCCATTCCCCAATACCGGCGCGACAACTGGTCCTCATGTCCCCCTTGTTTGATTATAAGTTTCTTTTCAATGAAGTGAAACCGGTACTTGAAGGCAATGCGAAGCCACAAATCATAATCCTCGCACACCGGCATTTTTTCATCGAATCCACCCACCTCCGAAAAGAGCGAGGCCCGCATCATCACCGAGGAAGGGCTGACGATACAAAGAGGCAAACAGTGCCGGAAAATATCCCCGGAATACTTGCGATGCTTGTTCATGGGATTCACCCGCCGTCCCCTGCGAATCCATATCTCATCAGTGTAGGAGACCGGGCAATCCCGATGAGACTCCATCCAGGAGATCTGGGTCTCCAGTTTTTTTTCCCTCCACACATCATCAGAATCCAGGAAACAAAGGTAGCGTCCCCGGGCCTGCTGAACGCCCAGGTTCCTGGCCCGAGAGACTCCGGAATTTTTCTCGCATCGTATGTACCGCACCTCCGGAAAACGCCGCACGATATTTTCCGTGCCGTCGGTCGAGCCGTCGTCCACCACCAACAACTCGAAATCGGCTCGGGTTTGGGCCATTACGGAGCGAATGGATTCCCCCAAACAATAACCGCGATTATAGGTGGGGATGATTACCGTCACACTGGGAGAGAAATTTAACATAAATGCGTCACCCATTCGGCGGACCGCCCGCGAAAAGACCCCCGCCAGTATTAATCATGAGGAAGTTGAACGCCATTTTACACCGCTGGAATCACCATTCCAAACCCGCCTTTTCCCAAACGCTGGGACAAGGGAAAATTTTCCGGCGCGGTCCGGTCCGGAGTGACCCCTTCAAAACCTGAAGGTTCAAACACCTACAAGTTCCACCCGGCGCGAAAGGCGCGCGCGGGCGCATAAATACCTTGACAAAACTGGTTTTTTCCCATAATTATAACGGTTTACGCGTAGATGAACTGGCGAAATCAATCCCGTCAGGATGATTCTTCGGGATTCCCCTTCCAACCGACTCGGCCACTAAATATTAACCGAAAAGTTACGGGCCATTTTATGGAATTCAACGAGGTAACACGGCTCTTCAAAGCGGATTTGTCGAGGGTCGAGGAAGCGATCAAGAAGAATTACGAATCGGATGTTCCCCTCATCCCGGGCATCAGCGGGTACCTGATGGATGGTGGGGGAAAACGCATTCGTCCCCTTCTCACCCTTATCTCGACCAAGCTTTGCGGGCGCGAGACGGACGATTACGTCATCAAACACGGGTGCGTGGTCGAGTATATCCATGCCGCCACGCTCCTCCACGACGATGTGGTGGATGAAACCACGGTGCGGCGGGGACACGAAACCGTCAACTCCAAATGGGGAAGCGATGCCAGCATTCTCGTCGGGGATTTCCTGATATCCCGCGCCATTCTTTTGCTCACCCACGATTGCGACGCACGCATTATCCGGGCCATCGCCGAAGCGACCAAGATTCTGGTCGAGGGCGGCATCCTCGAGTTCACCCACTTGAGAAACCTTCAAGTCACCGAGGAGCATTGTCTTGACGTCATCTTCCGGAAAACCGCGTCCATTATTTCCGTGAGCTGCCGCCTCGGCGCCTTACTCTCCAACGCCGGTCCGGAGCAGGAAGAGGCCGTCGTCGCCTTCGGAAACGATTTCGGAATCGCTTTTCAACTGGCGGACGACGCCATGGATTATTACGGCGACGAGGAGCTCCTGGGCAAACCCCCCGGCAACGATTTCAAGGAGGGTCACGTCACCCTGCCCCTGCTCCATGTATATCAAAACGGAGGCCCAAACCTGAAAAAGAAAATCGAGGCCTTCGTCAAGAACGAGCACCTGACCCATAAGGATCTGGATTTCATCCTCGAACGCATGCGGGAAACCCGGTCCATCGAATATACCCTGGACCTTGCCCGCAAATACGTGGACCGGGCCAAAAACCATCTCAGGAAGGTCCATTTCAAATCGCCGGAATACCTGGAAGCCCTGATGGCCGTGGCCGACTACACCCTGGAAAGACACGCCCTGGCTAAATCCTGTTCCTGATCCCGGCTGTATTCCCCGTTTTCGAAACCCTTCCCGTCCGTCCCTCATGCCGAACCCCCCATCGTGGTTGGGGTCCAATAGTTCCCCCTAAACGATCGTCGCCCCATCGCGCCGTCTAAAACGCCCCGTGACTTGCGCAGGCCCAAGACTGGGCCTATGTTGATTACCAGGACAATTCATAAAGGGAGAGCCATGGAATCCGATGTCCACCCCATAACCGACCTGGCCCGGCAAGCGGTACGGTATTACCTCGATCATGGCATTCCCCTGCCTTGCCAGGAACCCCTTTGCGACGATTTTAAACAACCCTCCGGGGCGTTCGTGTCCATCAAAAAGGGCAAAAAACTAAGGGGATGTATCGGCAGCCTCAGTCCCACCCACGGCAACCTGGCCATCGAGATCATCCAGAACGCCATCAGCGCCGCCACCAAGGATCCGAGATTTTACCCCGTTACCAGGGAAGAACTGGACGACCTCACCTTCTCCGTGGACGTCCTCACGCCCTTGGAAAAAGTGGATGATTTTTCCCAACTGGACAGCAAACGGTATGGAGTGGCGGTCAAGAGCGGAGACAAACAGGGCATCCTGCTGCCCGACCTGGAAGGGATCGATACCGTGGAAGAGCAGCTCAGGATCTGCCTCAAAAAAGCGAAAATCCAGGAAAACGAGCCCTACGAGATGTATCGCTTCCAGGTCACCCGCTACAAATAAAAGAAGGAAGACCGGAGACCCGAGGCGGGAGACCGTAGAAAATTAAAATTCAATTTAACCGCAACACCCAAGGGGTGACAACGCAGCCATCGCAAAGAACCCTGAAATGATCCCTTTCCCTCCGGCAGCACCCACCCGATTACGGACTGATATCAGGGTTCCAGCAAAGTTTTTTGACTGCCAGGAGAAAATGTAGGTGAAAGCCGCGCCGGAGGGTCGTCAGGTTCCGCCTGGCTTTTTGAAAAAATAATAACTGTGACTATTTTCGTCGAGAGGGGTGGGGACCACATACCGATGGGTTTGGAGAGGTGGAAAATCAATCTGTTCAAAAAGGTCAAGAGATTTAACTAAGGAAAGGGCCGGTACGGTGGGTAACTCTTCATTAACCCCCAGAATGAATTCTCCTCCCGGTTTTAGTCGTTCAAAACAGGCTTCCAATCCCTTGTTGATACAAGTTTCTTCATTAAGCCCCCAACCGATCACCCCATTCATGAAAATCACGTCAAAATAATCAGGTCCAAAGTGGTTTCCCAGGTTTTCAATTTGGTCCACGATGTGGAGTCAATCCCTTTTTTAGTTGAAATTGAACAATCCCTCACGCCGCGTGTGACAC
>JBHHVU010000041.1:0-28431 GCA_046754465.1 Nitrospinaceae bacterium | reverse complement strand
CTTCACGGAAGGGGGAGAATTAAAAATCAGATTTTTATCCTGTTCATCCTGTCAACCAATCCCCTCATCCCAGCCTTCTCCCCATGGGAGAAGGAGTGATCTTGCCCCGGAATTAGTGGACACACCGAAAAGTATGGATAATGCGCTCGGAGGTGAGGGTTCCATCCAAACTGAAATTACCGTACTTATGCAAAGGTCTCTTTAAAAAGGGGGAATAAAAAGGAGACCTTGGCATAACCGCAATGTTTTATGTTGATGGATGGAGATTTAAAATCCCCCTCACCCCCTTTAAAAAGGGGGAATATAAGGGCGCACTCTTCTCTTCCTGCTTAGTGGCCCCTTCGAGGAACGGGAAGAGAAAAATCGGTTTTTTATCCTGTTCATCCTGTCAACAAATCCCTCACACCCTCCCACCGGGCGTGGCCCGGCCGAGAACCTCGGCGGGTGGCTTGGACATGCGTTATAGGGCGGACCAAGGTGGGCTGGCGATGATGCTATGACCCATCCCCCTCCCCGCGTGGCGGGGCCGGATACAGGACCACGTTTTCCTGCTCGTTGGGGTCGTTGCGCGATACGATGGCGATCGCCGATTCGGTTTCGCTCAGGTTGAAGGGCTGGTGCGGCACCCCCGGCGGAATGAACAGGAAATCGCCCGCCTCGGTCAAAATGGATTCCTTGAGCCCCTCACCGAACCGGGTGTCGACCCGCCCTTTCAGCAGATAGATGGCCGTTTCAAAATCCTTATGGTAGTGCGGTTCCGCCGTTCCCCCGGGCGGAATCACCACCCGGTTCATGGAAATTCCCGTGGCCCCGGCGGTGTCCCTGGAAATGCCGACATAATAAGAAAGCTTCTGCCGCGTCGCTGTTTCTTTATCCTGCCGGACCCGGGTCACGCCTTTTTTCAGATTCTCCGTCATGGTTCACCTCCGGAAATTATTATATCATCCCCACCGGCCGAGTACCTCGGCAGGTAATTTGACACACGTTATATGGCGAACAAAGGCTGACTTGGCGGTTTGGATGGACCCCTCCCCCTCCCCGCGTGGCGGGGCGGAGTGCCTCTGCTCGCAACTTGTCATATTTTATATGGCGGACCCGGATCGATAGCCGGTTTGGATTGACCCATCCCCCCTCCCCGCGGGCCGGGGGCCGTTTGACGGACTCCATGCGGCTGTGATAGAATCCGTTTCACCCAATCTATCAAAGGGATCAGGCTTTTCTTTTTCCCGGTTCATCCTTTCCCCGTGACAATTGGCTGGAATCAAATAAGCATCAACCGCATCTAAAGAAAAACAGATTGATCCAGGAGCACGCTGTGAGCATTGCCTTTACCAAGATGAGCGGGAGCGGGAACGATTTTATCATCATCGACAACCGCGATCCTGTTTTGGCCCCGGAGACCAAGCGGGACTTCGTCCGCCGGGTCTGCACCCCCAAGGTTTCCGTGGGGGCGGACGGTGTGATATTCATCGAGAACTCGGACCGGGCGGATTTCAAATGGGATTTTTATAACGCCGACGGGAGCTCCGCCGAAATGTGCGGCAACGGCGGCCGTTGCGTGGCCCGTTTCGCCTATGAAAAAAAGATCGCGCCGAGCCAGATGTCCATAGAGACGGCTGCGGGCATCATCACCGCGGAGGTGATGGGAACCCAGGTCAAGGTCAAGTTGACGCCTCCCCGGGACCTGCTGCAAAACGTCGATCTGGATCTGGACGGCGTGAAATACAGCGTGGACAGCATCAACACCGGCGTGCCGCACGCGATCGTATTCAGTGACAACGTCGCCGGGGAAGATATCCGCGGCCTGGGACGCGGCATACGCAACCATCCCCGGTTCGCTCCCGCGGGGACCAACGTGGACTTCGTCGAAAAACGGGATGCCCATTCCCTGAAGGTCCGCACCTACGAAAGGGGCGTGGAAGATGAAACCCTGGCCTGCGGCACGGGGGTGGTGGCCTCGGCCCTCCTGGCGGCTTTCAGAAAGCAGGTCGATCCTCCCGTCCGGGTCGAGACCCGGGGCGGGGATATTCTTAAAGTCCATTTTCAGCCGTCCAATGGATCGGTTCTGGACGTCTACCTGGAAGGTCCGGCCAAGATCGCTTTCGAGGGGACGCTCGTTGAACTCTAACCTGAATTTCCGCCTGGAGGTACGCCCGCATGTTTGAGGGATCGCTGGTCGCCATCGTCACTCCGTTCAAAAACGGGAAAGTGGATGAAAAGTCCCTGAGGGAGTTGATCGAATTCCAGATCGCCGGGGGCACGCGGGGGATCGTTCCGTGCGGCACCACGGGTGAGTCGGCCACCCTCAGCCACGATGAGCACGATGAGGTCATCCACATCGCCGTCGACGCCTGCAAAAAAAGAGTGCCGGTGCTGGCGGGCACGGGGTCCAACTCCACCCTGGAAGCCATCGAACTGACCCAGCACGCCCAAAAAGCGGGAGCGGACGGGTCATTGCTGATCACCCCGTACTACAACAAACCCAGCCAAGAGGGGTTGGTGCTGCATTTTACCGCCGTGGCGAAAGAGACCGACCTGCCGATCATTTTGTATAATGTTCCGGGGAGAACGTCCGTCAATATGCTTCCGCCAACGGTGAAGCGGCTGTCGGCCATCGGCAATATCGTTGGCATCAAGGAGGCTTCTGGGTCCTTGCAGCAGATCGGCCAAATCATCTCCCTTTGCGGACCGGAGTTCACGGTGTTGTCGGGAGACGACCCGCTGCTCTGGCCCATTTTGTCTATTGGAGGGAAAGGGGTGATCTCGGTCACCGCCAACATTCTTCCGGACAAGGTCTCCCGTCTTTGCGAGGCCGCCGCCCGGGGGAACATGGAAGAGGCCCGGGCGCTGCATTATGATCTGTTGGAAATCAATGAAGCGCTGTTTATCGACACCAACCCGGTACCGGTCAAGGCGGCTCTGGCGGTGATGGGAAAAATTGGCGGGGAACTCCGGTCTCCCCTGGCCCCTCTATCGGACAATGCCCTCGAGCGGTTGAAGTCCGCCTTGCACAAGCATTGCCTGGCCACGCCTTGAGGGGGATGGATCGGGACCGCGGCGGCATCCGATCCATCTTGCCCGTATACCCTTTGTAACGCTTGTCAGGATCATCATGGGAAATACTCTTTTTGCCGCACCCCGTCTCGTGGGAGGGGAAATCACTTGCAATTGAAGTTTCATTTAGTGTCCAATAGATTCAGGCTGTTTGAGCATGCCGAGGGGGAAATTTGATCAAAATAGTTGTGGTGGGCGCGGCGGGACGGATGGGCCGGACCATCGTCTCCTGCATCGAAGACAGCCCGGGGGCTGAACTGGCCGGGGGAACCGAGACCCCGGGGCATCCCGCCCTGGGAAAGGATGTGGGCGAGCTGGCGGGCATCGGCCCAAAGAACATTTGCGTCATGGACCGGCTGGAAGACGCGGTGGAATCGGCGGATGCCATCATCGACTTCACCACCCCCGAATGCAGCATGGAGACCCTTCGGGTGGGGACTGAGAAGTTCAAGCCGATGGTGATAGGAACGACCGGATTTTCGGCGGAGCAGAAACAGCGGGTCCAGGAGTTGGCCAGGAAAAACCGCAGCGTCATGGCCCCCAACATGAGCATTGGGGTCAATGTATTATTCAAGGTAGTGCGGGACATGGCCTTGGCGCTGGGAGAGGCCTACGATGTGGAAATCGTGGAAGCCCACCACAAATTCAAAAAAGACGCGCCCAGCGGCACCGCCGTCCGTATTTCGGAGATCCTGGCCGAAACCCTGAATCGCGATCTGGACCAGGTGGCGGTATACGGCCGGAAAGGGGTGACCGAACGGCAACCCGGAGAAATCGGGATCCACACCTTACGGGCGGGGGATATTGTCGGAGAACACCGGGTGCTCTTCGGCGGAATGGGAGAAAACCTGGAAATTTTCCACCGGGCGCAAAGCCGGGAAACCTTCGCCCGCGGGGCTATCCGGGCGGCTTGCTGGTTAGTCGATCAACCCGTCGGACTGTATGATATGCAGGACGTTCTGGGGTTCCGCCAAATCCGGTAAGGGATGTCAGGGTCTTCCCGGATAAGGGTCTGGATGGGTCTGGGACATGAATTTTTCATGGGACAAATTCAAATTCGACCGCAGGGTTTTTCTTAAATTATCCTCATTGACGGTCCTTTCCGCGTTGTTTCCCCGTGCCGTGTCCGGTCAAACGGATTTCCGGAAAAACAAGAACATTCCCAAAAATTACATACAGAACCGCGATATCCCCGATTTTCATATTCGCAGTGCCAATCCCTTTCTCGGGGTGGATGTCAATAATTGGGCGCTGGTGATCACCGGGTTGGTGAAAAATCCGGTGGCGCTGAGCTATGAAGACCTGTTCGGGCTTAAAATCCATTCCCAGGTCTCCCGGTTGAAATGCGTGGAATGCTGGTCCGCCAAGGCCCAATGGGAGGGATTCCTCATGGAGGCCCTGGAAAACCTTGTCCACCCCGATCCCTCGGCGAAGTACGTCTCGTTTCAGTCGGCCGATTCCTATTACGAAAGCTACACCCTGGAAGAGTTGCGGCGGCCCCGAGTGCTTTTTGTCCTGCGCATGAACGGCCGCTCCTTATCGCGGGATCATGGATTTCCCCTGCGGTTGATCGCGCCCTTCAAGTACGGTTACAAAAACATCAAGTACATCACCCGGATAGAATTCACCGATTCCCGCAAGAGAAACTACTGGTCCAACAACGGTCCTTACTCCGTTGACGGGACGATACAGCCGGGGATGGATCATCCGCTCGACTTCAATAAAAAGCCCCTGGCCATCCACGGGGGCGAAGTTTTCCATTGGTTCGACAAAAGACCCGCATGAATTGGCCGGCCTTGACGGTTTTTTCCTTGGGGCTCTTTCTTTTTTCCTGCGAAAGCCATGAGGTGGAACAGATTCCCGTGGAGGTGCCTGCGGGGGTAACCGTACCCGAGGGGATGGTTTATATCCCGGCGGGGGAGTTTATCATGGGGCATAAGGACGATCCCAATACCCTGGGGGGCAGGAAAGTGATGACCCCCGCCTATCTGATCGACCGGTACGAGGTCACCCGCGCCCAATACAAGATGTTCCGGCCGGAGTATGAATATCGATCCCCCAAGGCTCAATTTCCGGTTCCCCTCGTGACCTACCAAGAGGCCGAGGCGTTTTGCCGGTGGAAGGAGAAGCGTTTGCCAAAGGAAACGGAATGGGAGAAGGCGGCCCGGGGGGTGGATGGCAGAAAATGGCCGTGGAACCGGTATTTTAAACATCCCAACACCGGGTTTTCCGGTTTCATCCCGGAGGCGGTAGACAAGCGGGATGAGTGGATCAGTCCCTACGGGGTTTACGGCATGGGCTACAATGTTTGGGAATGGACATCCGACTGGTACAACGCTCCGGGTCAACCGGCGGCGGAAAGGAAAAGGTTCAAGGTGATCCGTGGCGGGTTGACGCAGATGCATCTATCGATCCAGTTCACGCCCGCTTATTTCCGGAACTGGATCGAGCCGGAGGCCTCCTTCAATTTTCTTGGATTCCGTTGCGCCAAGGATATCGGATGAGACTGGGCGGGTATCCGTTATCCCAATAGGGAAAATCGGCAACCCGATTCAGGGGCCGTCCTGGGCCGGATTCAATACTCCCCTTTGAGATGCTGGACAATTTCCTCGGCTGCTTTGGCAAACACCTTATCCTCCGATCCCCCAACGATCCCGCCTTTCAGCCAGGAATCCACCACCCAGCCCCCCACCAAAACATCATCACTATACAGGGCGGCCTTGACCTTCAGTTTGGCCTTGGCGGAATCGGCGATTCCCAGGGTGGCCAGCCTGGCGAGCCGGTTTCCGGAATCGTATTCGACGATCTTGAATTTTAGCTGGTACTTGGCGTTTTTGCCGGCGAGGTGAAATCCGGTTTTGTCGATGGAGTTTTCGAGGGAATTAAACAGACGGGCCCCCGCGTCCATGAGGTCGTAATTTTTGGAAGTGAGGTCAACGATGGCCAGGGTGTTTATATTATTTTTCCAACTTTTTTTCACCTCGGTGTTTGCGCCTGTACAGGCATACAGGAAAAGTATCAGCAGAATACTCAATTTGGCTGAAAGTTTCATGTCGCCTCCAAAAGCCGGTTGGTATTTTGAGATGGCCGTGGCTTGATTCTAGCAAATTTCGGTGATGAATTTCAATGGGTTATCGCTAAACTTTCGAGAGGACGCATGCGCTGCGTCCTTCACATGAACCAGTGCAGAAATTTGTCCTCCATTCCGCTGAACCATAACTGAAGTTCAATGGGAATCATGCTGTTGAGGTAGGTGATGTATCCCATGGCGAGAGCGATACCCAGGGTGATGAGCAACAGGCCGCTGAACAGGTTCGTGGTGTGGAGGTGCAGGGTCCGGCCGCCGATGGCCACGTCCCATCCCTTTCCTCTCAGGAGTCTCCAGAACAGGCCGTCTTTCGGCAGGTGGCCGCAAAAAGTGGAAATAAGGATCAAAGGCAATCCCAGCCCAACGGCGTAGAAGAAAAGCAGATTCATCCCCTCAAAAACGGTTTTATCGGATGCGGCCAGGATGAGGATTCCCGAGAGGATGGGCCCCACGCAGGGGGTCCATCCCAGGGCGAAAGTGGCCCCGAACAGGAAGAACCCGAAAAAGGTCGATGCCGGCCGGCCCTGGAAACTGGCCCCTGAAAACCCCTTGCCGAAAAGCGTCATCACCCCGAAGAGGGCCACCAGCCCCCCCCCGATGGTGGTCAGGGAAAACAGATAATTCCGCAGGACCTGTCCAATCAGACTGGCCGACGCACCCATCGCAACGAACAGGGTGGCCAGACCGATAAAAAAAGCCAGGGACATCAGGCTGATGCGCGTCCGGTCCGTTTGAGCGGTGATGGCGAAATAAGCCGGCAGGATGGGTAAGGTGCAGGGTGAAAGAAAACTGAAAACCCCGGCGAAAAAGGCCAGAAGCGTCAGGACCAGGAGCCCCGATTGGGGAAGCTGGGGTTTGGCTTCAAAGGGATTGAATGTCTTGGATGGCGCCGCGCCCCCGCTGGGAGAAACAGATAAGGAAGCGGAATTGGTTGATTTAAAAGGATTCGACTTTGCGGAACCGGGTCCAGGCGGGGCGGCGCCTCCCGAAGCGGAATTGCTGGCGGAAGCCATTTTCATGGCCACGGGCTTTTCCAGACTCACACACCGGAACCCCACGTCCGGCGCCGGTTCATCGGGATCGGCGAATTGGCGGTACCCGCTTCGCGAGAATTTTTCCAGGGCGGTGGTGTAGGATGGACCTGGAAAATGCCCGATGTTTCTTGCCGATGATCCGCGGATGACCTTCAACCCTTGGTTGAAGAATTCGCTTTGGTAGGTGCTTCCCTTGTAAGTGGCATAGTCATCGGCCACCCATTCCCAAACATTTCCTATGAGATCCTGCACCCCCTCGGGCGAAGCGCCCTGGGGAAAGGAACCTACGGGAACGATCAGGTTTTTACTCCCGGCTTTGGGGGAAAGGTTGGCGTGCGCGGGATCAAAAGTGTTTCCCCAGGGATACTCGGCTCCGTTCTTTCCTCGCGCGGCGCGTTCCCATTGTTTTTCGGAGGGCAGTTGTTTCCCCGCCCACTGGCAGAAATTCGCCGCGTCAAACCAGGTGACCCAGGCCACGGGATAATCGTCCTGGCCGGGGGGATAGTTGTTTTTTTCCCAGGAGGGTGGGGGGATGGCTTCGACATCGTCCAGGTAAATTTTGTACCTGCGGTTGGTCACTTCGTACCGGTCGATATAGAAATTTTTCAAGAAAACTTTTTGCTGGGGCCTTTCGTCGGCGTACCAGGGTTTGGGAATGCCCAGGGACAGGGCTTCGGCGGCTTCGTCCTTTTTATTGGTGCCGAAAAGGAACTGGCCGGCGGGAATCAGCACCATGTCCCCTTCCAGGGGATTCTCTCTGGGGTTTTCGGTTCCCATTCCGGGACCGGCGGTCCATAGGAAAACCGCCGCCAGAAGGGATGAGAGGAAAAATTTATATTTCATAATGGATCCGAATGAGGCGCCCGGCTGTCCACGCCGGCGCCCACCGTGAGAGCATGGGGTGATTGATGGTCAACCCTTCGGATTAAGAAGGTCTTCGAAGTATTGCAGAGTATCCGGGGCGGTCCAGTTTTCAGCACCCTGACGGGTACCAATGATTTTTCCCTGCGGGTCGATCAGGAAGGTCGTCGGTAAACTGACAACACCGAACTGGTAGCTGACCGTCAATTGCTGATCCAGCAATATCCTGAACGTCAGGTGGTTCGCTTCGACATAAGGTTTCACCACGGATTCGCCGAACATGTCGTTGGAAATGGCGATCATTTCGAATTTATCCGACTTGAACCGCTTGTACAGGGCCTCCAATGAGGGCATTTCAATTTTACAGGGGCCGCACCAGGTGGCCCAAAAATTGATGAGAAGGAATTTTCCCCGATACTGGTCCAGGCTCACGTCCTGACCGTCCAAGGATTTCAAGGTGAAGTTCGAGGCGAAGGTTTCTCTTTCCGCGCCGGTGGGTCCCACGAAGATCAAGGACAGTCCCAAAAACACCGTCAAAATGAATGGAATTATTTTTTTCGGATTGGCCACGGGAGAAGGAAGTGAAAGATTTTTTCCAGCGGGAGCCCCGGGATTCCGGGTTGCCTCGACTGAAAACAGGGTGTATGGATCATTTGCAATGGTTTTCGTTTTCGACGGACCTCCTGGCAAAGATTTATCTTCCGGGAGGGAAACGATTTTCAAATCTCTTGGAATCCTTCCAATTATTCGATCGCTTCGATACACCGCACCATGGGAATCGCCTTTTTGAGCGCCCGTTCGATTCCCATCTTGAGAGTCATGGTGGAACTGGAGCAGGAACTGCACGATCCCACCAGACGGAGCTTCACCACCCCATCCTCGATGTCGACCAGTTCCACGTTTCCACCATCTTTCATCAGCGATGGGCGCAGCGTGTCCAGTACGGCCTCTACTTCGTCCTTCATAACAGGACTCCTTAAATATAAAATCCCAACCCGGGCTGGCTGACCTCAGCCCTGGCCATTGACCAGGGCTTCTTTTTTAGCCAGCAATTCTTCTTGAGACTCAACATGTTCCGGATTTTTGGGAATGCAGTCCACCGGGCAAACCTCGACGCATTGGGCTTCCTCGTACCAACCCACGCACTCGGTGCAATGTTCCCAGTCAATCACAAAAATATCATCACCTTCCGATATAGCTTCATTAGGACATTCGGGTTCACAGACACCACAGTTTACACAATCCTCGGTGATCATAAGTGCCATGACCTTTACTCCTCAATTATTGAACGAACAAGTTCTTCTTATTATAAGTTTATATTTTTTTGTTTTTCAAAGACTTTTTTTTGGGAATTCCAGGCAAACAGCGCCAAATCCTTTATTTTTCGATCGTAGACGGAAACGACAAGATAACAGGCGCCCGGATAAAGGGGTTCCCGATCGAACAATGCCATTCTTTCATCCTCTTCCGAAAAATAGGCGTCATGATCCGGATGGGAGTGATAGAACGCCTTGATTTGCTGCTGTTTTTTTTCGGTTTCCTTCAATATACCCATCAACTCCATGGGATCGATGTAAAACGCCGTCCGCGCATCCCGCACAAACGTCTTCGGATCCATTGCATGGAGTTTATTCTGGATATTTTTGCAACGGTGAAGAATATCCTCCTCTGAACTCCCCGGTTTACCGGTAATAATCCCACAACATTCGTAGGGATACTCTTCCAAGGCGTGACTTTTCACTTGGCCGAGCTGGGTTTCGATGAAACTGAACATTTCATCTATTTTGGGATTTTGAGGGTGGATTGTCAAATGTTTTAAATTGCCGGCCCGCCCCCGGGGAGGGGGATGGGTCAAGGCATCATCGCCAGTCAACCTTCATCCGTCCTAACCCATGTCAAATTACCTGCCGAGGTACTCGGCCGGTTCGCCGCCGGGCCACGCCTCACGGGGAAACCTGTCATTTTTCCAGGGCCGGGAAAGGAGCGGATGCCTCATGGCGGGAGGAAGGTGGAAATTTTACCGGAACGGTTAGGCTGAAGAGCCCGGCGGTGCATCGGGAACCCCGCTTCAAACGTGGGTTCGGACCACAAGGTTGTCGCTGACGGCCACCTGACAGGCGAGCCGGAAATTGGGGTTCTTTTTCTTGAGCTTTTCGTTTTCGATATCGTTTCGGGGAGCGACGTTGCCTGAGACGATTTCTACGGTGCAAGACGTGCAAAGTCCCCGGCCCCTGCAGTTGAGAATTTTGAAAATGTGGGGGTAAATACTCAATTTGTTCTGGATGGCCGCCTCCCGCAAATTGGCCCCCGGCTCGACCTTCAGGGTTCGCTTTTGTTTGACGAATTGAACTTCTAGCATGCTTCGATTTCAATAAAGTGGTGTAATCGGCCTTTTCCCCAGTACCCGTGAAAAGCGCTTCCCACCGTGGAACATCGACTATTCATGTGAACAAACTGCTTCTTCCCCCCATCGGCCTTCAAAACGCCGACATGGGAAAAAGGCGGAATGGCTCCGCCACAATTTCCACAGAGGGTGGAATACCTGTCACACAGGTTCAAAAGACATGTTTTGCAGATCACCGGATAAAAAAGGAAAATCTCCTGTCCGTCAAAATCCACCGCGGTGGGCAGGTCTACCACGGCGATTCCACATTCCAGGCACAAACCACTTTTCGTTTTTGGATGAGCCATGGCGATCCAGGGGTTTTTCCAGGATTCGATGGGGATAAACCGGCGGTGCGTATTTTACCGCAACCCGGATTCAATTGATACACACTTTTTGCATTTCCCCGAAATCGTCCAGGATGGCGCCAGCCCCCTTGCAAATGCTGAGTAAGGGTTCGTCGGGGATGAAGACCCTGAGCGTGGTTTTTTCCTCGACCAGCTTGTCCAGGCCGCGGATCAGGGCCCCCCCGCCGGTGAGGTAGATTCCGTTGGAATGGATGTCCGCCGAGAGTTCCGGCGGCACCTTTTCCAAGGCGCGGAGAACCACGGAGATGATCGTGGCCAACGGTTCCTTGATGGCCTCGCGGATCTGCTCATCGTCCACGATGATCGAGGTCGGCACCCCGGTTCTTACATTCAGTCCCTTGACCTCGGTGGTCAATGTTTCCACGAGGGGATAGGCGCTGCCGACATTTATTTTCGTGCGTTCGCCCTCGAACACCCCGATATTGAGATGATGGTTGATTCTCATGTAACGGACGATGGCCTCATCGAACTCATCCCCCGCCAGACGAATCGATTCCCCGTAGGCGATGGCCGAAAGGGAGACCACGGCCACATCCGTCGTCCCGCCCCCGATATCGATCACCATGTTGCCTTCGGGTTTGTGGACAGGGATCCCCACGCCAATGGCGGCGGCCATCGGTTCTTCCACCAGGTGCACTTCCCGGATCCCCGCCATGAGGGAAGCGTCGACCACCGCTTTCTTTTCCACCTGGGTGATGCAAGTGGGAATGCCCACGACCATCCTCGGTTTGAGGAAACGGTGATTTTTCAAGACCTTCTTGATAAAGTAGTTGATCATCGTGTTGGTGATGTCGAAATCCGCGATCACCCCGTCTTTCATGGGCCGGATGGTTTCCACCCGCGAGTGGGTCCGTCCAAACATTCTTTTAGCTTCCAGGCCCACGGCCTCCACGCCATCTCCATTGGTATTGACGGCGACCACGGAGGGTTCATCGAGCACGATGCCCCGGTCCTTCGCGTAAATCAGCGTATTGGCCGTTCCCAGGTCCATCGCCAAGTCGGCGGAAAACCAGCCCATGAGATTGTTGAATATTCTGGGTATCATGAAATCGTTTTCAATCGTTGCAAGGTTCCCGGCCGCCGCCCGCTTCCGGAGTGGCCGTTTGACCTTCCCCATGATTCAATAAAGCCCGGGGAGGCCCCGCCTCTTCCGCTTCCGGGGTTTGCGGGACCCTGGAGAAAATTGAATCAGGAGGCTGGGTGGGACGAAAAATTGATGGAATCGAAATTTAAAATCGGCCCCTGTTTTTCAGCATGTCCCGGTAGGCCCGAACCACCTCCCGGTCCACCGCCTTTGCGGCGACCTCGTATTCGTAACCCGAATTCACACGATACTCTTTCACCCGAAGCGCCTGACAGTCGATGTTCTTTTTTTCTCCGCTGGTTGGGGAACGGAAACTGACCGAAAGAATATCGTTGCCGATCACCGGGGCCGGGGTGGTAAAAGAAAGTCCGCCGGTGGATAATTCATGGATGGTGACAGGATGCGTTTTGAAAAAAAATTCCTTCTCACGTTCGATATGGGCCGTGGCCGCCACTTTCACCCTGGCCCGGTGACTGCGCCTTCTCCCCAGTTTGCCGGCAAATTTGTTCTTGATGATGCGGTCCAGACGTTCCCTGATTTTTAAAAGGTCTTCCACCGGCAGGGATTCCAGGAGGGCCGGGATTTTTTGTGTCATCGATCGATCGCGGAAGGGCGCGTGACCACCCACGCAAAAGGAATTAAGGAATTGATGCGGCGCATGGGATCCGAACCCATATCCCGTATCATATTAAAACCATGGAAATTAAGTGTCAATCATTTATCCACCCCCCCGGGCCACGCCGGAGGGAGATGGGTCAAGGCATCATCGCCAGTCTACCTTGTTCCGCCATATCAGGTATGACAATACTAGCCGCCGAGGTTCTCGGCCCCCTTTTTGGTTCTTTCGGCGGGAAGATGAAATCCCTTGACAGAAAAAACACCCGTTTATATACTCCACACCCTCTTGCTGTCTTTATCGAAAGGACGGCGGAAAAATGGAGCGAAAGAAGCCAGAGGGCGGATAGCTCAGCTGGGAGAGCACCGGCCTTACAAGCCGGGGGTCACAGGTTCGAGCCCTGTTCCGCCTACCATCCCGCAAGCCGAGAGAACCCGGGCGGAGGGTGAAAAGGAAAATTGAATTTGCTTTCGCTTCCCTATATAGTATAGACAAAACAAGCTGAGAATTATTTAGCACATTCCATCGTCAAACTATCGCGGGGTCGTAGTTCAGTTGGTTAGAACGCTGGCCTGTCACGCCAGAGGTCGCGAGTTCGAGTCTCGTCGGCCCCGCCATTTTCTTCCCGGATTCTCCAGAGGGACACGGATCAATTTTCCCGGTTGCTCCCTTATTTTTTCCTGCCTGAGAAATACCAGTCCCTTCATCTTCTTGAACCCTCACAAGCAGGGAGGTATTTGGGATTGACCCCAAAATTTTTTCCGGGATAATTGGGTTTTGATTCTTTGCGGAGCCGTGAGTTTATAGATTGGGCTGCGGCGCAGCGGAAATGTGGAAACATAATGTCCCCGGATATATGAAATATTTTGTTTAAAGGTGATCATTCATGGACGCGAAGGATAGAAAAAAATCTGCCAGGGAGCTGTATTCGGAGGGAACGGACTATCAATTTGACACCGGGGAATTGCTTTTGGGGCCCTGGACCTCCTATAGCTTGATCCATGATCCAAAGCACATGGCGTTTGTGCTGGCAAGGTACAAATTTTGTGCGAAAATGCTGGAGGGAAAAAATACGGTGATGGAGGTTGGCCCCGGCGATGGCTTTGGTTTACCCATTGTTGCCCAGTCCGTCGGGAAAGTTTACGCCGTCGATTGGGACAAGAGGTTGATCGAGGGGAACATGCGCCGGTTGGCCGCACTCACCAATATCGAGCATCGTGTCTGCGATTTGAATAAGGAATCCCTGGAGTTGAAGGTGGATGCAGCATTCAGTATCGACGTCATCGAACATCTGGATCCGGAAAACGAATCTTCTTTTATGGAAGGCATCCTCCGATGCCTGGGTCCCGATGGGGTGCTGATTACCGGAACACCCAACATCACCGCTTCCCAGTACGCTTCCCCCAGGAGCGAGGTCCTGCATATCAATTTAAAAAGCATGAAAACTCTGCGGGAATTGACGGAACGCTACTTCAAAAATGTTTTCATGTTTGGAATGAATGATGAGGTGTTGCATACGGGTTACGCACCCATGTGTCATTATATCTGGTCCATTGGAGTGGGGTTGAAGCAGGAATGGATAACGGATAAGGAGTGATGATGCCAGTTAATCTGTGTGGGAAAATTCAGCGGCCCATCTCTATGAGGACGCGTGTCACATCGCCATTTTCCAGGCTGTCAAGGGCCTGGTTGATATTTTCCAAATTAAAACGATGGGAAATCATTTTCTCCAAAGGCAGTTTGCCTTCCCGGAATAACTTGGCTAGCAAAGGAATATCCCGGTCAGGTCTGCAATTCCCTCCCCAGGAGCCCTGGATCCTTTTTCCTTTAATCAGATCAAAGGGGTCGAGCCTCATTGTTTCGCCTTTTGCTGGATGACCGGCAATGATGCACACACCACCATCGTCTTTAACCGACTGAAAGGCAGTTTCGGCAACCTTTGCGCGCCCAGCAGCCTCTATGGAATAATCTACTCCCTTTCCTTCGGTGATCTGGAGAATCTTTTCAGTGGCCGATTTGTCACTATTTTCGATAAGGTGGGTGGCGCCAAGCTCTTTCGCTGTTTTCAGTTTTCGATCTTCAATATCAACACCAATGATAGTAGAACATTCGAGGGCTTTGGCAGCCATTATTGCGCTTAGACCGATTCCTCCAAGCCCAAAAACAGCCAAAGTGTTTCCGGGATCAGGGCGAATGGTGTTCAGCACAATTCCTGCTCCAGTTGGTACGGCGCAACCTAACAGTGGGGCAAGATCCATGGGTACTCCTTCAGGCAATTTGACACAACGATTTTCAGATACAATGGTAAAGTTGCTAAAAGTCGTTACAGAACCAGAATTAATCGTTGTATTTCCTTTTTGATATTTGGCCCCCACGCATTCTGCCCCAACACCCTTTATCCAGGTTAGGACTACCCTATCTTCTTTTTGGACTTTAGAGACACCATTTCCAATATCCATCACTACACCTGAGGCTTCATGGCCCAACAAATGCGGTAGATAGTGATCGTTACCTCGTTGCCCCCTGACCTCCATCAACTGGCTTCGGCACACTCCGCTGTATGCGACTTTAACAAGAACTTGCCCTGATTGAAGTCCTGGAATTTGTATGTCTTCCTCGACAATTAGCGGATGTCCGGTTTGATACAATACAGCGGCTTTCATGGGTACGTTTTTATTGGGTAAGCTCCCCTGAATTAAAGGGGAAATTTTTCAGGTGTTTCAGGGCGTACAAAGGTCCAATAGTAGTCACCTTCGTATCCTACCTTTTGGAACAGGTTGAACCAGTCATCACAAGAATACACGGTTTTTATGATAGGTGCCCAAGCCAGGAGACGCTCGCGCTCCACGCCATTGGTATAAGCATCCACGTGGACGAAAAAATTTTTCCGCCCTTTTCCAACGCGCAACATTTCCTTGAAGGCGATCTCAATTTGTTCAGGGGAAAGGAAATGGAATACGTTGATTCCCAAAACGGCATCAAAAAAGTCATCCGGATAAGGTAATTTCTCAACACTCCCATGGTTGATGAAAGGCTTAGCGGAGGGATGAGCATTCTCAATTGCGTATTCAGATATTTCAATACCTTTTGCTTCCAGACCTGGACATTCCTCCATGATGTCTGCCAATAGGAAGCCTTTTCCACAACCTAAATCGAGAATACGATCGCCGGATTTTAATTTGTATCTTTCCACGATTTTCCTGGCAACAGGTTTCCAGCGCCCGTCATAATGGTATCCCCCATACCCCGTATCCCGGTTGTTATCAAAGTAATCAAATCCAAATGTAGGGTCCATATTTCTTGGTGGGCCATCGTAGAGTTTGATCTTCGCATCCGTAAGGTTAAAAAGCTCCCCCATTTCATATTCCTCAGATAAAAGTTGTTGGTTGATTATAGGCCCGCCATCTCCAGAATCTCTGGAAACTCTTTTACCCTGGTGCGCCAATAGACAGATTCAGACAAAATGTCCTCAACCTTTTTTTGATATGTCTTTGCCAAGCGCGTCAGACCTGTTAGGCGGTATCCGTGCGATAGGGCGGCAGCCATTGATGCATCATGCGGATAGCCAGCAAAAATCGATTCGTACCATCTTATAAGTTTCTCCGCGTTGATGCCGTTTCGATAATTGGGGTTGTCCAGGAAATTTACTAAAAAGTTGAAGGTAAACCAAATTTCATTTAATTGGTCCCGATTGGGAATCGTGTCAGGTGGAAGATTGAATATCTCTCTGCCGCGGAGTATTTGGCCGGGATCATCATTGAATTTAATGCCCATTTCGCCACGTTGGGCTAAACGCCCCGGATTAAGGGCTTTGTTGATATCCTCGTCCTTGCCTAAATCCTGGAAAATTGAATACATTGCAGTGCCCACTAAAGGTTGGCAAATGTAAAAGCTGGCCCAATCCCAATCCAATTTCCGAGCAAAATTATAGGAATCCATCATTTCCCCAAAGGTTTCGTTGGGAAAACCAAGAATAAAGTTTCCGCTATAAAAAACTTGAGGATATTTCTTGAAAAGCTCAGAAGCCATTAATAATTTTTTCTTGCTGGTAGGCTTCATGATCTTTTTAAGCATGGCGTCGTTTCCCGATTCAATTCCAACTTTCATGGCCTTCATGCCTGAGCGTACCATCCAATCCATGATTTCCTCGTTGATGGCGGCGGCAATAAGCCCATTATTACTGATCCACTCCAAATCTGGAACTTCCTCCGTCATTCTTTTTAAGAGGCGGATAGTTCGTTCCCGATCCCATAAAAAGTCGTCATCCAGCCAATCAATTTGCTGAATTCCTTTTTCCCGAAGAAATTTAAGTTCGTCAATTACACTCTCAACCGACTTGGCACGGATGCCTTTACCATTGAAATCCCGTACGGTGCAAAAGGTGCAGTAAGCTCGGCATCCACGGTTGCTTAGTACTGTGGCAAAAGGTTTTTCTTTACCGTTGTACCGTGAAAAAACAGCTAAGCCACCATATTCATGGTATTTCTCAATTGGGATAAGTGAATAGGCATCACGAATGTCAAATTCGACGGGGTTTTCTTGGTCGGGTTCTCCGATAGTATGAACCTTTCCATTATAGAAAAATGCTGTCCCTTGCGGCTTGGTTGACCGGTCGCCTTTATTAAGATTTTTAATAAAAGTAGAGAATTGCAACTCGCTCTCTTTACGAAAAATCAGATCAAACCCATATTTGCCTAATAATTCTTCATAATCGTAGGTAGCCTGGACGCCTCCGGCCAAAAGAGGAACATCAGGAAACTCTTTTTCTATAAATTGGGACATTTGAATAAAAGTTTCCTTGTTCACATCGAACATGCAAGAGATTCCTACACAAGGAGCCTGGGAATCTTGAATGGCTTGTGAGATTCGGCTCTTCCAAAAATCATAAGAGAACTGATCGGCATTCGCATTTTGAAGCATCTCAAAATTCAAATCGATCAATTGAATCTTGATGGTGGAATCGGTCTGTTTAGCCACGGATGCAATATATAAAAGACCCACAGGTGGATAATTAAAATAGCCAGCTTTTTGGGCAACGGAAATGTCGAAAACAGACTCGGGGACTTGCATTGGAGCTACCAGGATCAACTCCCTGACGGGTTTCCAACCGTTCAGCAATTGGAAATAATTCTTGGCTGTCTGGCTAGCCACCCCGTTCCCGGAATCAGGAAGCTTTGTAGAGCGCGAATTATTTTTTAATTCCAAAGAAGCCTTGTCAGTCATGATTTATAGAGAAATTTCCGAACTTACCGTGCCCATATTTTTTTGAGCATTTATATTTTGAAACGAATCATAAGATTGCTTTAACCCTTTTTCTAAAGAGGTAAAGGAATAATCCGGTATAATTTTCATTAATTTTGAAATATCCAGCCTTTGATTGATTTTTGGTTTCACTCTCTTCAATTTGATTACGGGAAATTCTTTTTGTGTTAAAGCTCGAAGACCTTCAACTATATTCATTAAAGAGTAGTTTTTCCCTGTCCCCAAGTTGTAGATGCCACTGACATCCTTAACAATAAACTTTTCTGTAATCTGAGCCAAATCTTTCACGAATAGAAAATCCCGTAGCTCAGACCCATCCCCAAATAATTCTACCCGGCCTTTTTGAACCAAAGAATGTATTAACCGATCGGGTCCATATGGGGGCTGCTGGTTGCCGGGCCCATAAATCATGCATGGGCGGAGCACTATAAAAGGGGTTCCTTTTTCTTGAGTCGCTGCGCGTAAAAGAGCTTCAGCGGTGACCTTGGCGATCCCATAGTGGGACAATGGGGCAATTTTTGTTTCTTCAGTAATGCACAGGTCGGTTACAGCTTCTCCATAAACTGATATGGAACTGAAATACAAGAGCTTCTTTATTGGGTATTTTTCCAAGAAGCGAACAACATTGCCAGTTATGGCTATATCTTGCTCAAAAGCCTTCAGAGAATCTTGTCTTTTCGAGGCTCGGATCGCGAAAATAATTACGGTGTCTTTATCAACCACTTTCCCAATTTGATGATAACTATCAGGAGAGGTCAAATCCAATGTGGAAGAATTAAGTCCTAAAACTTCCAAATCATTTTGATTCTTTAGATGCTCAAAAATAGTTGCCCCCAGAAAACCTCTATTGCCAAGAACAAGTATTTTTGGTTTTATTCCCATGATTTAGAGAATGTTGAAATAAAATGGATCTTTCAACCCTATCAAAATAAAAATCGTATTAATAGATTTAAAAATTCATATGCCAAACACGGAGCCAAATTAAACAAGAGTTTATATTTGCATAATCTACTTTAGAAGAGTGGTTATATATTTATACAGGTCGGTCGGAGCGACAGGCTCCCGGTTGCAGACGATTTGAACATCCAGGGCGGCAGCAGCGCTTCCTACGAAAAGCCCCATGTCCGAGGGCAATCCACCCCCCAGACATAATCCGGTCAACGATAAAAAAGCGTCTCCCGCTCCCACCCGGTCCAGCACCTTCGTTGACAAAACGGGTATCTTGTGGATCGCATCCTCTTTTCTATCCAGGAGGAAGGCGCCCTTGCTGCCCAGGGTCGCCGCGAAAAATGGGGTGTTTAATTTTTCGGCGACCGTCTCCGCCAATCCTTCCAGAGGGTCATATCGGTTGTGAGTCGCCATTCTTAATTCCGGACCGTTTAAAGAAACGAAATCGGCCCGGGGGTACCGGTTGATGACATGGTACCCCCGATTTCCGCTGTTGACTTGGGTGTTGACGACAAGAAAACGCGCTTTTTCACACATCGTTTTTATCATGCCTGGAGAGATGAATCCGTTTCCAAAATCCGGGACGAACACGATGTCAAAATCCCGCGTGTTTTTTTCCAGCCAGGAACAAATTTCCCGATCCAATTTCTTGATAGTCGGTTGCTCATTATAAATATAGACTTCGAACAATTTGTTCAGGTCGTCATCCACAAACCGGCGCTTGACAATCGTGGGGGCGTCTTCAAAATAATGAAAATGGGGGGTGATATTTTGATTCAATTTTGAGCGAATAAAACTTTCATGATTGTCACCTGTTCCCAGTCCGGTCAACAAGGTCACACTCTCCACGAACCCCGAAAGATGATTCGCCACAGCCAACGCCCCTCCCGCGAATTGCTCCCTGGAATTGTATTGGACGGATTGATGGGCGCCTTTCCCTGATTGACCCAGGAGGGTGGTATAGTGGTATTCATCTATAATGGCGTCGCCCACGACAATGACCCTCAACCGGCTCAGCGTCTTCAGCATTTGGATCAGGTTGCTGTCCTTGTACCGCTGTCGAAAATTTTTAAGGTAAACTTTCGTCTCTGGAGGAAAGATTCCAAAATTCTCGTTCAGCAGGTTGGAAGAGCTGAAGGTGATGTCCTCCGTAAAAATCAGTTCCCCGCCATATTGTTCGACGGCTTCCTTTTCACGGATAATATTCCCGGTCAAATCATCCCCGGTATTTTTGTAGTCCTTACCCTTTACATAGGCATGAGGCCTGATCATGGAGATGACATTGACCGCTGTCGGGGCCTGATTGATGGCCACAAAATCCACGCAGGCCAGGGCGGCCAGGTTCTCGGAGCGCAAATGCTCCGGGAAAACGGGCCGTTCCGGACCTTTATTGACAAAACGATCACCCGTAATCGTGGTAAAAAGCACATCTCCTTCCTTACGGGCATTCTGCAAATGGCGGATGTGACCGATATGCAAAAGATCAAAAGTGCCGTGGCATAAAATGACGCGTCTACCCAACTTTCGCATTTCTTCCGCCTTGCAAGCGAGTTTTTCAAGACTCAATATTTTTTCAGGGGTTGTCGGCATTTTAATTTTTTGATTTCATTGGAACCGAATGAATAATCCTTTTCGCCCTAAAAGGGCCCTGTGAAAGATTTGTCGGGCACATCCAAATGGACCGTTTTGGAAAGGTCCGATTCTTCCTTGCTTTTATTGAGAGGGCCAAAGAGCTCTTCAGCCTTGCTCACAATATCCATGGCCCTTGGGTAAAATCGATTGGCCAGTGCCCAGCTTGTTGGAGTGGGAACATCCGGAAAGGTTACCCGGCAGGGAGGCTGCTTTAAAGCCGTGAAGGCCTTTTCCACGACCGTGGATACGATTTCCGCCGCAAGGCCCAGGAAACGCCAAGCCCCATCCACCACCATCAAACGTCCGGTTTTCTCGACCGATTCAATAATGGTTTCCTCGTCCAGAGGTTTCAGGGATCTAAGATCGATCACCTCGGCCTCAATATGATCCCTTTTAAGACAATCCGCGGCTTTCAGCGCTTCAAGAGTCATATGGGAAGCCGAAACGATGGTGATATCCCGGCCCTCCCTGGCAATTCGCGCCTTGCCGATCGGAATACGATAAGATTCTTCGGGGACCACGCCGAATAAATTATGGAGCCAACGATGCTCTATAAAAATAACGGGATTATCATCTTCAACGGAGGCAGTCAACAGGCCCTTGGCGTCATAAGGTGAAAAGGGCATAACTACCTTGAGTCCGGGTATGTGGGCAAACAGGGCCTGCAGGCATTGAGAATGCTGAGGACCCTGCCCCCAACCCTGGCCGATCAACAGGCGAATCACCACGGGAACGCTCATTTGCCCGCCAAACATGTAGTACCATTTGGCGGCGTTATTTATGATTTGATCCAGCGAAAGCAGCATGAAATCGATTCGCTGGTGAGTCATGATCGGACGCATCCCCATCAAAGCGGATCCAATGGCCACCCCCGTCATGCCATTTTCTGAAACAGGCATATCCATAACCCGTTTCTCGCCATACTTTTCCCTCAACCCCACCGTGGTTCCAAAAATTCCCTTAGGGTCGGGAACTCCAAGACCCATGACATAGACCGAGGAATCCCGCTTTAAACACTGGTCGGTTCCCTCACGGACCGCCTCGGCAAATGTGATTTTTCTGGTCATGAGGTCGTTGTATTCAAATGGGATTTCAATTCTATTTCTTTATAAAGATCCCTGTTCATTGCATCCGCATCGGGGAACGGACTCGATTTCGCGAAGGCGACGGCCTCTTCAAATTCCCGGCGGATCGTCTCCCGCATTTGATCCACCTGGCTCTTTTCGAGAAGATTCGCCTGGATCAGGAAATTTTTATAATTTTCCACAGGACACCTTTTTTTCCATTTTTGGTATTCGCCTTCCGACCGGTAACCCAGGTCGTTGTCGAAGCAGGGACCACAATGCTCGCGCCACCGATAGGTTTGGAACTCCAGGAAATAAGGACCTTGACGGTCCCTCGCATGTTGCACAGCCGTTTGTGCCAGTTCACGCACCGTCTGGACATTATTTCCATCCCCTCTGGCGCCGGGAATGCCGTAGGCTTTAGCGATTGCCACATTGTCCCTTTCCTCGGGCTGCCGTTCTGAAAGAGGAGAATAAACGGAGAAAAAATTGTCTTCCGAAATAAAAACGATCGGAAGTTTTTTAAGGGAAGCGAAGTTCAAACATTCCGCAAATACGCCTTCCTCGGTGGCCGCCCGCCCAAGGAAGATGGCCGTCACCCGGTTTTCATTTTTCATGGATGTGGCGAAGGCCGTCCCCACGGCAATAGGGATGATGCTGGCCACGATAGGGGTGGTGCCCAGGAAATTGACCGAGAGATCGATCAGGTGCATGGATCCCCCCTTGCCCTTGGAACAGCCCGTCGCTTTTCCATAAATCTCCGCCATCATGGCCTTGAGATCGCCGCCCTTGGCCAAGTAATGACCATGGGACCGGTGAGAGCCCATTACGATATCCTCTTTTAGAAGATTGGAGCACACACCGACGGGAATGGCCTCCTGACCAATGCATAAATGGACGGGACAGCGCATCTCCTGCTCGGGATACAGATCCGCGATTCCTTCTTCCACCAGGCGGATACGCAACATGTCATAAAATAATGCGTTCGACAGCTCTTTACCCAGCATGTTTCTACTCTCAGGCCCTTGATTTTTCCCGGATGATCGCATCGCAGATGCAATGACAAAGGGAAAGGTGAATAATTTCCACGGGGCCGTAAGAGGGGGAAGCCACATAAAAATTATAGTCGCCCATGGAGCTTAAAGGATTATCCTTCGCAAACCCCGAGAAAGTGATCACCTGGCACCCGGCAGACCGGGCGGCCCGGACAGCGCGAAGTATATTTTCGGATTGGCCCGAGCTGCTGATCGCCATCAATATATCGCCGGCATCGGCGAACATTTCTATGGGCTTTTCAAAAACATGTTTGTAGCCATGATCATTGCTGATGCAAGTCAAAAGAGAAATGTCGTTAAAAGCCACGGACCGGATGCCTCCGTTCTTCCAGTAATCCGTAGCCATATGGCTCGATATCGCGGCACTGGCCCCGTTGCCGATAAACATCAATTTGTTGCCGGCGTGACTTTGTGAAATGATGACACGGGCCACTTTTTCAAGACCCTCGAAAATATCCACGCACCTGCCTTCACCGTCTGAAACACTAACGGACTTCAGAGCTCCCGCAAGTCTATCAAAGAAATTTCTTGTAAATTCGCGCACCCAAGGTTCCCCGGAATTAAAGTTTGTGACAGGGAATCCAGTTTGCAACACTTCCGGTCCAAAGCCAAAAGCAGTGCAATCATGGAGTCCTTTAAAGTCCAAAGGCAAGCCAGGCCTGGTGGGTCACCCCCGGATCATGGCTTATGAATATAATCGATCGGCTGTTGTTTCAAAACATCGAAGTTTTTTTCGACCCAATCGCGGACCGTGAGGACTCCTTCCCGCAGCGACATATTGTCCTGCCAGCCAAAGGTTTTTCTCACTTTTGTGCTGTCGAGCAAATAGGCCGAGTCCTTACCCAGCCGCTCGCCGGCCACCTCCACGTGATCTTCAAAACGAACATTCATCAGGCCGCAGATCAACTCCACCAGATTGCGAATGCTGATGGAATTTTTTGTGGCAATATGAAAAATTTCTCCGGGCAAAGCTTGCCGCATGATACGCAACGTGGCGTCCGAAACATCCTGCATGTGAATGAAAGAGCGTTCGGATGTCCCCCCGCCATGCAATGGAAGTTTTTTCTTCATCTTGATGAAAAGAATCGTTCGGGGAATGATCCGATACAATTGCTGACCCGGTCCATAGACGTTGGCCGCCCGGGTGAAAACAACGGGAAACCTATAAGATGCGAAGAAAGTATGCAGGCTCATATCCGCCGCCGCCCGAGATACGGCATAGGGAGTGCTGGGGTGATAGGAAGTACTTTCCTGGATATATCCTTCGCTGCTGCCATAAACCTCGGGTGTTGAAACATGCACATATTTTTTCAAAAATCCACAATGCCTGAGCCGGTCATGAAGCCGGACGGTGGAAACCACGTTGGTCATGAACCAGTGGTCCGGATGCTCCCAGCTTTGAGCGACCATGCCCTGGGCCGCGAAATTTACGACATATTCCGGCTTCTTCGAATCGATGACCGACATGATCCTATCGAGGTCATGATTGAGGTCCAGCTGGTGAAATTCCATCTGTTTTCCGGAAAATCCGCGGGGCAAGAAAACCGGATCGGGCAGTGGGGAACGGCTGATCCCGATCACTTCGAAACCCTTTTCCTGAGCGAAGGACATGAAACTGGCCCCGGAAAAGGAGTTGCTCCCAATAACAACGATTTTTTCTGGCATCGGGTATCAGGTGGTTATGAAGTTGGTGAGAAAAATTATTGCTTAACCACGGAGATTTGCATCCATTTCAGATTATAAAAACGCTCCTCGTTCCTGAGCATTCCCCGATTGTAGCATTCGCGAATTTCCCGAATCGCATCCTCCACCGTTTTTTTGGGGGTAAAACCGGTGGCCAGCAGTTTGTCTGAATTAACACGGTATGAACGCGGATCATTCGATTCGGTAACGCTTATTTGGGAGGAAACCTGTTGGGCCACCTTCTTGGCAATCTCCATGATGGAAATGTTTTCGAACCCGGCATTATAGATGCCCCGGATGGAATCCTTATGATCGATCATGTGCAGATAGATATCCGTAATGTCCTCGATATGGATATTGGGACGGGTCTGACACCCGCCAAAAACAGTGATCAATCCATTAGACAGGGCCTGCATCGTCAGCATATTTACCGACACGTCCAGCCGCATGCGCGGTGAATACCCGCAAACGGTGGCTGGCCGGACAATCTGCACAATCATTTGATCGCTGTAACTCAACAGCACCCGTTCCGCCACCATTTTGGTCTTGTTGTATTCCGAGAGGGGCTTGAGTTCAAGATCCTCCGTAACACGGTCTTCTTCCTTGATTCCGTATACGCTGCCGGAAGAGGCATAAATGAACTGTTGAACGCCATTTCTCACTGCCTTGTCGGCCAGCTGCATGGTGCCCAGGGCGCCAATCTCCCACGTAAGTTTTGGGTCCAGATCCCCGCAGGGGTCATTCGCCACGGATGCCAGATGAATAATGACATCCATACCCGCGAGCGGTATGCTGTCAATATTCCGAATATCCGCCTTGAGGACCTTTAAATTCTTGTGAGGTTCGAGAAAATTATCAAACCACATCGCGTCCGCCACGACCACCCGGTACCCGCGAGCCAAAAGCTTGGGCACAAGCACGGTTCCTTTATAACCACAGCCCCCAGTAACTAAAATATTCATTTTATATTAAAACTAAAGGCTTATAAAAACGCCCAAAATATTCGCATCGGGATAAATCCCATGGCTGCCTGCCGGCCGTGAGGATTTTCCTGTTAAAATCAATCGAATGGGACCTATTCAATTTGGCTCTGCCGGAGTTCATAAACGCACTGCTGGGGTCTCCGCCGTATTTTATAGCATTCAAAACCTGAACAAAAGATTATTATTAATTTGTGGTTGTCCTGGATAACCAAGCCCAAAAAGGGTATTTGCGAACCTGGTAAAGCTGTCTTTATTGTTTGAATCAGTGGGTCCCCCTCCCCCCGGCATGTGAATCAAGGGGAAGGTTTTTTCACGGTACTGAAGGTTAAACCTGGACATCGTTTTCAGACAGTTGAGCCCTGAGCCTATCACGTTTACTTCCAGCGGATTTTGAGGCATGCGGAGCGTCTGATTCTCAAGCTTCCGGATTGCGACCCGATGCTGGAAGAAAGGGAACTGCAACTCTTTCGATGACAATTTGGGATACGGCCAAATCATTAAGACCTGGAAAAGCCATAACGTTCAAGACGCCGTGGATTCACATGTGACGTTTGTTTTTTGCGGGTTCTGAAATGCCGACTATTCAAATCATTTTGAGCAGTCTTGGGCCGACAACCAGTTGGTGAAGCAGGATTCCTGCCAGCGCTTACCACAGGTCCCTACAGTTTCACAAGATGATTGTTGTGGAAACTAAGGCGATCCCATTCTCCCAAACAAATTTCAGAAATTTTGTGCCGGATTATGGGGGTCAAGGCTTTGGGTTTTTTTGATAATGATTCAATCCGGCGTGAGCCGCGGGGCTTTGGAACAAATTTTTATAATAACCGTCTCGGGTTCCGCTTGTTATAAAACTGTTTTTGATCCTTGCGTCAATAGTCCACCGGGTATTCTGACTCTTGTTTATTTCTTGACCATGAATCACGGCCAAATTGAAACACAATACATCCCCCACTTTCATTGGAACAGGGATAAGTTTGGATCTAAAGCTGTCGTCGGTGATGACTTGGAAGAGATAAGGCACACCCAATTCATGTTTGATAGAACCTTTTTCCACCTCATCGTTGTTGACTGAGGTGAGCTTAACGTTTGATAGGGTGTGGGACCGTGGCACAAGCTGGAGTGCGCCTTCCGGAACGATATCGGTCAATGCGAAGAAACAAGAAATTTCGTATGCAGTGCTTCCATATTCAATGTCCCGGTGGAACCCAATATTGTCTTGAGGTTTATCAGGTCTGGCCAGACGGAAATGAGGTTTTACCTGAACATCCAAATCCGGACCGGCCAATTCTTCAAAAAATGGCCTGTTCTTTTTGAAGATCTCCAAGTGCCACTGACCTTCCCAGAATATCTGGCTCAGTTCATATTGGAATTTTATGTGTTTTTCATCGTCACCCCCGACGAACTGGTGATAAGTTTCCAACGTGGCTTCCTGACTGATCAGTTTTTTGAGTTCATTGTCAAAACTAGTCCTCAAGTCTAGAATGCTTTGTTTGTTTTCTAGAGAATGAAGGACGTACCCGCTCTGTCCAAAATTTGAAAGTTTATGATTAATGTCAACTCGTTTGCTGGAAACTGTCATTCCCTGCCTCAATTCAACTCAGAAAATAGATTGATGTGCATATTGTTGCATTTTACCTTATTTCCACAAGAAAAAACTTTCCGCCTAAATTGAAATGGTGATGTAATTTAAATGTTTCCATCGTTCCCGAATTTCAGAGGCCTGTTTGGGGTCAAAGGGTAATAGGACGTCCGTGCCATGCACCACATCCCTGGGATGATATACCTTTTTACCCAACAAGGATTTGCCTTTCCGGTTTTCATCCTCATCCACGAAAAAAGCGAGAAAATCATCTAGCAAATACCCGATATACACGCCCAGGTTTGCGGTTCCGAAAACTCCTGTAGGTTTAATTATATTTTCGACATCCCGGGTTAATTTGTTGAGGTTTTCCAAGTTGGTTGATGAAGAATACACCCACTCCACTTTTTTTTGCGGGGTGTTTGGGAATATTTTCTGCGAGTTTGCTAAAAGGGTGATCTCCTTTTTTATTTGTTGGGTTGGAAAAAATATATGGTGGAAAACGGTTCCCACCACCCTCGCAAGCGCTGAGGGTGTGAAGTGGGAGATATGATCATAGATCAGCCCATCGAAGACATTCTCGCTGATATTGGGGACTTGAATTAATAACAATCCGTCCTTTTTGAGTAATGTTTTGATGTCCTTTAGGATTTGAATCGGGTGTTCTACGTGTTCAAAGGAGTGTATGAGACTTATAAAATCAAATTTGGCGTCGATTCCAGAAAGGGGTCCTGCAAAAAAGTCTTTAACATTTCTGATTTTCAAGATTTCTTCTTTACAGTCGTCATGTATATCCTGGGCATAAATATCCCAGTTTTGGAGTTTGGCGCTAAATGCTTTTAAGAAAGCACCGTTGCCGCATCCTATATCGAGCAGTTTTCCGGAAGGGGGTAGTGCATCCTTGATGTGATCAATAATCATCGAAGATCGGGTTTGAGGGGACTGGCCTTTTTGAAACTTCACCTGTTCCTCACCGCCGGTGATGGCATAAATTTCGTAGTCATTATAGAGATTTATGACCTCACTTCTATATTTTTCATCCACTAGCTTTTGTATATGGTGACAGGATATACATTGGTAAATTCGAATTCCTTCGTTTCGAATCTTGGAATCAGAGCTGATGCAAAGATCCTTTTCGCTTTGGAAAAATAATTTTGTTTGTTTTCCGCAAATCACACAGATCATGAGTTGTACCCATCCATTTCAATCCACACCCGAGGAGGAACAGGTTTCATCAAGCATTTCTTCGGGTACAGCCGTCAAACCAAAAACTTCGTCCAGTTCACGGTAAACCCGCAACCCGCTATCGCTGGTAATCTTCGGTCCCAACCAGGCCCCTGTCTCCATGTGCCTAAAAGATTTCAGGCAGGTCAAAGAATTTCATACCGCGATGTCAACATGGAACTCTGGGATAATTTCCGAAAACTCAAAACCAGGATCAAACGTCTCTTGCAGTTTTCTTGACGGGCATTAACTGGGCAAGGGAATGTATTTCAACGAGTTTTACTATGAATCTTCCGAAAATGCCTGGACATCCAAATATTTCACATACTGCTGATATTCCGGGAAACGATTGCGTTTCTTGAAAGACTTTTTTACATTCCGCAAAGACCCATATAACTTCAAATACCAGCGCAGAGGCGGGAAATATTTGCATAATTTGCCCAAAACCGTCAATTTCAGGTAAAGTCGCTTCGACTTAAAAAAGTCTTTCAACGTTTCGGCGGCCAAACGGGC
>JBHHVU010000040.1:0-29246 GCA_046754465.1 Nitrospinaceae bacterium | reverse complement strand
TAGTTTGTTGGATTTGTGGATATCCTGGTTCAGGGTCGTTCGATTGGGGTTGGGTGGTTTTGGGGGTGGGAAACTCAGGGTATGAGTTTTTGGAAAAATCCCTTGAGGGTTTCCTTGATGGGGTTGCCGTCCATTTCCGCCAGTTCCTTGAACAGTTCTTTTTGCCGCTTGTTCAGGTGCCGTGGGGTCTTCACGTTAAAATGAATGATCTGGTCGCCCCGGCCGTGACCGCGCAGGTGGGGAATCCCTCCTCCAGGAATTCGATGGGTTTCGCCGGACTGGGTTCCGGGCGCGACGGAAATGATCTGGGTTTTATTTTCGTCGAGCAGGGGAACCTCGATCTCCGCTCCCAGGGCAGCCTGTGAGAAGGACAGGTTCAATCGGGAATGGACGTCGTATCCGTCACGGTGGAAAAAGTCATGCGCCTCGACGTGGATGAAGACGTAAAGATCTCCCGGCGGAAGGCCGCCCGGACCGCTCTCGCCCTCTCCACGCAGGCGGAGGCGGGTTCCATCGTCCACTCCGGCGGGAATGTTGATGGACACTTTCTTTTTATCCAGGACCCTTCCTTCTCCCCGGCACTGGTGGCAAGGATCGGTAATGATTTGTCCGGCCCCGTGGCAGGAAGGGCAGGGGGTGCTGACACTGAAGAATCCCTGGGTGCGGACCACCTGTCCCGTTCCGCGGCAGGTGGAGCAACGCTTGGGGGGATGACCAGGTTTGGCCCCTGAGCCTTGACAGGTTTTACAGGTGGTGTGTTTGGTGACATCCATTTCCTTCTTGATTCCGAAGGCGGCTTCGGTGAATTTTATGGTCAGGTCCAGGCGCAGGTCGGCCCCGGTTCTTTGGCCCTGTCCGCTGGCGAAAAAATCCCCGAAGATGTCCCCGAAGCTTGAAAAAATATCCTCGAACCCGCGGAACCCGGAAAATCCAGACCCCTTCAATCCTTCATGTCCGAACTGATCGTAGATTTTTCTTTTTTCCGGGTCTTTAAGGACCTCGTAAGCTTCGGCGGCTTCCTTGAAATTTTCCTCGGCTTTATGGTCCCCGGGATTTTTATCGGGATGGAATTTCAAGGCCAGCTGCCGGTAGGCCTTCTTGAGTTCGGATTCTGAAGCGTTGGGGGAAATACCCAGTATTTCGTAATAATCGCGTTTGGTCATGGGGTCCCTAATGGTTTGAGGTCAGGGTATTGAGAGGAGTCCGGCACGGTTTTATATCCCGTCATCCCTTGGTCGAGTGTTGGTGAATGCGGGTGAACGAATGAGGAATGCCGGAAATCGCGCATTCCTCATGTTGGAACAAGCTGCCACGGGCATCAGGATTTCAGCCGGGCGATTTTGACTTTGGCCGCCTTGATCAATTTGTCCTTGTACATATAGCCCGGCTCCAGTTCTTCGAGAACCCGGTTTTCCATTTCCGGGTCCTGGGTCTCCTCCACCATGAACGCTTCATGGAGTTTAGGGTCGAAAGGGACGTCCCGCGTATCGATCACCGTGACGTTGTTTTCCTCGAGTTCCCGGATATATTGCTGGATGACCAGTTGGATCCCCTCCTTGAGGCTGTCGAAATCGCTGGTTTGTGTGGCGGAATTCGCGGCCCGTTTCAGGTTGTCCAGGATGGGGACAAGCCGGGCGAACAAGTTGGCCTTGAACTGGTCCAACCGGGCTTCGTTCTCGCGTTGCAGGCGTTGGCGGAACTCGTCGGTTTCCGAGTTTTTTTCCTTATAGGCGGCGATATATTCGCGCAGGCGCTTGTCCTTCTCCTCCGCTTCTTTTCGCAATTTTTCCACGTAACTGGGATAACGCTCGTCGGGCGCGGTTTGGTCGCCAGCCGCCAGTTCTTCCCCGCTGACGGCGGAATGCCGCCGGTCGACGACGGTGATTTTCGGTTTCTCCGTAGGTTGAGAGGGATGTTCTGAATTGCTGTTTTCACTCATGGAGTTCACTTTCGGCGTTTTCCGCCGCCTTTAACCGGAGTTGGAAATGATGGAAGGGGTCCGCCGGGCCCTCTCCGGGCGCTCTCCCGCAACCGGCATGAGTTCCGCGGCTTCGCACGCGGGAGCCCGGCCCTGGAGCGGTTCCCCGCCCCGAAAGGAGGATTAAAACCCACTTTACCGGCCCTTGCCCGGGGATTTATTTTTTCCCGATATCCTCGAACTCGGCGTCCACCACATCCTCATCGTTTTTGTCTTTTTTATCCGCGTCACCCTCGGTGGAGGAACCTTGCTGCTCGCCCTCGCCGGGTTTTTGGGCTTGCGCGTACATGGCCTGGGCAATGGTATGGGCGATCTGGTTGAGTTTTTCGATCTGCTCCTTCATCGGTTCCACTTCATCTTCCAGGTGTGTGCGAGCTTCGGTGATGGCTTCTTCGGCGGCCTTGACATCCTCCTCTTTCAGTTTTTCCTTGTTTTCACGGATGGTTTTTTCGGTGCTGTAGATGATCGAGTCGAGCTGATTTTTGACATCGATTTTTTCCCGGCGCTTCTTATCCGCTTCGGCGTTTGCTTCGGCATCCTTGACCATTTTTTCAATTTCTTCCTCGTTCAAGCCGGTAGAATCGGTGATGGTGATTTTTTGTTCTTTCTGGGTTCCCTTGTCCTTAGCGGTGACGTTGATAATGCCGTTGGCGTCAATATCGAACGTGACCTCAATCTGGGGAACCCCTCTTGGGGCCGGGGGAATTCCGTCGAGATGGAACTTGCCCAGGGACCGGTTGTCCCGGGACATTTCGCGTTCTCCCTGAAGGACGTTGATTTCCACGCTGGGCTGGTTGTCCGACGCAGTGGAAAAGGTTTCGCTTTTCCGGGTTGGGATGGTGGTGTTGCGCTCGATGAGTTTCGTGGTGACGCCGCCCAAGGTTTCGATACCCAGGGACAAGGGAGTGACGTCGAGCAGAAGGATGTCCTTGACATCCCCGGAAAGCACCCCGGCCTGCACCGCCGCGCCCAGGGCCACCACTTCATCGGGGTTCACCCCTCGGTGGGGTTCCCGGCCGAACAGCTCCTTAACCAGGGTTTGAACCTTGGGGATGCGGGTGGACCCGCCCACCAGGACCGCTTCATGAATCTTGCTGGAATCCAATCCGGCATCGGCCAGGGCCCGGTTACAGGGTTCGTGCGACCTTTCGATCAGGTCTTCCACCATGGCTTCGAATTTAGCGCGGGTCAATTTCATGTTCAGGTGTTTCGGTCCGCTGGCATCGGCGGTGATGAACGGCAGGTTGAGTTCCGTTTCATTGGTGGTGGAAAGTTCCATTTTTGCTTTTTCCGCCGCCTCTTTCAGCCGTTGCAGGGCCATGTTGTCCTTGCCCAGATCGATGCCCTGGTCCTTTTTGAATTCGGCCACCAGCCAGTCGATGATGCGCTGGTCCAGGTTGTCGCCTCCCAGATGCGTGTCCCCATTAGTGGCTTTGACTTCAACGACGTTGTCACCCACCTCCAGGATGGAGATGTCGAAGGTGCCGCCCCCGAAATCGTAAACGGCGATCATCTGGTCGTTTTTCTTGTCCAGGCCATACGCGAGGGCCGAGGCGGTCGGTTCGTTAATGATCCGTTTCACCTCCAGTCCGGCAATTTTCCCGGCGTCCTTGGTGGCCTGCCGCTGCGTGTCGTTGAAATAGGCGGGAACCGTGATCACCGCCTCGGTCACCGGTTCACCCAGATAGGCTTCGGCCGATTTTTTGAGTTTTTGCAGGATCATGGACGAAATTTCCGGAGGGCTATACTGTTTGTTCCCGACCTCGATTTTTACATCATTCTTGGACCCCTTAACCACGGTGTAGGGGACCATTTTCATTTCCTCGGAAACTTCGTCATAGGTTCGTCCCATGAACCGTTTGATGGAAAATATCGTGTTGGTTGGGTTGGCGATAGCCTGGCGCTTGGCGACTTGACCCACAAGGATTTCTCCATCCTTGGTGAAAGCGACGACCGAGGGCGTGGTGCGGCTTCCCTCCTCGTTGAGGATAACTTTTGGCTCGTTTCCTTCCATTACGGCGACCACCGAATTCGTGGTCCCTAAATCGATTCCTACGATTTTTCCCATGGGTTCAAGTCCTTTCTATTTTTAAGTTGTCTTAATCAACTATTGATGACAATTCGACCGTGTTTCTCGCTTTCTTTGAATAAGATCAGCAAATGCGGATGTCAAGTGAACCTGGTATTTTATTGTCGATAATTTCCCTGGGGGAAGGGGGAGGAAGCCCTAATAAATCCAGTAGATTATGTGGGAAAAGAGGGGCAGATGAGGCTTTATTTCGAGGGCCAAATCCTTTATAATATATTGATATTATTGAACTTTATCCAGGGGACAACCTATGGTCAGCAAGGTGCAGAAAAATTTGCGGGAATTTACCCGGATTCCCATTCATATTGCCGTTGTGATTCAATCTGGTGAAAGGACCATCAAGACCGACCAGACCAGGGATTTAAGCATGAAAGGAATTTTCCTTCTATGCAATCCCACCCTTCCCGCCGGGTCGGAATGCAAGGTTTCCCTGTTGCTGGGAGGAGAGAAACAGCCGATCCCCATCGATCTGAAAGGCAAGGTGGCCCGGGCGACCGATTCGGGGATGGCCATCGATTTTACCGAAATCGAATTGGAAGGTTATGAATATCTGCAAAACCTGGTGAGGTATAACTCCCATTCAGAGCATGACCAGGTTGAAAGGGAAATCAAGGACCATTTGGGCCTCAAGCGCAAGACCTAAATCGCACCTTCCGTTCCTTTTGAGTTTTCTTTCCGGGCGGGGTTTTTACATGGTGGCGGATTGGAAGTTTTCAGGATTTCCCTAAAGAGACAAGGCGTACTCGTAAGTAACTTTTTGGAAGCACTCCACCCGTGAAGAAGGATTGCAGTTGTAAATTTTGACATCTTTTCCCGCCAAGGATTTTGCCCCGTATTCCAGCATCCGCAACATCCTGGGAAATTCCGTTGTTTCATGATTTTGCGACCGGAAATCATGTCCGAAGAAATGGGTTTTTCCACCGTCGTGCTTTAAATCCAGCCCCAAGTAAAATATCTCCCTGAATCCCATGTAGACAGCGATTTGCATGGCGACGTAGGCGATGGTGTATCCAGAGAAAACCCCTTCCTCCAGATTCCAGCTAAAACCTTCCGCCCCCAGCAGTTTCAGGGGAATTCCCCAGGGCCTGTCCTCGAGGGTGAAAAGGTAGCGGACGGATTTCAAAGGTTGGGGGTACTCCTCGAAGAGGCGATGATCCATCGCGCAATGGTAATAACTATCCGGATAGATCAAGAAAGACCGGTTCAATCCCATAACCAGGCGCCTCTTTAAGGGGGAAAGGTCCAGACGGCCCAAGGAAGGCCCGGAAGCTAGGATAAACAGGCGTTTACTTTCGTGCAGGTTTTTAAAAGTTTTGATGGGGTTCATGGAACTATGAAAAATGGTTGGAACTCAGGGCTATGTATTTAATCATTCGGCGGTTGTAAGTATACACGCCGTGAATGATACCGTCGCGTCCCGTCAAAAAAGAAGGATAGGAAACCTCATGGGTAATATTCTCGAAATGCCAGGATTTTTCCCAAGTGACGCCGCCATCGCGGGTGAATGAAATCGAAAGAGGGAAACGTTGATGTTTTTCGGTATGGTTGTGGACCACGAAGGTCCTTTCCCCGGCGACGAACGCCGAGATCCCGCTAAACGGATTGGGGAGGGTGGTCCGTACCGGGGTTGACCAGGACCGGCCCTGGCAATTGGAATGACTTCGCCAAATGCGGCGGGGGTTCCCGCAAGGCCGAAAATACAAGGATAACCGTCCCCCGGCTTCACGGACCAGGGCCGGTTGGATGAGGTCGAGGCCGGGAAACCGATAACTCTCTTTCCAGTCTTCTTCGGAGAGGGATCGCGAAAGGAGAACGGTTCTTCGGGATTTTTCTTCGTAAGCGGGCAAAAGCAGAGTATGGCCGTCCAACAGGAGAGGAGGATGCCTTACCATCAGCCCGTGCTTTTTCCAGAGTTGGATGGGCTGGGACCAGGTTTTTCCATCATCGTCCGACCAAGTTCCCTCCAGAACGGCATCGTTCCAATAATTTCCTTTTAAGACGACAAAGAGGAGCCAGATCCTCCCTTCGGGTTCCTGGAAAAGAACCGGATTGCCGACGGAATACGTGTTGGAAGAGATCCAGCTTTCCGTGGGGAGCCAGCGGTTTTGACTCTTGGGTTTGCGGACCAACGCCAGGGTGGCCCCAGCATGTTCTTGTTGTGGGTAGGTGTACCAGGCGACCAGGAGGTCACCCGATTGGGATTCCAGGATCGTAGGGCAATGACAATAACTCCCTTTTCCGTTGGGATTGTATAGGAAATTGGTGTGGAGCAAGGGTCATTTCCTGGACAAAGCGCCTATGGATTTGTTTTTTAGAAACGGTTTGCCGGCGCTTTTGTAAATGGAAACGCTGAATGGCTTTCCCTGGCAATAAAAAATCACCTCACTCACCCGTTCGGTGCCGGGAAAATGCAAACTGTGGCCATTCATGGCCACGATGGGCAGGAAAAGACGGTTGGGTTCGGGAAGAAGGGATTTCAAGTTTCCCCCAATCATGTTGGTGACTTCTGAAATCGCATCGAGAATTTCCTCCATGCCTGCCTGGCCGGGTGGAAGGTTAAACATTTTTTCCGTGATCTGGCACGCCAGGTCGGAAGAAAAATCGAGACAGACGGCGCCATTCCAGGTGCCGTTTATCTGGACCCCGGCCATAACCGAATTTTCCCGTGTCCTACGGAAATCTCCGCCGAAGGGGCGGATTTCCATTTCCAGGAGAGAAGACCAAATCAATTCGGTATACTGCCTGATTTCGTTTTCCAGGAACTGCATGAAATTCCTATTTTTTCAGTTTGAACCGCTTTCAGGATGGGTGCAGGCCGAGGAACAAGGATTTTTACGCAAACCGCGTGATTGAAAGACGGTCCTTTGAGAAACAGCCTCTCCCCGGTTCTATTATTAAGGAGCTTCCTCGGTGGATTCGGTTCCGTCCCCATCCGCCTCAATTCTTTTGAGCAAGGAGACCAGGAAATGGTTGCCGTTGCATTCAAAAGTAACCTTGGTTAACAATTCACTCCCGGGGATTCGCAAGGCCGAGCTGGTAAGGGCCACGGCCGGGAGGGAAAGATAACAGGGTTCGGGAAGCAGAGATTTGATATTGCCTCCGGTCATGTTGGCCAGTTCCCCCAGGGCGTCTTGGATTTGTTCCTTGTCGATGGAATTTTCTTCCAGGGAAAACATGATCGCCGCCACTTGACGGGCCAGGGACATGGGACAATGAATAGCCACCGTTCCTTCCCATGATCCGGTAATCTGAACACATCCCGCCAGGAAATCTTTTTGTTTTCCGGGGTTGTATTCATCCTGGGTGGGTTTTGCTTCCAGGGCGAGGGTGGACTTCCAAATGTTTTCGGTATATTCGCAAATTTCGTTTTCTATGAATTGCATTGTCCTATTCCTGTCTAATACGGTAACAACCGGATTGTTTATAATTCATTCGTTCAAAGGATTCATCCAGGTTCAAGGTGGTTTCGGCGGCGCCCAGAAAAAGGTAGCCATCCGGCCTTAATATTTGGCGTATGTTGCAGAGGATATTTTTTTTCATTTCTACGTCGAAATAGATCAAAACATTTCTCATCATTATCAGGTCCATCGGCGGCATGTAGGGCCAATTTTCGGCAAGATTCATGAATCGGAAATCGATCATCTTGCGGAGGTCCTCCCGAATCTGCCATTCCGTTCCCTTCCTCTCAAAATATTTCACCATTAAATGGGCGGGCAGGCCGCGGTTGATTTCCAACTGGCTGAATATACCTTTCCGGCACCGTTCAAGCATTTCGTTGGAGATATCGCTGGCGATGAAGGTGATTTTCCAGGAGGACAGGGCCGGGAAGTTTTCTGAAAGGAGCATCGCGAGGGTGTAGGGTTCCTGTCCGCTGGAACTGGCCCCGCACCAGATACTCAACTCGCGTTTGCTTTCGCGTTTTTTGATCAATTCTGGCAGCACCGAGGATTTCAAGGTTTCAAAGGGATGGATGTCCCGGAAAAAAGAGGTCTCGTTGGTGGTCATGGCTTCGACGACCTTTTCCCGGAGACCGTTGCTCGAATTCGAGCGTAATTTCTTCACCAGTTCTTCGATGGATGCAAAATTTTCCTGTTGGGCCAGGGGATTGATTCGTGATTCGACCAGGTATTCCTTGCCAGGTTCCAGAACAATAGCTGAGAGGTCTCGGACCAGTTTGCTGATGTAATCGAAATCACCGGGACTGATAGTCATAGAAATTCCTTCGTTTTAAGCACTGATATCCATTCCAGTTTGGTATGAAGGCCGGGACTGCCCTTGCCAAACACGATGGGTGATATTGGCGGCAAAGGTCTCCAAAGAATAAATTTCCTCGGCGAGTCCAGCCCGATGCACGTAGCCGGGCATTCCCCAAACCACGCTGGAGTCTTCGTCTTGAACCCATATTTTTCCGCCGGTGGCATGGATCTTTTCGCAACCGCGAAGCCCATCCCGTCCCATACCGGTGAGGACGACCGCCAAGGTGCCGCCGCCGAAGGTTTGGGCGACGGAATGAAACAATACGTCGACGGCGGGCCGGCACGAGTTTTCCGGGGGACCCCGGTGGGTGTGGATGCATATTTTGTCCGTTACCCGTTTGACGATCATGTGCCGGTCCCCGGGAGCCAACCAGGCCCCGCCGGGTTCTAGAATATCCCCGTCTCTCGCTTCCGCCACGTTGATAGATGATTTGGCGTGCAACCGTTTTGCAAGAAGATCCGTGAAATTGACTGGCATGTGTTGAACGATGACGATGGGAACAGGAAAATCCTTGGAAAATGAAGGTAGAATTTTTGCTAAAGCCTGCGGTCCCCCGGTGGAAACCCCGATAGCCAGGATATCGACCCGGCGGGGTTTTTTCACGGTCCCATCGACGCGCGGGTGATGGGAAATTTGGGTGGGGGGAGCGGCATTTCCCACTTGGGATAAAGGTTTGGTTTTCGATTCAAGACGAGCGGGCGTGAGCTGTAATTCCGGGGAAAAAGATTTGATTTTTGCCAGAATTTCTCTGCGCAATCCTTCTTGTTGCCCCGCTGAGGGGGAGGAATTTTTCGGTTTGAAAATATAACCGTTTGCTCCGGCGGCCATTGCATCCAACACCATTGCCGCCTGGCGGGGTTCCTTCCGATGGGCCAACATCAGAACCGGCAAGTCTGGATACGTTTTCCGGATTTTCAAAAGAGTTTGCAGGCCGTTTTCTTCGGGCATATCCACATCCAGGAAAATGATATCGGGGTTCACCTGAGGAATTTTACTTAAGGCAAGTTTTCCGTTGGAGACGGAACCGGCTATTTCCAGGTTGATAAATTCCTTCATCGCCTCCCTGAGTAAATGGCGAAGTGTCACCTGGTCGTCAACGATAAGAATTCGGGTTTGCGACATGAATCAGTAGGAGGCGATTCCCATTAGATTGAGTTTTTCCAGGATCATTTCCTTCGTGAACGGTTTCATGACATATTCATTGGCACCCGCCTTGAGGGCTTTGATCACTTGAGTCATTTCCGTTTCCGTCGTGACCATCATGAGGGGCATGTCCTTATAGGAATCATCTTTCCGAACCTCACAAATGAATTCGAATCCATTCATTTCGGGCATGTTCCAATCCACAAGGGCGATATCCATTTTCCCGTTATCCCTTAGCCGTTCCAGTGCTTCAAACCCGTTAGAGGCATCTACCACGTCAAAGCCCAGATCCTTGAGAATTTTTCCAAGGATCAGTCGAATGGCTTTTGAATCGTCTATAACCAAAGCACGCACAGGAACCTCCTTAGTTTCTGATCTGTGTTCAATCAAAAAATAATGATTGTAAATTATTCTTCCGGATTGACCGGACTCCAACAAATCTCCAACATGGCACATCCCTGGAGAAGTCCCAAAGGTTTAAAATGCCAGTTCGGAGACCATTTTTAGAAAAAAATTCCATGCCCGGACCCGTTTCATGTCCTCTTCGTGCAAGCAATTGGAGGAGAAAAATTATTTATAGGAAACCTGGCCATGGTTACGGGCTTAAATATCAAGTATATAATAAGCCTAAAACATATTTCATTCATTTGCAATGTAAAATTATAAAATTTTATTTTTTCCTTTACGGGGGTGAATAGAAGGAAGGAATGAGGGTGATGGGGGCCGCGGAGTAAGACACAAAAAAGCCTCCCCCCGGGCAGGGGGAGGCGGGCCATTGGGGTTCGGAGGACCGGATTTAGGCGGACGGCCGGGTCATTCGGCGTTTTCGTCCAGGCCTTGTTCCAGATCGGCCATGAAGATCTCTATGTTTTCCTTGTTCGTTTCCAATAATTTATCTTTCCGGGCCTTGACCTCCTCCAGCTCTTCCTTGCCTTCCGGCGTGAGGGCCCAGGGAGTGATACCGGATTTCTTCGCATCCTTCACGGCCTGGATTATTTTTTGAATTTTCTCGGCGTTGAGGTCGCGAATGGATAACAGGGCATCTTCATGGCCATCATACTGACAGAACGCCATGGTATAGCAATTGGTGCCTGCCCGGATCATCTTCAGCGTGATGTTGGCGAAGTGGCAATGGACGCCAATGAAGATGCAGACATTGATTTTATTGTGCTGGATGGTCAGGTTGGGATGACAAGGATTCATCACCGCCTCGGGATCGATTTTTGGATAGATCGGCCGGTAATCGGGCATGGGAATGACGTTCATTCCCGGGACTTCCCGGACCAGTTCCATGGCCAGTTCGGCCTTGTGGATTGTTTCATCCGTCCAACCCCAGACAATCATGGGACCGGGGAACAAGGTGGGGTTGCGCAGTGTCAGCAATTTTCTCGCGGCGATTTCAATCGCTTTATCTTCGGGGACGTGCTCTCCCTCGACCAATTGGTATCCAGAACCCTTCTCCGGCTGGAAAATACCCGTAGCCGCCGCGGAAGGGGGTAATAAGCCAATGGGTCCCACAGTTAATTTGCCCATCCGTGATAACCTCCATCAAAATCTTTAATTGGATAATAAATCCGCCAAGGCAAAGCGGCCCGGGAATTTATTGGATTTAATAATTTTCCCGCCCTTCAGAAAAAAATTTTCGCAGGGGAAGGGGAACATACCGGGGGGTACTGATTTTAGAGGATGTTATGGTATTATCAATCCCTTGGCCTGTCAACAGTTATATGGCGGCGTGGGCGCCCCATTTCGCGGGTTCCGGAAGGGAACGCGGTGTTTCATTTCTCTTCGCGGCCATCCGGATTGGCTGGGCTGGGAGAAAGGCCCTGCCGGCCGCCCCAGCCGAAAGGATCCTGATACCAGGAACGAAGAATCCCGGTCTGGTTTTTACTGAGGGATCCTGTTTTTTCGGCATGGGAAATAAGCTCTTCAAACGTGAGCAGGGAATGCAATTTGCAGCCGGCCTCCCGAAAATATTCCACGGTCGCCGGAAAACCATAATTAAAAATGCACAGGCAGTGACCGGCCTTTCCCCCCGCCAGGCGAATCGCCTCCACCACCTTTAAAGCGCTTCCGCCGGTGGAAATCAAATCTTCAATCACCACGGCTTGTTGATCTTTCTTTAGAATCCCTTCGACCTGGTTTTGCATACCGTGTTTCTTGGGGGCGCTCCTGACATAAATCAAGGGAGTTTCGAGAAGATTCGCCAAGGTGGTTGCGTGAGGAATCCCGGCGGTGGCCGTTCCTGCTATCACGTCTACCGGAATGCGAAACTGCTGTAGGAGGGATTGGAATCCCCGGGCCACGAGCATCCGGTGTTGCACCTTTCCCAACAACCGCCGGTTGTCGTTGTATACCGGCATGGAATAGCCCGATGCCCAGACAAAAGGCTTCCCGGTATTGATTTGAATGGCGCCGGTCTCCAGCGCTATTTGGGCCAGATCTTGGGAAATGGACATGGATCCTTTCCTTTTGGGATTAAAAAGTCCGGTGGATATGGCGCATGTCTTTTCTGCCGAATTTTTCCGTACCGATGCCCCGAAGGGTGATGGTTAAAAGAAATCTGGTTTCGTCCCGATTGATTCCATTACTGATAATTTTGCGCTTGATAAAATCGAGGCCGAAACCCCAACACTGGCATTTGTCATCGTACAACAAGCTAAAATCGTTTTCACGAAATGTCTGCGTCAACTCGTCGAACCGGGTGGTCGCTTTCATTTGCCATCCGGGGAGGAAGGACCAGAACAGGGATCCCACGAGGAAGGTGGACTGCCTTCGGGTGAATCGTCTTTCCACAAAGAATGATATCTTGTCGGTCGGCTTTATCCCGACCTCGAAATTCAGGGTTTTGACCCAGTTTTTGTACGCGTCGTAGGTCGCATCGACATTGATCAATAACGATTGGAGTGGGCGGCTGTCGAGGTCAAACCGCAAGTCGGAAAAGGGGCGAAGTTTGATTCCAGAGGATTTGGCCCGGGTGGCTTCCCGCACATTATAAGATTGGCTGACCTCGAAACGTGCGATCTCCTTGGTTTGAAATCCTCCCCCGGGGAGCGCCTCTTTTTGCAGCAACCTTTGGGTCAGGAAATAAGTGAACCGGCTCAGGGGATCGACGGTGTCGATGGCATCGATTCTTCGGATCCGGTCCCGGTCCTCTCCGTCGACATCGGGAATGAAATCATAGGAAACGCGAGGTTCGATGACGTGCTTGAGCCGTGGGATGCGTGAGCTTCCAGTATTAATGATTTTGTTGAACTTCGGGCCTTCGATCACGGCGTTGACGTCAAAAATTTCCCGGGAAAACGCGGAAAGACGATTCTTGCTTTTTCCGATCCCTTGGCTGTAAAGGGTTTCCCGCAAGCCAAGGGTGGGGGTAAATGCCAGCCACTGGGCAATATGGAAGGGACGGGAAAACTGTGGATGAAAGTCAATTCGTTGAACCTGGAAATCGTCATCCACCACCGGGTCGGGATTGAGGTCCAGCAGGAAAGAGGTGAAACTGGTATCCTGATTGAAAAAGAAAGATGTTCCGCGTATGGGCTGACGCTGACTTTTGTAGGTTATTTGGGGCAACTGGCCAAAGGTGTCATCGCGGTTTCCCTCGGTGCTGTCACGGAACCGGGTTAAAATATCCAAGCTGCTGTTGGTCCAGCTTTTGGTAATGTTGGCGAAGGAATCGGAGTTGCGCCGGGTTCGCTGGTTTGTATTGTTGGCGAACGTTTTATTGAAGCTGGAATCGCTTTCCAGATCGAGTTTGCCTTTCAGTTGATAGTTTCCGGGAAGCTTCTGTTCATGGGTCATGTCCACTTTCCAGAAGGTGCCGTTGGTCTGCTTATCTTTTAAATAGGTTCCGCGGAATTCACCTCTGGTGGTTTTGCTGGGAGTATAACGGTACTCGATATCAGGCCGCACCCCTCTGTTTTGTAAATATTCCACCCCGATGGTGGCATCGGAATAGGAATTGATGGCCCAGTAATAGATGGGTTTGAAGGTGAATCCATCGGTATTGCTGAGTCCGAAACCGGGGATTAATAACCCGCTTTTTCGTTCCCGGTTGATGGAAATGTAACCCACGGGAAAATACAGGATGGGGATATTTCTTATTTTGAATATTCCGCTGGTGAACAGGGCGCGGTCCTTGGTGATCAGGTCCACCTTGCTGGCCTGGAACATCCAGTCGGGTAAATGGCCTTTGCAGGTGGTCAGGGAAGAATCTTTCAGCTTGTAATGATTTTCCGAAAGCCGGGTAATTTCCTTTCCCTTGAAATAATAATTGGGGGCGATCTTTCCAAAAACCTGGAATGCCTTGCCTCTTTTGGTTTTAATGTTGAATCGGCTTCGTTGCGCCCTGATGTGGGTGCCGTCATCCTGGTCCACGATCACATGGCCCTTGGCTTCACCGATTCCGGTTTTGTTGTTGAGAATGACCTTGTCGGCCCGGAGGACCCGGTTTTCGAAATGGATGACCACCCCCCCCCAGGCCCTGATGATGTCCTTTTCCCCCTCCTGGACCACATGGTCGGCGGTGATATCAATGGGTTTTTTGTCGGCGGGGCTAACATTTTTATTGGATGGTGGAAGGGTTTGGGCAAAGCCTTTGGCGGCGAGAAAGATTATTATTATCCAGCAGATGATATTTATTTTAAAAAAATGCTTCATTGGCAAGGCTACGCTTGGTCTCGGCAACCGTGAAAATAGACCCCGTGACGCAGATGAGATCTTCTGAATTTGCGGCTTGTTTGGCTTTATGCAAAGCATATGGAATTTGTTCAACAATATCAATGGGTTTTTGGCAGGCCAAGCGGTTTCTCAAGGAATCCATGAGAACCCGGGGGTCCTCGCTCCGCTCTTGGGCGGGTTTTACCAAAATGAACCGATCCGCGAATTCAGAAAAAATCTCAAGCATCCGATCGATGGGTTTGTCCTTCATCACTCCGAGAACCAGGAAAATCCGGGAATATGAGAAATATTCCCGCACCGTCTGCGTCAATTTTATGACCCCGTCGGGATTATGGGCGCAGTCCAGAATGACGGTGGGGTTCGTTGCGGCCACCTCCAACCTGCCTTCCCAGCGGGTTGCATTCAAGCCGCGGCGGATTGCCGTTTCATCAAATTTTGGGTCTCTGGAATTCACCTCCAGGCAAGCCGCAAGGGCCAGGGACGCGTTAGTCACCTGATGCCGCCCGATCAGGGGAAGGACCAGGTTCCGCAAGTGATGATCCTTGAAGGAAAAATCAACTGTCTGGCCCCGCGGATGATGGGTTCTCAATTCGGCATGGAAATCCTCCCCAAACCGAAGGAGTTTGGCCGATCGCTCCTGGGCCAGCTTTTTTACGGCATCCAATGCGGCGTTATCTTCTATATGAGCAAAAACCGTACCGTAATTGTTGATAATAAAGGCCTTTTCATAAGCTATGCCCTCCAGCCGGGTCCCCAGGTACTGTGTGTGGTCTAGTCCGATGGAGGTGATGATAGAAATTTCCGCCTGGCAAAGATTGGTGGCGTCCAAGCGGCCTCCCAGACCCACCTCGATCACGTTCCAGCCGGTTTTTTTCTCCTGGAAATAAAGAAAGGCCAAAACGGTGCTGAATTCAAAAAAAGTGACGTTGATTTTTAATGCCTCCACTGCCTGTTTGATTCGGAAGACCCCTTCCGCCAGTTCCTTCTCCTGAATGGGGGATCCGTCTACACGTATCCGTTCACTAAAGTGAAAAAGATGGGGGGAAGTATAGAGCCCCACGCGGTGACCTCCGATGCGCAGAATGGACTCGGCGAACGCCGCGGTAGACCCTTTCCCGTTGGTGCCAGTGATGTGAATGGTTCGGGCTTTTAATTGGGGGTCGCCGAAATGGCGGAGCAGATGGCGCGTGTTTTCCAATCCTAATTTGATTCCGCCCGGGTGGAGTCCATAAAGATAGTCGAGGGCTTCCTTAATCGTCGGAACATTCATAGAGGGTTGGTATCCAGCGTCGATGCGAGGTAGAAGAGTTGGTCTGCCGACTATTTTCGCATTTTTTGTAAGCCGGAGGTGTAAAATGATTCCGTAAAACAGTCCCATTGAAATGCTCCCGCGCTTCCCTTTTTACGGGAAAAATGGGATCGGGCGGGACAATTTTCGGCCGGCCCGGTTTCATTAATAAACACAGGCGGTCATGAAAAATCCGGTCATTGCTGTTCCCCTGATAAGGTTTTCCTCCCCCCCGTTCAGGGAGGGTTTCGATTTGGGAGAAGACGGTGTGGACCTGAGTCTCTTCCCTTCGATCCGGATTCCCCTGTCTTTAAAAATTCCTGATCCAAGTTATGGGGTCGTGATCGAGGATGAAAACATGGCTCCGGTTTTAAAAATGGGAATGACCGCTGTCTTCTCGAGGGGGGCCGCCCTGGCGGAAGCCCGGAACCAGGTTTATTCCATTGGACGAAAGGGAGGGGTACCATTGGTGCGCCGCGTGGTCCGAAATGATCTTCAGACCGATGGGACCGCCGTCATCGGGTCCTCCATGGGAAAGGGGGGAGGAAGTCCCAAAAGAAGAAAAAGTTTCATGACGCCGACTCCCCTGCATGTTCCCGAAAGCCGGGTGTCGCCCATCGCTCCGTTTTCGCATGGAATGATTTTTCTCAAAAAACTCTGTGACCCGGATCGATTAACGGTTCTGCCATTAGCCAAGGTGGCCTGGATGCATCCCCTGGTGGGGATTCTTGAATGAGCCGGGGACTTTGTAGGGAGAGACGGCCCGCCCGACACGCCGCTTTAAGAGAATCGGTGCGGCAATGAGGCCGCTGGGTTATCCATCTTGAATGAGGAACGACAATGACGGTCTTGAGTGAAATCTTACCAGGAATATTTTCCTGGCCACAATATTCTGATGAAAAGGAAATGAACTTTAACGGATATTATCTCCTGCATGGAGGTGAGTCGGTGATTATCGATCCTCCCGATCTGGATGAGACGGGGATGAAGGAATTGGAGACCCTGATTTCTGAAAATTCCACCCATCCCCTAAAAGCCATTTTGCTGACCAATGTTCACCACGATCGAATGAGCCTGGGGTTGAAAGCAAAATGGTCCCTCCCCATTTATATTCATGAAAAGGATAGGGAGTTGCTGGAGTTCGTCCCCGATGCGACTTTCCAGGGGGGAGACACCCCTGTTTGCGGCCTTAAAGTCATCCACCTTGAAAACCAAAAATCACCGGGGGAATCGGCTTTCCTTTTGGAGGCCAGAAAAATTTTGATTGTGGGGGATGCGCTGATCGGCAAGATTCCAGGAAAAGTCAACTTACTGCCTCCGGATAAATACCGGGATATCCGGAAAGCGAAAGAGGGATTGCGAATTTTAAAGGATTATGATTTTGAATCAATTCTGGTGGGTGATGGCGAACCCATCCTCACCCGGGCCAGGCAAGTGGTGATGGAATTTTTGGAATCCTGACAGGCTGGAAATATATTCCACCTGGATTGGGGGGCTCCTCCCATCCGGGTCATGATCCTGTAATGGAAGAAAAAACGCGCCACGTTTGAATCCCGGCGGAGACCCAATCCAGGGAGAAAAAAGATTCCTCCTCCAACGGATAAAACCGGCAGAGCTTGATGTATCCAATGGATTGGACGGTTTGACGCAGCTCCGTGGATGAGGTTTGTCCTACATTTTTGAAATTTTCTTCGGACCGGCTCCATTCCCAGGGGGTGGGTGCGGCGGCGAGATAAACGCCGGACCAGGTTTCATGCTTTTGGCTGGCGATCAACCGTTCGAGATATTCGTTGAGGGGATTGCCTTTCAGGATCAGGGAAAATCCCAGGTAATGTCCCCACCAGAATAAGGTGCGGTAGGTGAACATTTCGGTTTTGGAAAACCTCTGCGGAATGTCCAGGGAAAGAAAAGGAAACCCGTTGTGGTTTTCTCCCCGCACCAACTGACCCTGGGTCACCTTGGTTCCGGTGGGAACCTGTATTTCCCCTCGCGCCAGTTCCTGGACCATGGCTTGCTCGAACATCTTCAGATAATGTTCCGCCTTTTTCACGATGGCGGGTTTGTGGACAAACACCTCCCGGTGACGGATCATTTTCAATTCATGGTCCGACCATTTCACGTTTTCCGGGGTGGAATCATCCATGGGGTGAATGGTTTCTCCTGGGTTGCCAGGGGAGGGGATAAGGGAGAATAGGGGAGAACCGGCGGATGAATTCTCTGTTACGATTCCGGCTGAGAGGGACCCAAGGGGTTGACCGCGCCGGGCTCCGGGCTGGAATCGGGTGAATTCTTTTTCCTTTCCTCCAGTTCCTCTTTTTGTCTGTTCAGTACGTACAAGTGAATCCGATCTTGCTCCCCCGGGGCCATCCCCCGGAAGCAGCAATGGCAACAGCTGTCATCGTCCTTTTCGAGTATTTCCACCCGGCCGGCGATTTCCGTGGGGCCGGAAGGAAGTATCAATTTTACGGGATAGACCCTTCCCGGCTGAAAATCAACGTTGCGAAAAGAAACTCCTCCCGAACTGATATCCAAAACCTGGACGGGTTTCCCCGCCACGGTGAATTCAACCGGATTCACAGATGAGGGTGAAACCCGAAAGGACCCCCGGTTATCTTGCGGGGGGGTGAACAACTTGTTGAACAGACTCCCCTTTCTATTCTTTTTCAAGAACAAATTCAACCCTCCTGTTTTTGGATCTCCCCAGTTCGGTGGTATTGGGCACCAGGGGAAAGGTGTCGGCGTAACCAGTTGCGGTCAGCCTTTCCGCTTTGATGCCCTTATCTATGAAATAGCGAAGCACCGCCGTGGCTCGGGCCGCCGAGAGCTCCCAATTGGTGGGAAAGCGTTCGGTGAAAATCGGCATGTCGTCCGTGTGTCCCTGAATATGTATTTTATATTCCGGGTATTTCCTGAAAATTCGAGCCACGTCGTTCAAGAGAGGCCAGCCGCTTTTTTCCAGATCGGCTGAGGCGGATTGAAACAAGGTGTTCCCCGGGATTATTACCACGATCCGGGATGCGCTGGTATCGGTTTCCAGTGAGGCCTGATTTTCCGCGGCGGTCTTTATTTCTGTCAGAATATCGGTAGACTTCAATCCTGTCAACTGCTGGATACTGGTTTGGATCTCGGTGCTGTCCACGAGTTCCAGCAGGCCCAGGGAAGATTTCTTATCGTGGAATATGGCGGATTTGAATTTCTGCACATTCATGGAAGCAATGGAATATAAAAGAATAAAAAAAGTAAGAAGCAGGGTGGCCATGTCCGAATAGGTGACCATCCATATGGGAGGTTCCGCTTCTTCCATGATCTGTTCCGCGAAATGACCCAGCCGGTCCTTCCGAACCCGCAGTGTCTTTAATTTGCCTCCCCAATCACGTTCCAATTGTTGGATTTTCTCATTTAACTTTGTGTGGAATCGTTCCTTTTCCCTATCCAGTTCCTTGGTTATGCGCTTCTTTTCCTCCTCGAGAGTTCGCAGATCTTGTTTCAATTCCCCGATTTTTTCCCGATTGAGTTCGAGCAGGCGGATATTATCAGCATCCCAATCGCGGGAATGATTTTTTTGGCAGGCTGTAATGAGTTTGCGTTTTTCTTTTTGGAGTTTTTTGTATCCTTCACGAACACTCCGGGACTTCTCTTCAATGTGGGAAATTTGTTGTTTTAACTTTAAAATTTCCCCGGGATTTTTTCGAAGGCGCTCTACCTCTTCTTCCAACCGCGATTTTTCCTTTTCGTTTCGTCTTTTATTTTTTCTTTCCAACCGCAGTTGTTTGATCAGGAATTTAAGGTTTATTTTGAGTTGGTTGAGTTCCTTGGATAACTTGCTGTTTCGGTCCCGGTCTTTTTGATTTTTTCGGACTAAAGAAACCTCTTCCAAGGGGGGAGCGTCGGTGGCCGCCGGTTCCTGGTATTTTGAATAAGATTCGTGGTTGGGCTTATCCCCGGGCAATAAGACCGAAAGAGGGGTCAGGTCCATTTGATCGAGGGGTATCAATTCTTTTTCATTCATTTTCAGTTTTAGGTCATCAATCTTCTTGCGGCTGACCTGAAGAACCTGATTGAATCTCTCCTGTTGTTTGGCGTACTGGGTGTCGCGTTTTTTCAGTAACAGGGATTGGATGCGAATTTGTTCCTTATAGAATTCGGCTTTGTTGCGAGACATCATGGTGTCCTTCAGATCCTAAAGACTTATTAATCGGCCGGCTTCAGGTGCTTTGAGCATATTTATGCTTGACCACCCTTTGCTGCATGGGCCGCCGCAGTTTTGCCGGTATGTATGAGGATAATTTTTCATAAACCATGAGCGGATTATTGTCCTGCAATATCGAAATGGCTCCCTCGAAAATGATCTCAAGATTGATCACCTCCACCATGGTGCGCGATCGCAGCTTTCCACCAATCGGATTAAAAACCAGGGCCGATAAAATCATCCCGTAAAATGTGGTCAACAGGGCCACGGCCATGGCGGGTCCTACCGTTTCCGGATTCGACAACTTGGAAAGCATTTGAATCAGCCCGATCAGCGTTCCGATCATGCCAAAGGAAGGCGCGTAGATGGCCATTTTCTTGAATACATCCTGGATGATGAAATGCCGCTGTTTCATCGATTCGATTTCTATATTCAAAGTATCCCGTATCAGATCTTCCTTAGAGCCGTCGGCGATGAGGTTGCACGCTTTTTTGAGAAAATTCGATTCAATATCCATCCGGCTCAAGACTAATAGACCTTGCCGCCGGGTCAGGGTGCACAATTCGACCATGGTGGATACCATGTCATTGGGATCCAGTTTCTTTTCAGAGAAGACAAACAGGGCGGCTTTGAAAGCCACGAACACGTCTTTCATTTGGAACGTGAGGAGAGAGGCGGCCACGGTTCCTCCCAAGACAATCATCATTCCCGGAACATTGATGAAACTGTCCAGCCCGCCCCCCATGAAAATGGCGGCAATTATAAGCGATATACCAGAAATGATTCCTATGATGGAGGCAAAATCCAAGAAGTTCTCCTTTTAGGGTGAATTTGATAGTTAGTGTAAAATTAATAAAATGATTAAAAATTTGATGAAGGCGCGGGCCTTTCCCAGGGAAAGTTACCTTTCCTTATTTTCCGCTGAAAATGGCCGCGAAAATAATCGAAAGTCCCGAAATAATTCCAATGACGGAAGCGAGATCCAAGGAATTTTCCTTAATTGAAGTTGGATAATGTGGAACCCCTTGATAGTGTTCCAAATAAAATGAATGATACGGATTGTTATTTATAAAAAAGTAGCCAGTCCCTAACAAAGAGCAAGATCCGGACCTTTTTTTCCGGGCGGGCGATAATTTTTCTGTTTCTCTAAATCGCCATTTAGCAAGGAATTTCAGCGCATACCTCGTTTGAGGGATGTATTAAAATATGGGATTCCTGTGATATAAAAGTAGTCAGAATGCTTCAGGAATTAAGAGCCATGGTGTTATTGGTAAACAATTCGCATTGGAAAAATCTTCTGGCGGGAAGGAGGGAGATTCCAGCAGGTGGTTGCTCACCTCGCGGGGAGTTGGGTCGTGAAAATGGTCATGAAAAGTTCAACGGCTAAATCCAATTCACTGAAACCCGGCCTCCCGCGCGTGGGAATCAGCGGGTGTCTGTTGGGAGAGGAAATCCGATACGACGGAGGACACCGTTGGCATTCGGGAATAGCTAGATGGATCGGACCCCGGGTGGAGTGGGTTTCCCTCTGTCCGGAAACGGAAGTGGGACTCGGCGTTCCCAGGGAACCGATCCACATGGTTGGAGACCCGGCTCAACCCCGTTTGATCGATTCCAAAACCGGCCGCGATTGGACGCGGGCCATGACCGAATATTCCCGCCAGAAAATCGCGGTGATGAAAAATCTCAATCTGGATGGATTCATTTTTAAGCGATCTTCTCCCTCGTGTGGATTGGATGCGGTAAAAGTTTATGAGGATGAGACGCTTGGGGAATGGACCCGGAAAGGAAGGGGAATATTTGCCCACTATTTTGTGTTAGCGTTTCCCAACCTCCCGGCAGTTGAGGAGGAAGTACTCTCCACCCGAAATGGCGCCAAACGATTCCTGGATTCTGTCCGGCGCTACCATGAATCCCGCCTGCGCCGGCGGTGACGCATCTCAACAACTCCCGGAACCGGCATTCCCGCCGCTTGGAATCACCCGGTATCGTAAAGGTGACAATGGACGATGTGATCTTTTCCATAGGGTATATATCGAGGCTCTTCGATTTTGCATCGGGGCATGGCGTCCGGACAACGCGGATGGAAATGGCAGCCCGAGGGCGGATTGAGAGGAGAGGGAACGTCCCCAACCAATGGCGGGCGTTTCAACTTTTCCTTGGGATTCAGGGAGGGTTTGCTCGCCAGCAGAGCCCGTGTGTAAGGATGGGAGGGATCCCGATTCAGTAGTTCACTGGGTGCGATCTCCACGATGCGTCCTAGGTACATCACCGCCGTCCTCCGGGAAAGGTGTTTCACCACGTTGAGATCGTGGGAAATGAACAGCATGGAGATTCCCGTCTCCTCCTGGAGTTCTTGCAGAAGGTTGATGATTTGGGCCTGGATGGAGACATCCAGCGCGGAAACGGGTTCATCACAGACGATGTAACGGGGATTGAGGGCCAGCGCCCGGGCAATCCCGATGCGTTGTCTTTGTCCGCCCGAAAACTCATGCGGGTAACGGCCCATGTAGCGGGAGGACAGCCCCACTTTTTCCATGACCTCCCCGATCTTTTTCCGCAGATTGTTCCTGTCGGCCAACCCGTGTATCAGCATGGCTTCCCCGATGATCCGCTCCACCGTGAACCTTGGATTGAGCGAACTGTAAGGGTCCTGAAAGATGATCTGCATTCGGGGACGAAGCCGGGTCAACTCCCGGGAACCGATTTTAAGGATATCGATGTCTTCAAAAAATATGTGTCCCGCGGTCGGTTCGATGAGGCGGATCGACATCCGCCCCAACGTGGTCTTGCCGCAACCCGATTCGCCCACCAGACCCAGCGTTTCTCCCTTATAAATGTCGAAAGAGACATTCTCCACCGCTTGTACCCAGCCGACCACGTGAGTCAACAGTCCCCCATAGACAGGAAATAATTTTTTCAGCGACTGTATCCGGATCAGCGGGTCCATGGAGAAAATCACCCTTCCGGTTCCCCATAGAGCCAGCAGGAGGCTTTATGGGTGGGATCGTTGTTGATGGGAAATGCGGGAGGTATCCGTTCCTTGCATGGGGGCAGGGTCTCGGAACAACGCGGATGAAAGGCGCAGCCGGCAGGAATATAGGCGGGATGGGGCACGGTGCCCGGGATGGCCTCGAGACGCTTTCCCGGCTCGCCCTGGGGGAGCGAATGAAGAAGTCCGCGGGTGTAAGGATGGGCCGGAGATTCAAACAAGGTTCCCACCGGAGCCTCCTCAACCACCTTCCCGGCATACATCACCACCACACGTTCCGCATACTGGGCCACAATTCCCAGGTTGTGGGTGATGAGGAGGATGGCCATGTGGGTCTCCCGCCGCAGGTTTTCCAGAAGGTCCAGAATCTGAGCCTGAACCGTGACGTCCAGGGCGGTGGTGGGTTCGTCGGCAATAAGCAGTTCCGGTTCACAGGCGATGGCCATTGCGATCATGACGCGCTGCTTCATGCCGCCGGATAATTCATGGGGGTATTGGTCGATGCGTTTTTCGGGAGAGGGAATGGCGACCTTGCGCAAGGATTCCAATGTTCGTTCCCGCGCTTTCCGGGGATCCATTTTTTTGTGCTGCAGGAGGGTTTCCGCAATCTGCTCGCCGATGGTGAATATGGGATTCAGCGAGGTCATCGGCTCCTGAAAGATCATGCTGATCTCGTTGCCGCGGACCGTTTCCATTTCTTTTTCGGGAACTTTCAGCAGGTCCCGGCCGTTGAACAGAATCTGGCCCGACTCGAATCGCCCGGGCGGCATGGGGATCAACCGCAAAACGCTGAGCGCCGTGACCGATTTGCCGCACCCCGACTCCCCCACCAGCGCCAGGGTTTTGCCGCGTTTGATTTCCAGGTCCACCTGGCGGACGGCGGGAACAACGCCCTCATCGGTGATAAAACTGGTCGTCAGGTTTTCAATGCGAAGAAGGAAAGTCAGCGGGGAACCTCCGCGGCAAAAGGGATGGGGGAAAGGATTCTTTTGCGGTTGAAGTTCATTGAAAAAAATATCAACCGGGGTCGGGTTGGGTGGAAGGGTCCCCGATAATATCCTCGTAGCGGTAACCATCGTCTTCATCGATATCGTAGCGATTGAGACGGGTTTCCACTTTTTCCGCCCAAGCATCGATCCCCCCTTTCAGGCATTTCACTTGGGTGAACCCTCTTTGGACCAACCATTTCCGGAAACTCGGGCTGCGATCCTGCTTCCAGTCGATCAGAACAATTTCCTCATCCTTATCCAGGGAGCTGATGATGGATTCACTGTTCTCCCGGGTGACGAGTTGGGAGCCCTGGATGATCGCGATATCGCGTTCCCAATTTTCACGGATATCCAGCAAAACCGGCTTCGGCGCCCCCGGCCTCATCCGCTCCTCCAGGTCCTGGGGAGAGATTATTTCAACATTTTTGTCTAAATATTCCGAATTGAGAAAATTGAGGACTTCCAATTCCAGTTTATTCTGTTCCCGGCAGACCGAACCAATGGTTTCCCCTGGTTTATAACCGCTGACGGGCAGGCCGACGTGGAACTTTTTGAACAACAAGCTGTGAGCTTCGGGGAAAAGCTGGTTGAGTTCCTGCATGGAAGTTTGGACGGTAAACGGGCCTTCCACTTTTTCCAGTTCCACTTCGGAGATTCTGAGAAGGTGATACCCGTAAGGAGAATGAACGGGTCCGATGATCTTTCCCACATCTCGTTCCGAAAGCGTCTCACCCAGGAGGGCGCGGACGGACCCATCCGGCATCCAACCCAGGTCGCCGCCGTTTTTCTTGGAAGGGCAGGTACTGAATTTTTCCACCGCATCGAGGAAAGACATCCCCGCATCCAGTTGTTTTTTGGCGTCAACCACATCCTCCATGGAATGAGAAAAAATTTGACTCGCGCGAACCTTGATCATTCCTGAAACCTCCCAAAAGGATTTAAAATCGTGCAAACATCATAATATTCCGTGCTGGAGAAGTCAAAGAAGTCCAGCCTCAGCCGGCGGAATATGAATTTGCCGGGGGGGAAATAGGTTCATTGAGCCCACTGGAAAGAAGCACGGGAATCCTGGGAGGGAGGTTGGACGGGCTTACGATTCTTGGGGGTTTTCAATCGTGGTACACTGCTCATTGATGAATCGCCCGATAACGATTGCCCTCATCTGTCTGCTCGGCTGGAAATGCAGCGCTTCCCCGCCTCTGGGTGAAAACTCCGCGGCTCCGATTCAGATCCTTTTCGTTCCAGGATATTATGGCAGCACCCTCATACGGGAAACCGACGGCAAAAAAATCTGGTTCACCGGCGCCGAAGCGTTGTGGGGCAATCAGACCCTGGCGCTTGATGTGGGCGGGATTCGCATTCCGGGAGCCACTGTCTTCAAGGTGGGGGACGTGCTCCGGTCGGTGGATTTTCTTTCCCCGGTGGTGTCGGTGGACATTTACGGAAATATCATCGACGGCCTTAAAACCCGGCTTGCCGGGCGGGCCGATGTGGCTGTCTTTGCCTACGATTGGCGGGGCGGCATCGCCCGCTCCGCTCAGCAACTGGCGCGGCGGGTGGAAGATTTGTACGCGGCGGGAGCTTCCAAGGTGGCGATACTGGCCCACAGCATGGGGGGGCTGGTAACGGGTTATTACCTGTTGTATGGAAATCAGGACTTGCAAAACGCCCGCATGAATCTGTCCGGCGCGCGGAGGATTCATGCGGTGGCGATGGCGGGCGTGCCCTTCGAAGGCACGCTGACTGTTTTTCGCAACATGCAGTATGGGATCCGGTTCGGTTTGAACGCGAAAGCCCTGGAAGGGTTGGCGGTAGCATCGTTTCCGTCCAGTTACCAGATCCTGCCGAAGTATCCGCGGGCGTTATCGACCCTTCAGGGAGAGGATGTTTCCGGTTGGATTCATGATGCGGCGCGGTGGCGCGATAGGAACTGGAGCTTGCTTAAAAATGCGGTGGCGCTCGACGCCGCGACCCTGGAAAACAGGGTGGGCTATACCCATGCCATGCTTTCGCGGGCCGAAGCGTTTTATAAAAAAATGCACGCCCCGCCCTTGAATGCGAAAAGCGATTTGCCATTTCTATTGATGTATGGAGATGCGATAGCCACATTGCACGGCGCCCTGTGGCATGAAAAGAAAGGCACGACTCTCTTTCCCGGAAAAAATCTCAAAAAATTCCTCAAGGATTTCGATGCAACGCAGCTTCTAATGCCGGGCGACGGCACGGTGACGGTTCAGGCGGCGCAGCCGCCTAAAAGCTTTGCCGCCATTTTCCCCGGTTTGAAGAGGAAAGCAAGGGAGCAAGAGCATCTCGATCTGCTAAGGGACGAGGTGAACTTAAATGAAATCGCCGAATTTTTTAAGGAAACCCTGGGCTTTTCCCATGAGCGGGTCCCCCACACTTAAGGACATCGAAATGGCTTCTGAACGGCAGCGCCTTTTCATCGTCGTTTTTGAAGCCCTCGAGTTCTGAAAGGCTGTTGACCCGCTCTGTTATTTGTACCAGTTTTCCCAGTGAAACCCCTAAAACCAATCTCAAGCCTAAATATCGCATTTTTACGAGTTAGAAGTTACCACGGCCTTCCGGTTTAAACACCTCAGGTTCCGATTGCGGATACTTGGCGCCCTCGGTTTTTTCTTTCTGACAATTATTCTATGGAGCATCATGGGGCGAATGCGGAAGGTTGAAAAAGGAAGAATTCGAGGGATTGATTACCCCCTGAAAAATGATTACAATCTCCTTTCCAGTCTTACCAGAAAATAAAAAAAAAAGCCCGAAATCTGGAAAATAGTGGCAAATTGGTGGCAAAAGTCTGGAAATTGGCATTTTTCAATTTTGGGGAAATATATTTAATACAATAAATTAATTGATATTGCCCCCGTAGCTCAGCCGGATAGAGCGACGGATTCCTAATCCGTAGGTCGGACGTTCGAGTCGTCTCGGGGGCACCATTTTATACCGGGGGTTCCCGCTTCGCGGGGGTTCCCCTTTTTGTTTTCTGCCCATGTTGTCCCGGCATTCTCTTCCGTTATGAGAGCCTGGCATAAGTAGGGTTGGCTTACAGGCTGGACAAAAAAACTTTTTCACAACAAAGGGCGCGGGGGACGCAAAGAAAATTCTGATGAAGAGGAAGATCAATTGGCTCCCCTCCATGAAGGAGACCTTGGACCGGAAAAATCATTCCTTGCAATCAAGGGGTGGAGCGGGTTTTAAAATAGCCCTTTCAGGCGCTAAAATATCGGTTTGCGATATCCTTTTGACTTGTGTTGCCGAAAAATTCCTCATGGTAATATTTTTAGCCTGCATTAAATCTAATTCGTTAAAGGGAGAAAAGGAATCCGTTTTACCAGTGAAAGCCCAGGGTTCCCGGCTGGAGTGGATTATTATCCCTTTTGAAATAAATTTGTCCTAATTCATATCTTCAGTACAGAATACTTGAGAGCATCTGGGTTTGTGGTGATGGTGGTTCAAAAAAAAATTCATGGGAACAAAAGGTCTTTCGGGTTAAAAAGGAAAAACTTGGGGTTGCTTCTTCATCGTTTCCCAAAAAGGCCTCCCGGAATCGAATACAAAGATTATTCGAATCCTTGAAAGGTCGTCCGGCGCCATGAAGAAGAAGGAATCATTGAGTAAAGAGATTGCTGAAAGCAGACGGACCCGTAAGGAACTGCGGGAGAGTGAAGAACGCTATCGGGTTCTTTTCAATCAAATGCGGGCGATCGTGGCAGGAACCTCCTCCGCGATCACCGGGGAAAAATTTTTCCAGTCCCTCGTTTGTAATCTTGCCTCCGCGCTGGATGTGAAATACGCCTTTCTTTCCGAAATCGCCGGCGAGGACGAAAACATGCTTCGGACCCTCGCGTTTTGCGGCCAGGGAAAAATCATCGATAATATTGAATACGATTCAGCGGGAAGCCCTTGTGAACGTGTTACAACCCGGAAAATTGTTTTTTATTCGGAAAGTGTCCAGTCTTACTTTCCGGATTTTCCACTCTTGAAGCAATTTAAAGTGGAAAGTTTTTTGGGGGTTCCTCTTTTTCACGGGGGGGGAAAACCCTTGGGCGTCCTGGCGGTCATGGATGACCGGCCGATGGAGGGTTCTCCGAATATAGAATTGATTCTGTCCATCTTCGCCGCCCGCGTGGAAACCGAGGTGCAACGGATGCGGGCCGAAGAAGCGTTGCATGAATACAATAAAAAATTGATTCATTCCGAGAAGTTGTCGGCGATCGGAAAACTGATCGCCTCCATTGCCCATGAAATCAATAATCCTGTTTATGGAATCCGCAATGTATTGGTGAGAATGACCCAGAAGGTTCCCATGGAAAAAAGATATAGGGAATTGGGTGATAAGGCTATTCTGGAATGCAACCGGACCGCGAACCTGATCCAGAGGCTTAAGGATTTTTATGCCCCTTCATCGGGAAAAAAAGTGCTTGTCAATATCCATGAAATTTTAGACGACGCCTTATGGTGGATGCGCAAGGAATTCAGAATCCATAAAATCAAATTGGAGAAACGATACGCTCAGGATCTGCCAAAACTGGAGGCCGTACCAGACCAGCTCAAACAAGTGATTTTGAATTTGCTTCAGAATGCGTTTCAATCCCTTCCCGAAGAAGGCGGAACCATCACCCTCACCACCCAGGTCCGAAATGCGTCCATCCACATCATCATTCGGGATACGGGGGTTGGCATCGACGCAAAAATTTTGAGTCAAATTTTTGAACCTTTCTATACCACCAAATCCCAGTTCAAAGGCACGGGGCTTGGGCTTTCCGTCAGCTACGGCATTATCAAAAAAGTCCACCGCGGCGATATCCAGGTAGAGAGTGAACCGGGACAAGGCACGACGGTAACGATTTGCCTCCCCGTTCGGGGAGAGGATTAACGCAGTTCCATCTCATTCCTGTTTTCCCGGGGTTTTGAATTGGTAAAAACGGATCATGATCGCGGTGATCATGACCGCCGCGGCCATGATGGCCCCAATCAGGCCAAGTACGATAAGCGCCAGCGAAAGCGGGACATTTTCCAGAATCCAGAGGGTGACGGTCTGTAGTCCGTACCATGACTCCGGATGGGATATCCAGGACCCCAGGGCGGTGTTTTCGAACAAGGCGTTGAAAACCACCAAAAGGGGAAATTCCGTCCACACCCCGTCCTTGAGCCAAAAAAATACCTGATAACCCAGGAGACCGAATCCGGAAAAAGAAAACAGGACTGCCAGAAAACCGGCTGCGGCATTCAACCCGCCGCAAATATAATCCAGGACCGTCGATTTGGAGATGAAGAAACGGATTTCCTCTTTGCCTTTTGAAAATCCTTTTTTCATCAGGATTTTTACAGTTTCCCCCACTTCTCGAAAAAATTCCTGGGCGGTATCCATTAATTTAAATGTATTATCCAACCATTCCGAATGGTCAAAATGCATTTGCTGGTTTTTGTTTTCCACCATGTTTATCCTCCTTCTTTCGTCCCGGCAGCGAAATTCACGAGATGGTGAAATTCTCGCCAGGGAAGAAATCGTTAATTAATCCTCTCACCTACAATCTATTCCTTTTGGGCCTATTTGGCAATCACCGAGGTTCGTTATTCAGCTTTTTTGTCCGGGGTGCAAACTTATGAACCATCTCCCTAGCCC
>JBHHVU010000039.1:0-29997 GCA_046754465.1 Nitrospinaceae bacterium | reverse complement strand
TCCACCAATTCTTTCGTGTTATCCGTCGAGCCGTCATCCACAATCAGCCATTCAAAATCCCGAAAAGTCTGAGCAACCAGACTGTTATAGACCCGGTCCAGGGTATAGGCCCGGTTGTATGTCGGAGTGAAAACGGTAAAAGTATATGAGGTTGCCATATCCAAGGTCCTGCATTCCTGGGATCTTAAAATTTATGAACGAAATGTCTTAAATCCATTTGCAATCTGTCAAAACCATGATGCCCATGGAAAAGATTCATGGCTTATTGGATCGCTGCCGCTTTTTTCCCCGGATAGAAAGAGATGTACCAGTCGATAAAATTCTTGATCCCCGTCTGAATATCGAATCTGGGCCGATAGCCGAAGTCCTCGATGAGACTAGATACATCCGCATGGGACTTATGGAAATCCCCGGGTTGAAACGGCATTAAATTCAGTTTGGCCTTCATGCCCAAATTTTTCTCGATCTCACGGATGAAATCCATGAGTTGGACCGGCGAGTTGGAACCGATGTTGTAAAGCCGGTAAGGGGCGGAGGACCGGGATGGGTCCGGCGCCTTGGCGTCCCAGCCGGAATCGGGTTCAGGAGGGTTCATAACTACCCGCACCACTCCTTCCACGATATCGTCGATGTAGGTGAAATCCCGCACCATATCCCCCCGGTTGTAAACGTCGATGGGTTTACCCGCCAGGATATTTTGGGTGAACAAAAATAGGGCCATATCCGGCCTTCCCCACGGACCGTACACCGTAAAAAACCTCAACCCAGTCGTGGGCAAATTGAAAAGATGCGCGTAGGAATGAGCCATCATCTCATTGTCTTTTTTGGTGGCGCCATAAAGGGAAACCGGATGGTTCGCCCCCCCGCTCACGCTGAAGGGATATTGGGTGTTCAGTCCGTAAACGGAACTGGTGGATGCAAACACCAAGTGCTCCACGGTATGATGCCGGCATGCCTCAAGAATATTCAGGGTGCCCATCACATTGCTCTGAATGTAGGCCCGGGGATGGTCCAGGGAATACCGTACTCCCGCCTGAGCTCCCAAATGGATCACGCGTTGAGGATTTTCCCGTTGAAACAGATTCTCGATCTTCTCGCTGTCCGCCAGATCATTTTTATAGAAAACAAATTGGGGAAAATCGCTCAAGATTTCCAGCCGGGCATTTTTTAATTCGACCGAGTAATATGGGTTCAAATTGTCCAGCCCAACCACGTCATGCCCGTCCTCCAAAAGACGTTTGGCGGTATGGAATCCAATGAAACCGGCGGCGCCTGTCACAAGAATTTTCATTGAGGATGAACTCTCCTCTCAAGTTGGGTCAATGGACGGATCGGCCCGGATCCCTTCTTCCATCCAACCCAGCGGTGGCATCGTTGGAGGGCATCACCCGTCATAAAACGCCTCGATCCGCTCGACGATATATTCCTGCTGACCGCTGGTGAGTCCCGGGAATACCGGCAAAGCCAGGGTTTCCCGGGCCGCGAGTTCCGCTTCCGGGAAATCCCCCGCCTTATGGCCAAGCGGGCGAAAGCATTCCTGGAGATGAAACGGGATGGGATAATACACTTTCGTGCTGATGCCTTCTGCCAATAAATATTCACGCAATTTATCCCGATCGCGAACTCGAATGACAAACTGGTTATAGATATGGTAATCGGGAACCCCCGGCCCGGCGTACACCGGTTGCGGAAGCCGGACTTTTCCGTTTTCCACCAGGCAACCGTGCCGGAACAATGCTTCGTACCTTTTGGCGTTTTCCCGGCGTTCGTGATGCCATTTTTCAAGCAACGTCATTTTGACGTTCAGCACCGCGGCCTGTAGATTGTCCAACCGGAAATTCCCGCCAATCAATTTGTGGTTATATTCCGACTGACTTCCATGCACCCGCAACATGCGGATTCTCTCCCACCTTCTGGCATCTTGTGTGACCACCATTCCGCCATCCCCGAATCCGCCCAGATTTTTGGAAGGGAAAAAAGAAAAACATCCCAGGTCCCCAAAATTTCCGGCCCGGCGTCCATCGCGGTATTGAGCCCCCAGGGCCTGGGCGGCATCCTCGATGACGAACAATTTCCTTGCCTCCGCGATTTCCAGAATGGGTTCCATGTCCGCGCATTGCCCATAGAGATGAACCGGGAGGATCGCCCGCGTGTGGGGGGTGATCTTGGCTTCAATTTTTTTCGGATCGATGTTATAGGTGACGGGGTCGATATCTGCGAAGACGGGCTGAGCCCCGGTGCGTACAATGGAACCCGCCGTGGCGAAAAACGAAAACGGAGTGGTTATGACCTCATCTTCCGGCCCGATTCCCAGCGCCATCAATGATATGAGCAAGGCATCGGTTCCCGAGGACACCCCTACGGCGAATTCGGTCTGGCAGTAACCGGCGATCCGCTTTTCCAGTTTTTGCACTTCCTCACCCAGGATAAAGGCGTTATCCCGAATGACCCCGGAAATCGTCTCGGCGATTTCATCCTGAATCGGTTCGTGCTGGTAGCTCAAATTTAAAAACGGTATTTTCATCTAAATCTGGAGGCGCCGGGTCATGAAACGGGCTGGACTCGATCATCCTTTTTGACAAATTGTTTTCCGCATTCCCCGCATTCCGGCCGGGCTCCGTTCTCATTCAGTTTGACGCCGCATTCGCATATCCAGCCCACCCTTTTCGCCGGGTTCCCCTGGACCAGGGCATAATCCGGGATGTCACCCGTCACCACCGACCCCGCCCCAACGAAGGAATATTTTCCGATGGTATTTCCGCAAAGGATCGTGGCATTGGCCCCTATGGTCGTTCCCCGTTTCAGCAGTGTCGGTTGAAACAGGTGTTTCCGGGGTATGGCGCTGCGTGGATTGATCACATTGGTGAAAACGCAGGAAGGACCGCAGAACACATCATCTTCCAGCACCACGCCTTCGTAAATCGAAACGTTGTTCTGAATTTTCACGTTATTCCCGATTCTCCCGTTCGGGCCAATGACCACATTCTGGCCGATATTGACTTTTTCGCCGATCCGGGATCCCTTGAGGATATGGGAATAATGCCAGATTTTCGTCCCCTTCCCGATGGTGCAATCCTGATCCACATAACTGGATTCGTGGAAAAAATAATCCTTGGGAAGGGATTCCCCTTGCGAGCTTCCCAGGCTGGCTTGCGCTTGTTGCAGCACCTGTAATACCTTGATGCCTTCCTCGCCGTCTGTGATGATTTTTTTTCCCGCGATTCCATCGAGAAAAGCCTGACATTCGACGCGGAGGGGTTCCTTCCAATCGCGTGACAAATCGATGGGCACCCCCTCTTTTTTTTCGGGCACGGGGGTCTGCCCTTGCCAGCGGATATTGTGGGGATAAACCGTCAGCTTTTCTTCCCGCCGGGCGACATCGTCGAAAACCACCATCTTCCGGTCACCTATAACAATCAGTTTTTGTTCCTTGAAAGGATGCAGCCAGGACACGAAAATGTGAGCGGAAACTCCACAGGGAAATTTCAAATGCGTCAGGGTGGTGTCCGTTATATGGGGATGCAGAATGGTGGAACCAATGGCGGTGACTGAAGAAGGATTCTCATCCACCAGGGAAAGAATGACCGAAATATCGTGGGGAGCAAAGGACCAGAGAATATTTTCCTCCCTCCGGAACTTACCCAGATTGAGCCGGTTGGAATAGATATATTGTAATTTCCCCAATTCCCCTCTTTCGATCATTTCCTTGATTTTCAAAATGGCCGGATGGTAATGGAGGATGTGACCCACAAAGAGAATCCGGTCCACTTTTTGGGATATCGCCACCAGGTCCCTTCCCTGTTCCTCGTTAAGGGCAAGGGGCTTTTCCACATAGACGTGCTTCCCGGCCAGCAAGGCCTCCCGCGCCATGGAATAATGCTCCGCCGCCGGAGTGGCGATGACCATCGCTTCTATATCCTTTCGGGACAAGAGGTCGGTGAACGAAGGGGACGTTTCAATTTCCGGATATTTCTCTTTATTGGCCTGGCAAACCTCCTCCGAGGGGTCGCACACCACCTTGAGAACCTTAAGGCCGTGAAAGGTTCGCGCCAGGTTTTTCCCCCAAGCTCCCGCACCCACAAGAGCAATGTTCGGTTTATAGCTCACTTATCCTCTCAACGTTTTCGCCTGCCCCAGGGAAATACTTCATCACGGGCGGGGCCAATCGGTGGGATATCACGGCCAACCCTTGGGAGAAAAAAGAATGAACCGGAGGCTCAAGCTTTGATGATTTTACTCGATTGGATGTTTCCGCAAGCATTTCGGGTGTCCACTATTATATTCGACTGTTTGACGATGGCTTCATAATCATAATCGGAGTGATTGGTCAGAATTACGGTCATATCGTATTGACCCAGATCGTCCAGGGGGACGCTTTTTTTCCCGGCAAAATGACCGTATTCGCGCCGGGGCCCAAGGGCGGGAATATAGGGATCATTGAAGTCGACCCGGGCGCCGTTGCGCTCCAAAAGGTCCATGATGGTATAACTGGGGGACTCCCGCGAATCGTCGATATTTTTCTTGTAAGCCATGCCCAGAATCAAAATGCGGCTTCCCTTGAGACTCTTTCCCGCGTTATTGAGACCCAGAAAAATTTTCTGGAGGACATATTCCGGCATGGATACATTGATTTCCCCGGCGAGTTCTATGAATCGTGTCGAGACGCCATATTCCCTCGCCCGCCACGTCAGGTAAAAGGGATCGATGGGAATGCAATGGCCCCCCAGGCCCGGACCGGGATAAAACGGCATGAAACCGAAGGGTTTGGTGCTCGAAGCCTCGATGACTTCCCAGATATCGATTCCCATTTTGTCAAAAATCACCTTGAGCTCGTTGACCAATGCGATGTTGACGGACCGAAAAATATTCTCCATCAATTTCGTGGCTTCCGCCACCGGGGTCCCCGAGACCGGGACGGTTTTCTGAATCACCGATAGATATAGGGTATTGGCCGCCTCCAACCCGAAGGGATGGTCCGAGCCCACCACCTTGGGGATGGTGGAAGTCGTGAATTGAGAATTGTTGGGATCTTCCCGCTCCGGTGAGTAAGCCACGAAAAAATCCTCGTTCGCCTTGAGGCCGCTTCCCGCTTCGAGTTCCGGCGCCAAAACCTCCTGGGTGGTTCCGGGATAGGTGGTGGATTCGAGAACGATCAACTGGTCCCGGGTCAGATAGGGAGCCATCATCCTAGCCGTGGAGACGATGTAGCTCATATCCGGTTCCCGGTTATGGGTCAACGGCGTGGGAACACAGATGAGCACGCAATCGAGACCGGAAACCTTGGAAAAGTCCGTGGATGCCTCAAATCTTCCGTTGCCGAGGGGGCCGCGGATACTTTCCCCGGAAATATGGCCAATGTAACTTTCGCCGCGCGACAGGCGGTCCACCTTCGCCTGATCGATATCCAGGCCCACCACGGAAAACCCGGCTTTCCCAAATTCGATGACCAGGGGCAATCCCACATACCCCAGCCCTATCACCCCGACGCTTGCGGTTTTCAGTTTAATTTTTTCCAGTAACAAGATGCACTCCTATAGGACCCGGATTCAGAGCATGTGGGAAACCATCCTCCCGCGGGATGGAATCCGGAATCCGGGGACTCAAGTAAACCCTCAAAAAGGATTTTATCAGTTTATCCTGAAACTGAATATCTTTCTTTAATCGGGATTGCGAATTTTTTCAATTATTTCGATTGGGCCAATCCCCTTGCCGGGGGGAAAGCCGGGAAGATATCACCGGTAACAATCGTACACACTGATATGATTAGGGGCTAACTTTTAATCCGGAACAGGTTGGGCAAAATATTCTTCTCCAATGATATTTTTCATCATTACCTTTATTTTATTAAAATCTCCCATAAGGGCGACCCTAAATAATTCCTCGATCCGGTGATCGAAATTCTCATCAATGAAATTCTTGGTTTGCAGGATTTTAATTTTCTTGTGAAAGGTATCGACCACCTCGTCACAGTCATCCACCAACTCCTCATAAAGCTTTTCTCCCGGCCGAATCCCGGTGAATTTGATTTCAATATCCTTATTCGGTTCATACCCGGCGAGGCTGATCATTTTTTCGGCCAAATCAACGATTCGGATCGGTTTTCCCATTTCCAGGATAAAGATTTCCCCCCCGTCTCCAATGACCGCGGCCTGGAGAATCAATTGGACCGCCTCGGGAATGAGCATGAAGTAGCGCGTCATATCCGGATGGGTGACGGTCACGGGCCCTCCATTTTCGATCTGGTTTTGAAAAAAAGGAATGACACTGCCCTTGCTGCCTAAAACATTGCCGAACCGAACGGTCATGAATTTGGTCTGGCTTTTGCCATTCATGAACTGCACGTATTTTTCGGCGATTTTCTTGGTGATGCCCATGACACTCGTCGGCCGAATGACTTTGTCGGTCGAGACCATGACAAACCGCTCCACCCCATATTTATCGGAAACATCCGCCGTCAGCCGGGTGCCATAAATATTATTCACCACCGCTTCATCCACATTATCCTCCATCAGGGGGACATGCTTGTGCGCGGCGGCATGAAATACCAGTTGCGGCCGGTATTGGGAAAAAATCGAGTCCATCTTTTCCCGATTGGTGATGGAGCAAAATTTATAATGCCGTTTGGTTTTAAGGGTTCGGGGAAGAGGGCCGGAATCCAGGGCGTTGCACAATTCATAAAGATAATTTTCACCCCGGTCCAGCATGATGAGTTCCGCCGGCTCGTATTCCAGAATTTGCTGACAAAGTTCCGACCCTATCGAGCCACCGGCGCCGGTGACCAAAACCCGTTTGCCCCACACCATGTTTTTGATGGCCGTAAGATTCAACGAAACCGATTCCCGGCCCAGCAAATCGCTAATCTCAATTTTCCGGATTTTAGAAACGTGGACCTCGTTGGTGGAAATGTCCACAACCGAGGACAGGATTTTGAATTTGACGACGCTCTTGCCGCAAATTTCCACCAAATCGCTCAGGCTGTCGGAAGAAATATTGTTGATGGCAACCAATAGTTCCTTGATTCCAAGGTTGGCCACCAATTGTGGGATATCCGCCCGGTTGCCCAGAATCCGGATACCCATCAAGGTGTTGTTTTTTATTTTTGGGTTGTCATCGACATAACCGCAAACGGTGAAATGAGGATAATTCGAACGCAAGGTTTTCAGCAAGAGGGCCCCCGTATTTCCCGCCCCGAAAATCAGCACCCGGATACCCCCTTCCTGAATGAGGGGTTTTTGCCTTTGCCGCTCGTTCCACAACCGCCACGCAAGACGCGATCCCCCTAGCATGGTGATCAAAAGCACGAAGTCGATCATGGGAACCGACCGGGGTAAGGTGATCGGTGGATTGGAATGCAGGAATATGGAAATGATGAGAACGATGGAACCGACCCAAACCGCCTTAATGATGAGGATCAGGTCTTCCAGGCTCGAATATTCCCAGAACCGGGAGTAAAATCGATAATAAAAATAGGCCAACGATCGGGAAATAAAAATAAATGGGAGGAGGTAAAAAAAGGTATGCAAGTCCTTATCGGGGACATTTAAATTATACCTCAAGGAATAAGCCAAATAAAAAGAGGCAAACCCCAAAAGGGTATCGTTGATAAAGAAAGCGATCCCTTGGGGGCTAACCTTTAAATTTTTCCAATCAAATAGTTTTGGGAAATCGATTCTGAACAGGGTTTTAACAATAATGTTCAGATCAAATAAAAAGGAAGACCGGTCCAGATACACCATCGCCAGCCTGATTTTTTCAGGCAGGATCTTATTCACATAATCGTCTTCGGGGTTTTTGGAATTTCTTAAAATTTCTTCTTCATTCCTGTACTCCAAGGACGCGAGGTCCGTGATGCCGGGCCGCACCGTTAAAATTTTGAGATACTTCCCCTGGAAAATGTGAACAAATTCCTGCAGTTCCGGCCTGGGTCCCACTAGGCTCATTTGGCCTTTCAGCACATTGATCAATTGAGGGAGTTCATCAATTTTGGTTTTCCGCAGCCATCTCCCCAAACGCGTGATCCGGTGGCTTTGATGAAACATGGTCTGTGCCCCCCGTTCGGAGCGACTCTCAACCATGGTCCGGAATTTATAAATTAGAAATCGTTTAAAACCTTTGCCGATTCGTTCCTGGCGATAGAATACCGGACCGGGAGATTCCAGCTTGATGAGAAGGGAAATAACCAAAAACGCGGGAGTCAGAAAAACCAGCCCCAAAAAAGACGCAAGGATATCAATAAGCCGCTTGGCGGATGTCCAAAGCTGTGGCGGACTGGATTTCATCGAAGACTATTTACCGGTATGGTGAGGAATGAAAAATTGTTTGAATACCAAAAACTAATCCGAATTCTAATCCCAAAAAATTGGGCAAAAGGTCACAGGTCTTTCCTTCTAACTAATATAAAATTCAAACTTTCTTTCCCTGATCCTTCAGAATGGCAGGGGATCGTTACGATATAGTTAAGAATTTGTGACGGTTCGTTAACAAATTCGTTTGGATAAAAAGAATCCCATTTAACCGGAAATTTTCACAAGAGATGTCTTCCGTATTAATTAGTTTAAATTTACATACAATTTTATATTCTGAATTTTCTTTACAATCACATTCAAATTAATTGGGTAGGTTTACAGTTCTCAAATATTACCTAAAAAAGTGAAGGGATGTCAAGGACCAACAGAGGTATTTTATATCGGAATAAGTAAAAAGGAAATTAATAACTTAACTCTTCAATTCGCTTTTCGGCCGCCCCCTGATTATACTGTAAATCAGTTAGGAATTAGATAGAAAGTTGCGCGATTTTTGGTTGGGTGGGTCAAAAACCAGGTGGGCCTGGCCCGGATCAAGAAAATTGAGCTGGAAGGGGGTCTTAAAGCCGGGAACTTTGAATAATAGGGCTTTTGCTTGCCTCCCCTTTTTCCCGGACAGAAAAAAATAGCAAGAATCCTCTCATCCCTGCCTTCTCCCTCTGGGAGCGGCGGAGTGACGGATTCCGGTGAGGATGGGTTCATAAATTGTGGTGGCATGGCATGCCGTGCCACCGGGGTTACCCAGGGAAATTTTACCTTTTCTCTAATGTTATTTTAAAAAAAGCTCCTTGGAACGTGGATTATATCCCCGGGTTTCAAGCGGAGATTTTTCGACAAATCCCCATCAAAAATCACTTTATCCAATTCCACGTTAATTTTTTCAATGCCCTTTTCCAGTCTGGATCTTGAGGATTTGCGATACACCTTGGTGCCGTTGGCCTTGGCAATATCGGTCAAACCCTCTGCCATTAGGATGGCGTCCATCACCGTCATCCCTTCCTGAAAGGTGAGAACCTGGGGCTTTTTCACCTCTCCCATGACATTGACGCGATTCCCAAAGTTGTCATGGATAAAAATAAGGTCGTTGGGTTTGAGCCAGATATTTTGGGTGAAATCATCCTCCTTCACCAAGGCATAAATATCTATATTCAATTTTTTCCCATTTCTCAGCAGGTAGGATGTCTTTAAATCCGCTTTTTCCGTAAATCCCTTGACGATGGAAAAAACATGCAAAAGAGTGATCGGCCGATTGATTTGATAGGTTCCCGGTTCCTTGACCTCACCGGCGACCGATATCTTTATACTGTTTATTTCTTTTACAATAACGGTAACGCTAGCGTCCGTCACATAAGTTCTTAACCTTTCGGTAATTTTATCTTTCAGTTGTACGGGAGTCAGGCCCTGCGCCATAACGTCTCCAATCAAGGGAACAGATATTTTTCCGTCTGGCCGAACCGGCATTTCCGTGGTCAATTCTTTATTGCCCCAGACCGAAATGATGATCAGGTCTTCCGGTCCCAAATAAAACGGATTATTTTGATTGATAATAGGCGCGGAAGGAGAGAAAGCGTCTTCGCCAACCGTATGCTTGGAAGGATTCCGTTCGGAAAAGGTTTTTACCGATGCTGCCATAACTGGATTAAAAATCAGAATACCAATCATCACACAAAGGGTCATGAATATCTTGCTCGTCTTCATAACATACACGCTCCCAATAAAAAATTTTTGCCACCTGGAATTATCTCCGTCTTCAACCATCTCGGACTCGTTTACGAGTAATCCTTCTCTTTCAGGGACTTCCCGGCGCCTTTTTGCCAAGCTTTCTTCTCACAAGGAAGACGTTGGCAAGGGCAGTAAATCATCTTCTTCCCCCGGGATGTTTGACCCTTTTCCCGAACGACGCACAAAATATCCGAAAAATTTCCCTTGCTGCAGACCGCTGTTTTTTTCCCCAGTCTCCGTGGTTCCTGGAACGCATATTCCCAGGAATTGTGAACGGCAAAAATCCTGCCGATGGAACCGGGGACAGCGTAGAGTTTAGCGGGAAATCAGGCAAATTCCCGATCCGATTTTTCCACTGGCTTTGCCCCGGGCCAAGGAATTATTTCCAGAAAGGGGATATTTGGAAAAAACGTAAAGGCCGCCGCGTTTCCCGCGAACCAGAAAACCTCTTCTCCACAGGGTTCTCCGGGCTCTCCCGGTCTCGCCCATCCCATTCCTGTTTTCCTCCTGAATATTGCATGAGTCCCCCTCCGTGGCAAGGAGAATTATAAAGCGTTGGTTTGGACTTTTCAGCCAAGAGAAATCCACGTCACCAGCCTTGCCACCCTGCCGGAATGAATCAAAAATGACATTTCCGGTTGAATATTGAGCCGCGGCGGTTTAAAAACAGGATCTTTTTTTGCGGGAATTGGAGTAATCGGCAGATCGAAAGTCCAGCATCGACTTTCGAGTTAATCACTGAAAAAGTAAGAAACGGGTCCCCACCAAAATTCCTCCCGTTAGGGTCCTCCGGCGGGAGGAAAAGTTTTCAGCCCCTATTAACGGACCCCGCTTAGAAAAGATTTTCACGGAAGGGTCCCTGCGGATATAGATAGAAGGAGATAAATTATTTCAAAGGAAAATTTGAATTTTGATTTCCACCGAGCGGGAAGGGACGTTATCGATCTATTTGGATAGCCTCCGGGGACGATCCGGATTATTCCGGCTCCCTCTATTCGGCAACACCCTCACGCCCCATATCCTTGCAGGCCGACAGGGTATTCCCACCCTTACTTACCTATTCCGAAAACACCCACCGTGCCGGAACCTGGTGCGGTCATTTAAAAATATTATCTCGCACCCCCGCGGCCCTCTTATCTCAATAGGCAAGGGACAGATTCAAAACCCCGGTGTTACTCTTGAAATCATTGTTATCAAAATTGGAATTATTATTTTCGAACCGGTATACCGCGCGGGCCTTCAACCATTTTTGGATGTCATAAACCAGCGCCACCACCGTGGATACCGAATTATCCTTTCTGACCCTTAGAACTCCTCCGCCAGGGGTATCCACCGCGAATTTATCGTAATCGAGGTTTTGAAAGGAGGCGCCAATCTCCGTGGAAAACTTTTTCCCCAATTTCTGGTACCAGGTGAGTCCCACACTGCTCGATAAATACGCCTGGATGACACCGAACGAGGAATCCTGAATGGACCGGACCCCCGTAAGAACAAAGTTGGTGCGGTCCACGGGATGATATTCAAGGTCGATTTGATAAATCACATCCTGCCGATCCTGCCCGGCGATTCCCTTGAATCTCTTAGTGTCATAACCGACCGCGACTTCTCCCCGCACCAGGGCGGTGGGCTCCCATCTTATGGCCACGAAAACCTGGTCGGAATTCGAATCAAAATTCACCGCCGAGACCTCCGGATATTCCCTCAGCCTGTGGTTGTACTTCACGCCCAGGGCGGTGAGCTTGGTAAATTGCCAAAAAATCGAACCCCCAAAATTATAGGTATCCCTATCCTCCCTGCTGAGAGTTCCACCGAAGGTCCTTTGTTGAAAATCCCCGTGCGCCTTTACCCTGAATGTTTTTCTAAAGATGACAATGAAATCGGCATAAACGGATCGTTCTTTATTGGACACCCGGTTTCCAATATTGGTCTGTAAATCCCTTGACTCAATGGACTGGGTGGAAAAATAAGAACCCCCAAACGTTAAATCGCCCCTGCCCCCAGGCCCGCCCAAGTTGACTGAACCCGCTATTCGGTGCTCGAAAACATCTTGCGTATTGGACAAGTTCAGGAAATGCTCATCGTTACCCCGATAACTCAAATCAAAACCAAACAACTCGCCCTCTAAGCGGTCCAATTTCAAACCGAGGTAGGGTTGATTGATAAAAATAAAATCGTCGGTTCTCCCCTCGCTGGTCCCATTCGCGAAGGTTTGATCCGCTTCCAGGAAAACGTTATCCTCATACCTGGTTTCAAACGCAAAACCGGGATGAACCTTCACCCGGCCAATCTGTATATTACCTGTTTCGACATCCTTGCCGCCCTGAGGAAAAATATCAATCCCCGCCGCGGCTTCGACTCCACCTGGCAGAAAAAAAATCGATAGAATCATCAACAATAAGGCCCTAAAGAACGTCCCCATCAATCACCCTCCTGCCGGTATCGAGACAATCTATTCTTTGAATTAATATTAGGATTAATAACGCAACCATTTCATGGGATGAGTCCCACTTGGCCCGGGTGCAGGGAGTGGTCCTCTCACCCAGGACGCTTTTTCCTGATGGCAAAATCTATCCCACCCACGCAAACCGGGAAAGGATAAATTTACACCCAATTTCTTTTTAACCCCATCGGGTTCACCCTGGGGGAAAATTTTATTTTTCAACGGCGTACAGCGGTTCCAGAACATTGGCCTGATTTTTCTTATCAACCCTCGCCCCGCAGCAGGCCGATTTCATGCGGCCCTTCCAAAATTTGGCTAATATACAGGGGAAACCTAAATGTGTCAACAGAAGGAAATCATATATTTACATTTATTGTAATCCAAAAAGAAAAGAACATTCATCATATTAAATTATAAGAAACTTAACCTTAAATTGAAAGTTTTATCTCCCATCATGGGCCAAAATTGTGGGCCCTGTTTCCCGAACCCCCTAAAAATTGGCCTTTTTTTAATCCGCAAGAAATCCATTCCGGTTTGCCAAAGGGAGGGTGGAGAGCTATTGGATCACCGAAGCCTCCCTCAAAAAAAGCATTTCAAATCCTCATTGATTGGAATGCGAACAGACCTGTCATGAGAACCAAACAATATTTTTTTTGAAATTCTCTTCCCCCCACAGGTCTCCTCGCGTCCGTTGCCAAAGATATGTAGGAAAGTCCGAAAAGGGAATAGGAGGAATGATCCTTGGGAAAAAAGGGGGGTGTACGGAAATATTCTCAAAAAATCCAGCGGACTCCTCCCTGAAAAAAAGGAGCCGACCAAGAAGCTTAACTAAGCCGACACGGCTTTTCTGGATTTGAGGCTCATATTGGAATAATAATCCTGGAAATATTTTCGGTGATACTCATAGTAATCATCCTTGTAAAATTTTACCTTGTTGAGCACCACGCCAAAAACCTTGGACTTTTGATCGACCACCGCGGCCAAACCTTTGTTCCGATTTTTATTGGAATTGACCTTAAAACTTGAATCCGACGACGCGGCGGAAAGCTGTTTCAAGGTCCTTTTGATCAAGTCCTTGTCCTTCATCCCCGACCCGATAAGGAACAGGACCCCATCGCAGAGTTGGGCGACGACGGACACATAGGAGAAAGCCAAGGCGGGGGGAGAGTCCACTAAAATGACATCAAAAGAATTTTTCACCGCGGTCATCAGTTTTTGAAATATCCCAAAATTGATGGAATCCGAAAATTTATTGGTCAAGGAACCCCGGGGAAGAACATAGACCCCTTCAATAACCGTTTTGACAAAAACTTCGTCGATCTTCCTACTGTCCTTTAAAGAGTTATTGATGATGCGGTCGATGATCTTGGGATTTTCCAGTATATCTATCAAGCCGGGTTGATTATTTATCTTCAGGACCGCATTGATCTTGGGGCGAACGAAATCGGCGTCGATGATCAGGACCCGTTTATTATCTTGGGCAAAAGTTACCGCCAGGTTGGTGACAACCGTGGTTTTCCCCTCCTTGGGAGTGGAACTGGAAATCAAAAGAGTCTTGTTCGGTTCCACAAACCCATTAATCATCAAATTGGTTTTTAGGGTTCTGAACTCCTCGGCGACGAAAGAATTGACATGGTTCGTCGCGGGAAGGGGCAGTTCCTTTTTACGGATAATGCCAATCCCACCCAGGAACGGCAAGGGAATCTGCCGGACCACATCCTCGACGGTGATCAAACTTTTTTTCGTTCTTTCCAAAAAGACACTTAAAAAACTTCCACCCATCCCGCCCAGGATCAGACAAAGGGTGATAATCAATCCTTTTCGTGGCTTGACCGGGCTTTGGGGAATTTCCGCGTGATCCACGATTTGGATGGCACTCTGGTCACTGTAGGAGGCGATATCGATTTCCTTGAAACGTACTAACAGATCATTATGAAGGATTTTGTTCGTATCAAATTCGTCCTTCAAGCCATTGTAGGTGAATTCCTGATTATCCAACGCCATGATCTTCTTTTTTTCATTTTGCATCGCATCTTTAAGGGATTTTTCGTGCACCACCGTTCCCTGGAAATCAATATCTATGGAGCGGATCAGGCGATTGATCTCCATTGGGATTTGTTTTTCCTTGTCCCGAACCACTTTTTCAAGAAAGCTGACTTGGGGAAATTTCGAACTGTAGTGTTTAGTGATATCTTCATATTCCTTGACGGCATCCGCATAATCCGAAATCAGCCGCTTGATATCCAGGGTTTTGATATCATCGGGAAGGGAATGAAGCATTTCAATGGGATCTCTCTTCAATCTTTTTAACAGGTTCTTCAGAGTTTCCAGCCGCAGTTGTTCCGTTTTCACCTGACGGATCGCATCCTGATACCGGCTAAGATTCTGCGCGGAAATCTCCCGGTTTTTTTTGTAATCAATGATATCGTTTCTCTTTCGGAACCGTGCGAGTTTTTTCTCCGCCGCCTGCATATTCTTCTTCAACTCCCCCAATTTATCGACCATCCATTTTTCGGATCCACCCAGGATTTTGGACCGCCGCTCGATGTTGCTCTGGATCATCGTGTCGATAAAATTGTTGGTAATCCTTGTGATCAATTCGGGCGAATATCCCTGAAAACTCACATTGACGACATGACTTTGACTGATGGGGGAAATGATCAGTCGGTTCAGAAACTGGTCGACCATATGAGATGTAGGATCTTTAGAGGTTTCCCCCTGGTCGGATTTCGGTTCCAATATTCCCAAATTAATTAACAGCGATTTTATTGCGCGATTAATTTTCCCCCAGTCTATCAACGGGGGCTTTTCTTCAAACTCCTTTTCGGAAAGCAAATCCATGCTCGTGACCACCCTTCGGGCCAACGACCGGCTTTGGAGCATGGCGTATTGGGTTTTATAATAATGATTGGCCGTCGGGTCCATTTCCTGGAACTGTTTTTTATCGTCGGAAAAAGTGTCCGGCGTTTTCGTTCCAATCAATATAACGGAATCAGCCTGATAAACCGGGGTCGCCGTGAAGCTATACCAAATGCCGACCCCACCGAAGATCAACATGAAACTGATCACGAGAAGTTTGTGTTTTTTTATTATTTGCCAAAAGTCATTAAAATAGACTTCGTCCTGGTGGCGAACCGAATTCATGGTCAACCCTCATGCCTTAAGTTGATAAAAATCATTGGTAAAAAAGAGAAATATCTCTCGTTAGGTTTCAATTTCCCGGCGCTCAGTTCGACGCCGCAAGGGATCCAGCTGCGGACCTCTTATCCACAATCCAAGGGATAAGAACAGCCTGTCACGGTTTTTCATTTCCAGTAACATACATCAATAAAACCGCCCCCCAAAATTCAGAGGATTACATTAACATATTCTCCAGGCATTGTCCCAACTATTTCTTTGTTTGTTGAAATTCGTACGTAATTAATCTTTTTTAAAGTTATACAAACGACATCTTCTTTATTAAAAAGAAAATTGATTCAAATGTACCCCTAACCCCCCCAAAAAAATTTTCCTCAATGCCTTTCCCCCGGGACCCGGTGTTTCCTTATCCCTTTTATTTCATATCGGGTTTTTAATCAAAATCAATAATCCGGGCGGCCCCTTCCCCTTCACACGCGACCCAGGGTTATCCTTAGCAGGGATATCCACCGTAATTTGGGCACAATCCCCGGAACATTCTAAGAGTTGTTTATTACGGAACTGTTTAAATAACGTCACAATCGTGCCACATTTTATTCTCCAACCCGAAACCGGCTTCCCGGGGGCCGTTCCTGAAGCGGGTGGGGAGGCATTCACCCTTTCCACCGGGTCACCCTCTACGGGAAATTCTCCTGCGTTTTTCTCCGGCTAATCTTCCATTCGAGTGGATGGGGATGCCGGAGAACTTTTCCCTCAACTTTTTCGGATTGTTTCATCCATGGATGGGGGTCACGCCCGGCTTTCGGGGCCGGGTGTTCTCCGGTTCAGCGCCGGAACTTCGCGGCGAGCCCGGTCACCACATCGATCACCCGGTTCACATCCTCGACCGACATTTTGGGATAAAGGGGAAGGGTCAGTATTCTTTTGGAATATTCCGTGGCGCGGGGAAAATCCTGGGGACGGATCGAGAATTTTTCGCGGAAATAAGGTTGCAGGTGCAGCGCCACATAGTGAACGGCCACCCCGATTCCCCGCTCCTGAATTTCATTAAGAAATCGGTCACGGTCCACCGTCAGCCGTTCCAGCCGCAGGGCAACGATATAAATATGACGCGCCGGGGTGGCGTAGTCCCGGGTTACCAGGGTTTCCAATTCTGGGATAGTTCCAAACGCCTCATCATATAACGCCGTATATTGTTTGCGAAATTGCGCGAATTTCTCCACTTTCCGCAATTGATGGATTCCCAGGGCGGCGCTGATATCCGTCATATTGTATTTATATCCCGGCAGGTGGAGTTCCCATTGGGAAAACCCGGTCTTGCCGAACCGTTTCCAGGCATCCTTGCTCAGGCCGTGAAGCCGCATCACACGGATCTTGTCCGCCAGGGCGTCATCATTGGTGGTCAGCATTCCGCCCTCGCCCGTCGTTATGTTCTTGTTGGCGTAAAAACTGAAAGAAGTGAGATTCCCCAGATTACCGATCTTTCTGCCCTTGTAGGAGGATTCCAGGGCGTGGGCGGCATCCTCGATCACCACCAGATTATGTTTCCGGGCAACCGATTCGATGGTATCCATATCACAGGGATGGCCGGCGAAATGCACCGGGAGAATCGCGCGTGTCCTGGAAGTGACTTTTTCTTCGATTTTTCCGGCATCCATATTGAGCGTGCCAGGTTCGATATCGACAAAGACCGGCCGTAGCCTCTCGTGCAGCACCACGTTTGCGGTGGCCGGAAAGGTCATGGGGGTGGTGATCACCTCATCCCCCTCGTCAAAACCCATCGCCGCGACGGACAGGTGGAGTCCAGCGGTGCACGAGTTTAATCCCAGGGCGTGTTTGCACCCGATGTATTTTTTAAATTCCTCCTCAAATCGGTGAGTCTTGGGTCCCGTGGTCAACCAGCCGGATTTCAAGGTATCGATCACCTCGTTGATCTCTTCGTCGCCGAGCCAGGCCCGGTGAAAAGGCAAGTCCATGCTCATTCGTCAATCCAATGGCTTGTAACGTTTAATATTTTTTCCCTTGGGACGGGATGGGCTATCGGGACAATCGGGTGATCCCATTCCAGTGAGGCTGCTTTGGCTGGGAGGGAATATAACACATCGCCGCCGGATTGAGAACCTGGGCCGCCGGACCTCAAAACCCGGACCTGGAGCCTGGCGGTATCACCCCACTCCAGAAAACTTAACGGCATCCCGTTCCCGCATCCTCAAAAACATTTTCCCGTAACCGTCATGGATTTTTACGACCGGTCTTGCTAAAATTGCACCCCTTGGAATGCCTTGGAAACGAATATTCCCGACTCCTGAAAACACCATGAACTTCGATAATCTATTCAAACTGATCACTCAGAATAATAGTTATCTCCTGCAGGCCTTCATTGTTATTTTCGGCTCGCTGGTTCTCGATTACATCCAAAGAAAAGTTTTAAAACATCTCCAGAAACAGCTGCGTAAAACGAAAAACCGGTGGGACGATATATTCATCAAGTCCCTGACAAAACCTGTCAGCATCATCATCTGGGCAGCGGGTATTGCCTTTGCCGCGGAAATTATCCAAAAGGCCACGAAGGCCGTCATTTTCGAGGCGGTCGAACCCATCCGCGATACCCTCATCATCGGCGCCTTGGCCTGGTTCCTGGTCCGGTTTATCCGCAACGCGGAAAAAACCTACCTCGCCGATAAAGAGAAAATCGATCCCACCACCGTCGACGCGATTTCCAAGTTGCTGCGGATTTCGGTGATCATCACCGCCACCCTGGTGGCGCTTCAAACCTTGGGATACAGCGTTTCCGGGGTTCTCGCCTTTGGCGGCATCGGCGGCATCGCGGTCGGTTTCGCCGCCAAGGATTTGCTGGCCAATTTCTTCGGCGGACTCACCATCTATCTGGACCGGCCCTTCGCGGTGGGAGATTGGATACGCTCCCCCGACCGGGAAATAGAGGGGGTCGTGGAAAACATCGGCTGGCGACTCACCCGGATAAGAACCTTTGACAAGCGGCCCCTCTATGTTCCCAATTCCGTCTTCACCACCATCTCCGTGGAAAATCCCTCACGCATGTTGAACCGGAGAATCTATGAAACCATCGGACTGCGTTACGAGGACGCGTCCAAATTGGGAACCATCATCCAGAAGATAAAAGAGATGCTGAAAAACCACCCCGAAATCGACCCCCATCAAACCCTGATCGTCAATTTCAACACCTTTGCCCCCTCTTCCCTGGATTTCTTCGTCTACACCTTCACCAAAACGACCCACTGGGTCCGTTACCACGAAATCAAGCAGGATGTCCTGCTCAAAATCCTGAAAATCGTGGAAGACGAAGGGGCCGAGGTCGCCTTTCCCACCTCCACCATTCAACTGAAGGAAAATCCAGAACGGGAAATGCTGAGAAACCTGAAAGCGGGGCATTGACTTTCCCGGTTTCCAGGAAAGTACCGGGTGCCGGGGCGCGTCACATTCCCCAACCTGTCAATTTCCCAGCGGCAGGGTCAACAGCAGGCCCCTGTCCTTGGCCTTGCCCGCCTGCAGCGAAAACAACTGCGCCAATAATGAAAAGGTAGATTTTGAATTGAGATCGGAATCATCGATATAAAACCACTGGTCCCGGTAAAAAACATCCACGGCCGCCCGGCCGGGCCGGCTGGATTGGGAATGGATTTTAAGGATATCTCCGGTCACTTCGCCCCAATCAAACAGTTTTCCCGAAGAGCGCCGCGTCAAGGTGATCTTTCCCTGCTCCCGGTCTTCCGTCGGAGTTTCCACCCCGTGCGATAGAAAATACAGGATGCCCAGCAACGAGCGGGTCTCGATCCGCAACCCCTCCCCCTTTGCCGGAGAGGGGTTCACCGTGAGCACGAAACGGGTATTCTCCGGCAGAAACCCCAGCAACCGGTTCAGGCCGCGGAGCTCCGGGAATTCGCCCGGTTCCCCCCTCACCCGCATCACCAATTCGGGAACCTTGCCGCGAGCGCCAAGGGAAACGGTCAGGGCGTCCCGGAGCTGAAGTTGACGGAACATACGAACCGCTTGCACGAAATCCATGAACACGGGAGCCCGGTTGGGGGTGGGACCGGAAGCGTTGGGGGCATTTTTGAGTTCGCCCATGCGTTGCAGGCATATCCGGAATATCCGTTCAATACTCCAGCCCGAATGGGAGAGCAAAAACACTGTTTCCAGGGGAACCTGGGAAAGGAATCTCTGGATAAACTGCTCCCCTGAAAGCGGCGCATAAGTCACGGTAGGGCTCTCCTCCACAGTGGCCCCGGCTCCCAGCCCGAAAAGGCCCTTGACCCCGTTTTGCAGCGTGGCGTTGGCGTTGGCGTTGGAGCGGAATTTGAATTGCGCCGCCACGTTGCTGACTTCCAGGAAAAAGGGGGTGTCCCGGTATTTCAGGCGAACCAGATTCAGAAGCAACTGCTGATCGTTGGAACGTTGGATGGCCGTATTATAATTCGCCCGATCGCCCCGGATGGTGGAAGGCCCCAGTCCCGAGCAGGCCGCCATCATCCACGGAAGTAAAAGAACACCCCAGCCAAGCACGGCCGCGTTCCATGACGAACCCTGTCCATTCATCCGTTTCATTTCGTTCACTTTCCCTCCGATAAAAGTGATAAAAAAACGCGGCGCATTGTAAGCGAACCCGCGGGGAAATACCAGTCCCCTCCCAACCATTTCAACCTCCGGATACCAACCTTTCGAGCCAAAATATTTTTTCGGAGAAAATACTCAAGGATCCGGAAACAGCCGGGAATGGACGGGCCAGGGAAAGCGCCTGGATAAACTTTATGTGGAAAGTCCGCCACGGAGTTTTTGCCCAGACAATAAAATCGGAATAGCGGGGCACGGTCAGGAAGAGGAAGAATTCATCCGTGCCGGTTTTTTATAGACCTTGCGCCGAAACAGACTATTCCTGAGACTCACCAGCCGGTCGAGGAACAGGAGTCCATCCAAATGGTCGATTTCATGCTGGACGGCCCGGGCTTCAAATCCTTCCATATCGTACACCTGTTCGGCGCCGTTTTCATCCCGCGCTTGAATAGAAATGCGTTCGAAGCGGTGAACATTTCCCGTATAATCGGGTACCGACAAACATCCCTCCCGGCCGACAACCCAACCCTCCTTGAAGGTAATTTTGGGATTGATCAAAACCAGCCGGCCATGATGGGGAATTCTGGGTTTGCCCGAGACATCCACCATGACGATTCGTTCAAAACGCCCCACCTGCGGCGCGGCGATTCCGACTCCGCCCGGCCCGGCCCGCAGGGTCTCTTCCAGGTCCGCCACAAAGCTTCGCAGGGAATCATCGAATTTGCCGACCGGTTGGGAAACCCGCTTCAACCGCCGATCGGGATAGACAAGAATTTCCAGAACGGCCATCCCGGTCAACCTCTGAGGATATCGATTTCGGAGACTTGAATTTCCACATCCTGTTTGTCCGCCAGAATTTCAATGGCATGTTTCAGGTCATCGATGCCGCACAAGGCCACCCCTTCGATATACATGATATAAAGAGGATGGTCCGCCGTGCCGCCGACATCGGATTCCAGATTCAGGATATTGAAGCCCGCCTCCGCCAACGTGCCCGTCACCTCCGCGACGATACCCGCCCGGTCCGCCCCGTGGACGCTGACGCGGATATTGGGCTCCACATGATGGTGCAACTCCCCCTCAATCAAATCCACATGACAACGGAGGTTTAAAGAATCACTCAAGGGGAACAGCATTGTTTCCAGGGATTCCCTCGAACCGCTAAAATGGACCATCAGCATGATGGTGAAATTTCCGCCCAGACGCGACATCGATGCCTCACCGAGATTGCAGTCGCCCTGAAACAAGGTCGAACTCACTTTCGCCACGATGCCGGGCTGGTCCTTTCCCACCAAGGTGACCATGAACCAATTTTTCATATCCCCATTTCCATTTTTATAAAATGTGATTCCCGATCCACGGACGGAAACTTCACAAAATTACAGGGCGGAGCCGCTTTGATCAAGCAAATAAATCTGGTGCTCCCAACCCGCGGCAACAATCCCTTGAGCCCAAGGCGGGCCCATCCAGCGAAATCCGGGTTTTTCCCTTAGCCCCCTTGAAATATTCCAGGCACATTTTATTCCGATTATTCCGAATTTTCCCATTTGACGAAAAGCTCCCAGGCGTCCTTGAACCGGCCCGAAGCAAAACGCACCAACTCCTCCCGGCCCTGGGAGCCCGGAGCCCTGCACACCACGATAAACTTTTCCGTAATGCTCTCATTCATCATGAAAATAGACAGTTTTTCCGCCATGACACATCCCGTTCCCCGCACCAATTCCTCAAACACAGCTTTTGCGGAATTTTGGATTTCCATGCCGTTTTTATTGATCAGTTTTTCCATCACGCAGGTTCCTCATGCTGAAAACTCCTCCCCGCCAGGGAATCGCCCCCAGGGGAGCACGGGTAAAAAAGCCTCATTTTATTCCATTTATTCCATCCCCACGGAAAATAAAAATTTGTGGAAACACAATTAGATTTACGTTATCATTAAATGAAGACTCTGATAATGGGCTGCTCGCTTTAACCCAAGCAATAACAAAGCCATCAAGGGCATCCGGAGAAAAACTCCCATATCCCAATATATCGTCAATTCATGAAAAAAGTACCATCGCAATGCTTTAAACTTAATCCACGAGAACTCCTGTCCATTGTTATCCCAGCCTGATAACTGAAGGTGTCCCATGCCAAAAATCCGTGTACTGGTTGTAGACGATGCAGTGGTGGTTAGAAGAATTGTAACGGACAGCCTGTCTTCGGATCCCGAAATCGAAGTGGCGGCAACGGCTCCCAACGGCCGTATTGCCCTTTTGAAAATCCCCCAGATCAATCCCGATCTCGTCACCCTGGACATTGAAATGCCGGAAATGGACGGATTGGAAACTTTGGCGGAAATCCGGAAAATCTACCCCACCCTGCCGGTCATCATGTTCAGCACGCTGACGGAACGGGGCGGGGCCAAAACCCTTGAGGCGCTGTCGCTGGGAGCCACCGATTATGTCACCAAACCGGCGAACGTCGGCAGCGTTTCGATAGCCATGCAACGGGTCCGGGAAGAACTGATCCCCAAGATCAAACTGTTTTGTTCCGAGAAAGTCGGACTGAAGCCCCCGCCCACGGCCAAGCCCGATCCCGCGGTTAAAATCAAACCGGTTTCTCGCAATAAGTACCATCCCGGATCTTCCGGCCTCAAGCAAAAAATCGATTTAGTGGCAATCGGTGTTTCCACGGGAGGCCCCAACGCCCTGGCGGAACTTTTTCCGGTCTTTCCCCAGGACCTCCCCGTTCCCATTGTATTGGTCCAGCACATGCCGCCCTTTTTCACCAAACTTCTTGCCGAACGGCTCGAGTCCAAATCGTCCCTCACCATTCGCGAAGGGGTGGATGGAAAATCCATGCAATCCGGCCACGCCTGGATCGCTCCGGGAAATTACCACATGATTTTGCAGCGCAACGGGACCCAGGTCCTGCTGAAAACCCATCAGGATCCTCCTGAAAATTCCTGCCGTCCCGCAGTCGATGTTCTCTTCCGATCGGTGGCAGAAATTTACGGACCGCGTGCACTCGCTGTCGTTTTAACGGGGATGGGCCAGGATGGGCTCATTGGCTGCGAACATATTAAGGAAGCGGGGGGACAGGTTCTGGTGCAGGATGAGGAAAGCAGCGTCGTTTGGGGCATGCCGGGGTTCGTGGCCCGGGCGGGACTGGCGGATAAAATTCTGCCCCTCAACCAGATCGGGAATGAAATCGTTCAAATCCTGAAATTCGGCAGGACGGCCCTTACCTCCCACTGATCCCCCCCCATTCAGAGGGGGCCAATCCTTCCTCCGAAACAATGATTCCTCCCAGGGCCCGTTTCCGGGTTCGTTATTTTTTCAAAATCAACCCGGTGGAAGCAGAATCCAACCTTCTTTGGGGTTGGGCGGCGTCCTTGAATTTTTCAGTGCTCGCCCACCCCGTTGCCGACATAATCCACATGCACCCCTTTCTCGGTATCGAGAATAAGCAACAGGCTTTCCTTCAATTTGTATACCCCCCGAATCAACTCCCGCGTCACGCCCTCGATGGTATCCGGGGGCCGTTCATAGGCCTCTTCCGGAACCTCCAGCACATCGCCGATTTCGTCCACGAGAAGGCTGACCACTCCTTCCTCCGTTCGTACGACGACGTTCATCGGAAATTGATCTTCCGCGCGGGGCGCCATTTCCAGCCTGCAGCGGAGGTCGAGGGCGGTGATGATCTGTCCCCTCAAATTGATCAGGCCACACACAGCGGAAGGGGCCAGGGGAACATCGGTCATCTCCTGGTACCGGAACACCTCCTGAACCTTTTCCACCTCGACCCCAAAAAACAAGCCACCCAGATAAAACGTGCAAAACTGTTTTGAATCGGCCATGGATCAGCTTCCTATCGCTATGGGAACGGCAGAGGGCTCATCAATAAATGAAGGATCATTTTCGCGGACGATACCTTCCGCATCCAAAAGGTCCGTCACCCGATTTTGCACCACCACGGTTCCAAGGGTTCCCTTTCGCCTTGAATTGCGTTTGACCGTTATCATTTCCTCGACGATGTCGATAATTCGGTCCGCCACCAAAGCCACACTTCTTCCATTGTAGGTATAAACCACCGCCTGCATGTTCTCGCTCCGCGGCGGGGTCACTCCATTCAAAACCTGGGAAAGATAAATCAGCGGCATGATCTCACCCCGATACTGCACCACATCACAGTCTCCCGAATGCTCAATACTGGAGCGCTGGAACTCCTCCAGACGGGCCACCTGGGAGAGAGGAATCGCCAATCGCCCATTCTCACCCACGCCAAAAATAAGGAGCGTCTGTTTGTCACCCCGGGATTTTTGATTTTCAGCAATGGATTCCGCCAAGACCCGTTCCCGGCTTTCCGAAACAACCCGAGCCGAATGCGCCAGGCCCATGACATCTAGGATCAGCGCCACTTTCCCATCGCCCATGATAGTGGCTCCCGCGAAGGCGGGGATCCCTTTCAGTTGTTTCCCCAGCGGCTTGACCACAATTTCCTCGGTATCGTTGATGCCTTCCACCACCAATCCAAATTGACGTTCGTCCGCCTGAAGGACGACGATATTTACCGCATCGCTCTCTTCCTTTTTCGCCACCCGGAGTTCTTCATGGAGGTAGATCAAAGGCAATAAATTGCCCCGCAAGCGATACACAGGGGCTCCTTGAATCTGTTCCACACTTTTTTTGACCTGCTCCCCTTCCAGACGAACCAGCTCCAAAAGGTTGACCTGGGGAATCGCGTACCGGGCTCCGCCCGTCCTCACCGTCAGCGCGGGGATGATCGCCAGGGTCAGTGGAATCTTCACTTTCAGAGTCGTTCCCTTGCCCGGACGGCTTTGAATATCCACCGTTCCACCGATCCGTTCAATATTGGTCTTGACGACGTCCATACCCACTCCGCGGCCAGAGACGTTGGTGACTTTCGCCGCCGTGGAAAATCCCGCGGCGAAGATCAGATTGACGACCTCCCGGTCGTTCATCTTGGCGGCCTGGTCCTGGGTAATGATATGTTTCTCCAACGCCTTTTGGCGGATCTTTTGGGGATCGATCCCGCCGCCGTCGTCGACGATTTCAACATTCACCTGGCCTCCCTCATGGAAGGCGCGCAATTTCAGGATTCCCTCCTCTGGCTTCCCGGCGGCTTTGCGGACCTCGGGCATTTCGATCCCATGGTCCACCGAATTGCGGACAATATGAGTCAGCGGGTCCTTGATCGCCTCGATCAGGGTCTTGTCCAGTTCGGTATCCTTACCCTCCATCTCTAGGCGCACCTTTTTCCCGCAGGAGAGGGCAAGATCCCGGACCACGCGGGGAAACTTGTTCCAAATGTTGCCGATCGGTTGCATCCGGGTCTTCATGACCCCTTCCTGAAGCTCCGTCGTCACCAGGTTCAGATGCTGGGTGGTTGCGGTAAAGGTTGAGTCCTGCGCCGTCGGCGCGAACTGTAAAATCTGGTTTCGCGCCAGAACCAGTTCCCCAACCAAATTCATCAAACGATCCAAAAGATTCACGTCGACACGGATACTCGCTTCCGAGATTCCCCGATTCTCCTGGCGGCGGTCCACCTCTTCCCGCCTTTCTTCCTGAATTTTCCCCCCCTGAATTTCTTGAAGGGAATCACCGGACTCGGCGACGGCCATCGCCTGGTTTTCGGTTCCAGATTCACCCACCGAGGTTTCTCCCGAATCCTCGCAGCCGTGCAAAATATCCGCCTTGGTGGATATCGCGATTTTTATCACTTCCTGGGATAGGTCCTCCGAAACCTCCATGTCCTTTAATGTGGCCGCGAGATTTTCGATCACCGCATCAAAATGCGAATGGTTCATCCCTTTTTCAACGAGGTGCTTATGAGCTTCCCGCATGCTCTTGCCATCATATTTTTGGATCCCGCCAAACGCAAAAGTCAAAAAGTCTTGTTGCTTCTTTTTCAGGCGTCTCATATCCACGCCTTCGAAGAAATCCTTGATCCGGGAATCTTTCAATACCTTGGAATAAAAAATATCCACCGCCGCCTGAACCGCGACCCGTCCACCGATTTTTTCGAAAAGGGATGCCTCCTCCTTCTCTTCCCCGGCGGGCGGGGATTCGCGCTCGGGAGCCTTGGGGGCCAACTCGGGGGAAGAAGGCGCTGCCGCCACCTCCACACTTTCACCTTTCTGCAGGCATGTCAGGGTGGAAATCAATTGCGAGTAATCGACATCGCCCTCATTCTTTTCATTTTCAATGCAGGAAAGAATTTGCCGGACCCCATCCACCATGGCCAGCAAGGCGCTGGTGATGGCAGGGTTCAACGTCAACTCACCGTCCCGGAGCTTGCTCAATAGATTTTCGCCCACATGGGCAATTGACTCCAGTTTGGAAAATCCGATGAAACCGCAAGTCCCCTTGATGGTATGTATGGTACGGAAGATGCTCGCCAGAAGGCTTTGTTCCGTGGGATCTTTCTCCAGATCGACCAGATCCTGGTCCAGCTTATCCAGGTTCTCATAACTTTCCACAAGAAATTCATTGATGATCGCGTCCATACCCTTCTCATCCTCTCAATAGGTTTCCGAAGTTTCTCCGGCATCCCCAAATTAATTTGACCGCGGTTTGAGTTCCCTGAATCCACCTGGGAAAAAACTCTTCCATTCGAATCGCATGGGAATCCAAAAATCGGTCCGCGAAAAGAACATACTCAACCCGGGGTTTTGGCAAGCAAGGGATTCATGAGCCGGGAGCCCTGCCAACCGTTTCCCCCTGCCTGGCTCCCGCAATTTTGATCATGAGTTCCCCTTCCGGCAAGGAAAAATGCATTTTCTTGTGAGGCAGCCCTCGGGGAAGAAGCGGTTCCACATTTTTACCTCGCAAAATGGTAGGAAGGGACATGGCTACCTTAACCCCCTCCCCCCCCAGCCGTGCCACAACATCGCCCGCGAGAACATTGGCCAACTCACCCACCACATCTCCCATATCCGGACTGTCGTAATCCACGTCAAAGCCGCAGAATCGCTGGGTTATATGGTTTGCGGTTTTCCGGGGTAAAGCTAGCATCATCAACCAGGTCACATCCCCAACAAAAGAGATGATACCCACCACACCATCCCCCACCATTTTGTCCTCGTCGTCACCGCGGTATTCAGGTCGGTCTCCGATAATCGTTTCGAAAATGGTGGCGACCGATTCATTGACGCAGTTGATAAGTACTTCCGGCATCTCGCTTCCTTTGATTTCAATGGCAGCCATGTCTTATCCTTATTTTTCGATTCAACAATTACCCTATTTAGATTTCAGCACCAAAACATTCACCCAGGAAACCTTTTTTCCCCACTTACTCCAGAGGGGCCTTTCCGTTTCACCCAACTTTTTATAGACAAAACTTTCTTATAATTCACCGCAATTTTTTGATCCATCGACAAAAAAAAACTCAAAAAGCCAATAATTTCAATTATAAAGTATTTTAAAAGAAACAGTCAATGTAAAGTTGTAATTTCTTACCCATTCCCAGTTTTTACTTTTTAGCCCCGCGGGGGTTCCCTCGGCCTCCCGGAACAAACCTTAATGAGAAACCATGGTCCCCGCGCCGGGGGGTTTTCTTTTCCCCCGTCCCAGCCGGCCCAAAAAGTGGAGGACTCTCCTTGAATCGCCCTATTTAAAAATAGCCTGGATTTTCTCTTCCAGTTGATTGGCGTTGAAGGGTTTGACGATATACTGGTTCACCCCTGCCTGCACCGCTTCCATGATTTTTTCCTTATCCGCTTCCGAGGTCACCATGAGAAACGCCGTGCTTTTGAGTTTGTCATCCGCCCGGACCGCCTTCAAAAATTCAATTCCCGTCATTTTAGGCATATTCCAATCCGACACTACCAGGTCCACCGATAACTCCCCAAGTTTTTTAAGCCCCTGCGCCCCATCCTCCGCATCCTGAATATCCGCGAATCCCAATTCCTTCAAAGTCTTCTTTATGATTTGCCGCATCACCGACGAATCGTCCACCACCAGAACCTTTTTCCCATCGTATGCCATATTTGTGCCCTCGAACTCTTAAAAATTTTTGGTTTAACCCTCAGACCCTTTTTGCCAATTTTGCCAAGTTCTTTAACTCAAACCATCCCTCTTCAGGATTCAATCGGCCCATGATAATTCAAGGCGATGAATCACGATGTATACATGTTCTTCCTCCCCAATTTAATTTTCACAGATGGTTCGTTTCAATAGGTATACTTATATAAATAAACTGAAAATGTAATATAGTCAACTAAAATTATCCCATTGATATTAAATAAATTATCGAATTTCTTCCGATTCCGGGAGCACTTGGGATGAAAGAACCGTCGCAAGGAAATTGGGAGGGGATGCGATGAAAATCCGCCGTTCATCCGGGTGAGAATGGATGTTGCGGTACACCTGGGAATCGGATAAGTCCCGGTCCCTCCCGTACGGGCAGCCACGAAAATCGGACCCGATTCGTTTTTAGACGGCGGGACCGTCTGTATGGGAAAAAGCGGTCAAGAGGATGGCGGGCAAACAGGGCACGGATGGGTTTCCTCATACAAGGTATCCCGTTCCATCGGCTTACGTCCCGCTTCGGTGATCATATCGATGATGGTGCTTTTATGAAAAATCTGGTCGGTGGCGGCGCCGGCGGCATGAACGATCTTTTCCTCCACCACGGTCCCGTCCATATCGTCGGTTCCAAAGGACAGGGAAAGCTGAGCGATTTTCGGCGTGATCATGATCCAGAAGGCCTTGATATGGGGAAAATTGTCCAGCATCAGCCTGGAAACCGCCAGGGCCCTGAGGTCGAGTTGACCTGGGGTGGTGGGAAGAAAATCCAAACGCGTGTTTTCCGGATGGAACGCCAGGGGAATGAACGTGAGGAACCCGTGGGTCTCGTCCTGCAACTCGCGCAAGCAGATCAAATGCCCGGTGCGCTCCTCCACGGTTTCCAGATGACCGTACAACATGGTGGCGTTGCTCTTGAGCCCGATTTCATGGACGGTGCGATGGATGTCCAGCCATTCCTCCCCGGTGGTCTTTTCCCCGCAAATTTTTCGCCGCACCCGTTCCGCGAGGATTTCCGCGCCGCCGCCGGGAATGGACCCGAGTCCGGCTTCCTTGAGATCCAGAAGCGTGTCCCGGACCGGCATGCCGGAGAGGCGCGACAAGTATTGAAGCTCCACGGCGGTGAACGCCTGGATATGGACATGGGGAAACCGCTCCTTCAATCCTTGAAGCATCTCCACATAATACCGGTACGGCAGATCCGGATGCAGCCCGCCGACAATATGAAACTCGCTCACCCTGCCGCCCTGGTGATTTTCCGCGTCCGAGAAGATTTCTTGCAGCGATTTCTCATACGCCGTGGGGTCGTCCTTTTTCACCCCGAAGGCGCAAAAGCGGCAGCTGTTGATGCAAATGTTCGTTGGATTGATGTGGCGGTTGTCGATGAAATACGTATTGTCGCCGTGCACCCGCTCACGCAGGAGGTTCGCCAGATGGCCCACCCCCAAAAGGTCGAACGTGGTCCAGAGAGTGACCCCGTCCGCGAAGGAAAGCCGCTCCTCGGCACGCACTTTTTCCTCGATCGGTTGCAGCGCTTTATCTTCAAATTCAAACAACATGATAAAATTCCAGCAAAATGGAAGGTGCGCCGATTATACCTGAATTCCTCGCAAGGAAACAAGTTGGGATGGGGAATGGGTCGGAACCACAGATGGAAAAACAAAACCATTGGTTTACCGCGGAGACGCAAAGATCGCAAAGAAACCAAAAACCCACTATTTTTTAAGGCTTTCTCCGCGTCCTTTGCGCCTTTGCGGTGAAAAGAGTTTCTCTGTTC
>JBHHVU010000038.1:0-31570 GCA_046754465.1 Nitrospinaceae bacterium | reverse complement strand
TCAAATCTCCTCTTGCCTGCATCTATTCTTAATCGTTAAATATTTCTCAGTCAATTTTCTGTCTTCTTTCATCACGGTTTGTATCCGGGAATAGTGGCTCTCGACCGTTTTGTAGGATTTGATCCCATAGGATTCCGCGATTTCCCTGAGATTCAATCCGGATAATTCCCGCGACAGCGAAACCGCCATTTGACGAGGTAAATTTTTCCTTCCCCGCCTTCCTTGAAAAAGTGATTCCTCCTTGACTTTAAAGGTTCGGCAGATTTCCCGGTTGATCATTTGAATGACGCCCTCTCCCCGGAATCTCCTTATTTCCCTCACTTCCATATCTGGAGACGGATCCGAATAAATATATTGTTCCTTAATTCGCTCGACAAACCCATCATCTCCCAAAATACTGCCCAGCTTCCTTGAAGAATAAAATCGCTCCACATTGGCGCTCACGGGGTCGCCCATGAATTTTCTAAAAGCTTGAACGGCCTTTTTCCTTTGACGGGAAAAAAGACTCAAAACCCACTCAGTGCCCAAACCCCCAGGCTCACCCTGGGGCCTCAAATAAAAATTATAGCTGCTCCACTCGTACTCCCTTGGGCGGTCGACCAGTTTTCCCTTCACCGGATTTAAATGGATATATCGGACCACTTGCAAAAGGTAATCGTCCGCCTGGACCAGAACACTTTTATACCGTCCCCGGAACAGTGGCCCATCCCGATTGTGGGCGCGGTTGAACCGTTGCGTATACACACCATTCAAATGCCTCATGAAACGCGATGCGTTCCCTTCGGGGGTAACGATCAATACGTGGTAGTGATTCGGCATAAGACAGTAGGCATACACTGAAACTTTAAAAAGGCCGCAAGCCTCCCATAGGGTTTGGAGGAATTCTTCATAATCTCTCCTGTCACGGAAGATCGGTGAACGGTTTGATCCACGATTCATCACATGGTGCAAAGCACCAGGATATTCTATGCGTAAAGGCCGGGCCATGGGAACATTTTACAACCCGCTTCAGATGAAGGCAAGAGGAGACTTGACCCCTTGGGTGAAGCGGTAGCTGCATTCGGGGATGTCATCCGGGGTGCGGGGGTAACGGTGGCAGATGAGTGGCTTCTCCGGCTTCCCGTGAACTTGGCATTCGTTCTCGGGTCCGAGCTGGCTGCAGGGGTTGCGGATCGAATAAAAGATCAGGTTTCTTTCTTCATCGGACCCCACCACCTGGATCCCACGATAACTCATATACCGCTCGAGCTCTTCCATGTTCCCGTGCTGCCGCAAGGCTAGGTCGCGCACGGCGGTAATGTTCACGGTTTTGCAGCATTCTCCGCATTGATTACACTCCCCGGTTCGATTCCACATTCGGTCCTCCTGGCGGTTTATCTGGTGAATCGCCGCTGAATTTTCAGGATTCAGCGAAAACGTCATGATTTCCTTTTCTTCCCCCCCTGCACTTCCCCCGCCGGGGCTTTGTATTCGACGGTGATGGTGGTATGGATGCCGCCGCGCACGTTGAAATCGCCAATGATCCGCATTTCCCGGGGCTGGCAGACGGTGACCAGGTCGTCCAGGATCTGATTGATCACTTTTTCATGGAACCCCCCCTCGTCGCGGTAGGACCACAGGTAGAGCTTGAGCGATTTGAGCTCGATGCAAAGTTGGCCGGGAACGTAACGGATTTCCACCACGGCGAAGTCGGGCTGACCGGTTTTGGGACAGAGGCAGGTGAATTCGGGACATTCCATTTCAATTTCGTAATCCCGGTCGGGACGGGGGTTGGGAAAGGTTTCTAGTTTTCTAACTATTTGTTTTTTCATTGATTAAATAATTTTAATTTTTTTTATTTTTTTTTCCGCGAAAACTTGATTTTCAAAATTTAGATATTATGGTTTAATAGCACTCCTCGCCAGTGAGTGCCAACAATGCAGCAAGTATTGAAAAACCGGAAAATTAGACCCTATTCTGAATAATCGCTTGAAATTCATATAGATACAAAACAACGGTCCTGAGTGGAATTGTTACGCACCAATTTTAGATAAGTGTTGTCTAACGAGAGTTTATCATTTTTTAAAGGAGCATTTATGAAAATCCGACCTTTACAAGATCGAATTCTGGTTCAACCCATCCTGGAGAAAGAGGTCCGCAAAGGAGGAATCATCATTCCCGATTCCGCCAAGGAAAAACCCATTGAAGGCCGGGTGAAGGCCGTGGGCAAAGGAAAAGTCGGCGAGGACGGCCAACACATTAAGATGGATGTCAAGGTAGGCGATAAAGTTCTCTACAGCAAATACGGCGGCACGGAAATCAAGATTGACGGGGAAGAGTATCTGCTGATGAGGGAAGATGAGGTTCTGGGAGTCATCGAAAAATAAAAATCGCATACCCATTTTTTAACGGGTAACGAATAATCTGATAATAAAGGAGCAAGTCTTTTATGGCTAAACTAATCGCTTACGAGGAAAATGCACGTCAAAAAATTCTGTCTGGTGTGAACCAACTGGCCAATACAGTGAAAATCACGCTGGGTCCGAAGGGACGCAACGTGGTCATCGATAAAAAATTCGGATCGCCGACGATCACCAAGGATGGGGTCACCGTCGCGAAGGAAATCGAGCTGGAGGAGCCTTTTGAAAACATGGGGGCGCAAATGGTGAATGAGGTGGCCAGCAAAACCAGCGACAACGCCGGGGATGGGACCACCACCGCCACGGTGCTGGCCCAGGCCATCTTTCGGGAGGGAATGAAAATGGTCACCGCTGGCGCCAATCCCATGGATATCAAACGCGGCATCGAGGACGCGGTAACCACCGTCGTTGAAGTAATCGGGAAAATGTCGAAACCCACCAAGGACAAAAAGGAAATCGCCCAGGTGGGAACCATCTCCGCCAACCAGGACACGGCGATCGGGGAAATCATCGCCGAGTCCATGGATAAGGTCGGCAAGGACGGGGTCATCACCGTCGAGGAAGCCAAGAGCATGGAGACGGCCCTGGAAATCGTGGAGGGGATGCAATTCGACCGGGGTTATCTTTCCCCCTACTTCGTGACCGACGCGGAACGGATGGAAACGGTTCTGGAGGACGCGTATATTTTATTGAACGAGAAAAAGGTCACCAACATGAAAGACCTTCTGCCCCTTCTGGAAAAGATCGCCAAGGGCGGCAAGCCTTTATTGATCATTGCCGAGGACGTGGAAGGGGAAGCCCTGGCGACCCTGGTGGTCAATAAATTGCGGGGCACGCTGAACGTTTGTTCCGTCAAAGCGCCCGGATTCGGCGACCGACGCAAGGACATGCTCAACGATATCGCCATTCTGACCGGCGGGAACGTCATTTCCGAGGACATCGGGGTGAAACTCGAGAATGTGACTATCGACGACCTGGGAAGGGCCAAGCGCATCACCATTGACAAGGAGAATACGACCATCGTCGATGGCAAGGGCAAGCCTTCGGACATCCAGGCCAGGGTCAAACAGATCCGCAACCAGATCGAGGAGACCACCTCCGATTACGACCGGGAGAAACTCCAGGAGCGGTTGGCCAAACTGGTGGGAGGCGTGGCCATCATCAAGGTGGGCGCCGCGACCGAGACCGAGATGAAGGAGAAAAAGGCACGCGTGGAGGATGCGTTGCACGCCACCCGGGCCGCGGTCGAGGAAGGCATCATTCCCGGAGGCGGCGTGGCCTTTATCCGCGCTCTGCCGGCTCTTAAAAAGTTGGAGGGGGATCATGACTACATTCAGGGGGTCAATATCATCCGGCGAGCCCTGGAAGAACCGGTCCGCCAAATCGCCGCCAACGCGGGGGAAGAAGGCACCGTGATCGCCGAAAAAGTGAAAACTTTAAAAGGCAACCAGGGCTATAACGCCCGGAACGAGGAATACACCGATATGATCAAGGCGGGAATCATCGATCCGGCGAAGGTGGCCCGCACGGCCCTGCAAAACGCGGCAAGTATTTCGGCTCTCCTCCTGACGACGGAGGCCATGATCACCGATCTGCCGGAAGAAAAATCGGACCACGCTCATCCCCCGGCCGGCGGCATGGGCGGCATGGGCGGCATGGGCGGCATGGGCGGCATGGGCGGCATGATGTAAACTGGCCTCTCGCGGCCCGAACCGCATCTTCAACCCCGGCCCACGGGCCGGGGTTTTTTTTGCCCCATCCCACCCTCCCCCGGCCTCCTCGGCGCCTATTATGAGTTGACAGAACCGTGGAATGAAAGTTACTATTGCAATTCAAGTGGTTACAAGGTCCAAAATCGCGAACCTGAATCTTTGCGGGTGACACCATTCCCCGATCCATTTTCTGTCCCATACGCGTCCTTACGCTCTTGAACCGAAAAACCCTGCTCCTCCAAAAATCCTTGTTCTCAGGGAGGTGACATGCGAGCCTTGAATGTTCTCGGAATGATCCTTGCTGGTGGGGAGGGAAGCCGACTCTATCCCCTGACGAAAGAAAGGGCCAAACCCGCCGTTCCCTTTGGCGGCAAATACCGGCTGATCGACTTCGTTTTAAGCAATTTCATCAATTCCAATATCTATTCGATTTACGTTCTCACCCAATTCAAATCCCAATCGTTGACGGAGCACTTGCAAGAGGGATGGCGGTTCAGTTCCATTATTTCGGACCACTTCATCCTTCCCGTTCCCGCACAAAAACGAACGGGGGAAAGCTGGTACCTGGGCACGGCGGACGCTATTTACCAAAACATCAACCTGATCGAGGGGCACAGTTTCGATCTGGTGGCCGTGTTCGGCGCAGACCATATTTATCGGATGGACATCCGGCAAATGATCGATTTTCACCTCAAAAACCAGGCCGAAATCACCGTATCGGCGCTTCCGGTTTCCATTGAGGAGGGGCGGAGCTTCGGGATCATCCAGGTCGACCAGGACCAGCGCATTATCGGTTTCCAGGAAAAACCATCTCAACCGGTCCCCATTCCGGGCCGGCCTGGGGAAACCTTCGCTTCCATGGGGAACTATATTTTCAACACGGATTTTCTAATCAAGATCCTTTACGAAGACGCCGCGGAGGAAGGCTCCAACCATGATTTCGGCAAGAACATTTTGCCCCGGGTGTATAACTCCCATCGGGTTTTTGCTTATGATTTTCGTTCCAACCGGGTCCCGGGCAGTTCGATCCAGGAGGTCGGCGCCTGGAAAGACGTGGGAACCATCAAGGCTTTTTGGGAAGCGAACATGGATTTGAGAAATATAAACCCCGTGTTCAATCTTTATAACGACCGCTGGCCGATCAAAACCACACAATACGGCGGACCCCCGGCCAAATTCGTCTTCAACGAGGATGGAAGGCGCGGCCAGGCGGTCAACAGCATCGTCGCCGAAGGGAGCATCATTTCCGGAGGGATCGTTCAGGATTCCATCATTGGACGGGATGTCCTGATAGACAGTGGCGCCGCCATCATCAATTCCATTATCATGGACCGGGTCCGGGTCGGGAAAAACTGCAAAATCACCATGGCCATCATTGACAAGGATGTCCATATCCCCCCGGGCGTGTCGATCGGGTATAACGTGGAGGAAGACAGAAAACGGTTTTTGGTCGATGAGGAATCCAATATCATCGTGATCCCCAAGGGATACCGGTTTCGCGATGTTCCATGATCCTTTATCCGGCCCCCTGTTCCACAAAACTTTTCCGGGATATCCGCCGTCTCCGGGTCGGTGGGCATCCCCATCCATGAGGACTCACCCGCCCCGTGAACCGAATCGTTACCGGACTCGACATACTTCTTTCGGACCCTGAACGGTACCTTTCGGGCCAGAACATCGGCCTGGTGGTCAACCAGACCAGCCTGGCCGGCGACCACCGGCATTCGATCACCCATTTTCATTCCCACAACTGGTTCAACCTGAAAAAAATTTTTGCCCCGGAACACGGCCTGTACGGCGTCGACCAGGACATGGTGAAGGTGAACGACAATCAAGATCCCATCACCGGGCTCAATGTAATGAGCCTGTATGGGGATGTGGAATCGTCGCTTTTCCCCAATCCCGTGCAAATGGCGGATCTCGACAATCTGATCTTCGATATCCAGGACATCGGGTCGCGCTACTATACGTTCATCTACACTCTGGCCAACTGCATGCAGGTTTGCCGCGAAACGGGAATCCCCATGATCGTTTGCGACCGGCCCAATCCGATCAACGGTGTCACCGTGGAGGGGAACATCGTGGGAGAGGCCTGGCGGTCGTTTGTGGGGAAATATCCCATCGCCAACCGGCACGGGATGACCGTCGGGGAGCTGGCGAAACTGTTCAACGAAAGCTTTGGTATAGAATGCGACCTGACCGTGGTCTCCATGCGCGGCTGGGACCGCGGTCTTTGGTACGACGAGACCACCCTCCCATGGATCCCGACCTCCCCGAACATGCCGACGTTAATCACGGCCAGCGTGTATCCCGGGATGTGCCTGATCGAGGGGACGCGGCTTTCGGAAGGCCGAGGAACCACCCTTCCATTCGAGCTCATCGGCGCCCCTTACATCGACGCGCATCGATTGGCCGCCCGGTTAAAGAAGGAAAATTTACCGGGAGTCTTCTTCCGCCCCCAATATTTCCGGCCCATGTTCCACAAATGGTCGGGCGAGACCTGCGGCGGGGTGCAGGTCCACCTGGTTGACAGAAACCGGTTCAAGCCCTTTTTGACGGGAATCGCCGTCATCCGGGCCGTGGAGGAGCTCTATCCCAAAAAATTTTCCTGGAGAACGGAGCCCTATGAGTTCGTCAACGACCGGTTCGCTATTGACCTGCTTTACGGAAACTCGGACCTGCGCGAACGGTTCTTGAACGGTCCCTATTCCCTTTGGGAGATAGAGGAATCCTGGAAAGAGGATCTGGAAGTCTTCATGAAGCTTCGCCAGAATTATCTTCTGTATTAACCATCAAAACCGCATTCAACATTTCGCCGGGCACCTTCGAAAGTTTGTATCGGAAGGTCGACCGGGTGAGTCCAAGATTTCTCGCGGCCCGGGTTTTATTGAATCCGCAGGTTTTGAGAGTGTCGACGATGATCCTGTTTTCGCACCTCTGGACGAATTGTTCCAGGGAAAACTTTTCCGGCAGAGACCCCATCCCATTCATTTCGGCGGCGGGGGCTTCGATGGATTTTTTCCTTCTTAGATACTGAGGCAGGTCCACCAGATCGATCACATCCTTTTGGGAAAGAATCATCACCCGTTCGACCACGTTCTGAAGCTCGCGGACATTGCCCGGCCAGTGGTAATCGCGAAGCACGTTTATTGCCTCCCGGGTCAGGCCCCGAATCTGCCGTCCCATTTCCCGGTTCATTTTTTTTATGAAAGTATCGATCAGCAAAGGCAGGTCTTCCAACCTTTCCCTCAGCGGGGGGAGGGTGATGGGATAAACATAAAGCCGGTAATACAGGTCTTCCCGGAATTTTCCCTCGGCCACGAGTTTTTCAATATCCTTATTGGTCGCGACGATGATGCGAATGTCCACGCGCACGTTTCGCACCCCTCCCAGGGGTTGGAATTCGCGTTCCTGGATAACCCGAAGCATCTTGGCCTGGGCGGAAGCGCTCAATTCGGAGACCTCATCCAGGAAAAGGGTGCCCCCAGAGGCCAATTGAACCTTGCCGGGCTTCGATTTTTCGGCACCCGTAAACGCACCCTTCTCATAACCGAAAAGTTCGCTCTCAATCAGCGTATCGGGAAAGGCCGAACAGTTGATGGGCACGAAGGGTTTCGCGGCCCGTGGACTGTTGAAATGAATGGCCTTGGCCAGAAGCTCCTTACCGGTTCCGCTTTCACCGGAAATCAGCACCGTTGTGTTTTGCTTGGCGACTTGGCCGGCCAGCTTCATCGTCTGGACCAGATTCGCCGAGCGCCCGGCGATATGGGAAAAATTGTAATTTTTCTCCAGGTTTCTTCTAAGATTTCCAAGCTGGACCAGCAAATTTTCCTTTTCTTCCTCCAGAATTTTCTGCTCGGTAATATCCTTGATCACGCCCATCACGTAGGCGATCTCCCCGTTTTTCCGGTCATAAATAGGGGTATAGATCGTTTCCACCCAGACCACCTTGCCGTTTTTGTGCGGGAGGGTCATTCTTTCCTTTTTCACCGCCATGTCCCCGAAGGTAATGTTTTTCTTTTTTTTCAATGCCTTATCATTCCACACCGCCTTGAAATCCGAAAGTTTCCGGACTGCTTTCTCCACAAAATCATCCCGGGAAATTCCGTAAAGCTCCTGACAGGCACGATTGAACAGGACAAGCCGGTGGTCGCTGCCCACGATGAAAATTCCATCCAACGCACTGTCTAAAACATATTCCAAATCATATTTCATGATATCCCTCGGAAGTTAAACCCTGAACCCCGCCGGATTTCGCCATACCGGCTAAAACCCGCCGGGCTCAAATATCACATCAAAATATAACGTATTGAAACAGATAGAATTATTAAATCCTTCCCAACGGCCCGGCGAATAATAGCCATTTTCCCCATAGCATCCCGCCCGCGGAAATTTATCTAACCTTATAAAATTAAAGGGGATTAAGGATTTTCCGGAATTCGGCATATAGGTTGCAATATAGGTTCTGACAGCCAAACCGCAAGCGATTCAAGGAAAAGGGGCCGTGGTTTTGGCCCATTTGAAAACCCGGCCCCAGGAGGGGACATGTCACAAACATTTTCCCCAAAAATTGTTAAAATTTTTTGGAGGTGAAAAATGAAAAATCGGAGAGGTTTGTTTTTGATCTTGGCGGTTTTCACCATTTTCTTCCTGAATACCACCGCTGTCACGGCCGACGAGCCGGCCTGGTTCGTTGAAGAATTCAGCGGGGATGAAGCCGTTTTGGAACCGGGAACCACCACGTATTGCAATAAGAGTTTCATGGTGGAAAACATGAGTAATGAACCGGCGGAAGTTCAAGTCATCCTGGGTAACGGCGCCAACTATGCGTACGACATGTTGGAACCCAAGGAAACCAGGAAATACGCTTTAGAATCCAACTATCCCCTGGCGGGGGGTTGGGATGAAACCAAGGGGATTCAAATCGATGATGCCCGGATTGTGAACAGCACCGGCGGCACCTCGAAAATTAAAGTTCACTGCAAATAATCGGAGCCTCTCCGATTATTCGGTCTGTCTTCGGAATCCAAAATCTTTTTTCCTGGATAAATTATTAATTTCCGTTTGAACGGAATTATGGATACGGATTGGGTTTCGAAGGCAGATCGGTTTTGCAGTCTTCAAGGAAAAGAAAAACCGGTTCTCTTTCCGGAGAGCCGGTTTTTTTTTCACCAGAAGGCGGGTCTTTTTTTGAAGGACGCAAACCCGCCAATGTAGAATATGCAATCCACAAGACAACCTTGGGATGGAAATCAACAAATTTCAAATTAAATGCTAAAAATGCATACAAAAATGGGAATTTTTGTCATATAATCAAAATTGAATCAAGATTTCAGGGGCAACCCCCCATTTACCCGCCAATATTAAAATAACCCACTATTTTCTAATAAGTTAATAAATTTATAAGGCAAGAAAGCGATATCGGCCATAAAATCCTTGCAGGGTATTGACAAAACCGAGATTGGTCACTATATTCGTTTGTTTTCTTTATGAAATAAAACCATGAGTTTAAAGGAAAAACTCCTTTCCGACCTAAAGGGAGCACTAAAAGCGCGCGATACCGTTCGGCTCAACACCATCCGCATCCTTATTTCCGAGATTAAAAACCAGGAAATCCGTCAAAAAAAAGTAATTGACGACGCAGCGGTCGTGGCCATCGTCGTCAGTCAGGTCAAAAAGCGCAAAGAAGCCGCAGCTTTGTATGACAAAGGGAACCGTCCGGAACTGAGCCAAAAGGAAAAACAGGAAATAGAAATTCTGCAAACCTATTTGCCCGAACAGGTTCCCGAGGAGGATCTTCGGCGCCGGATCCAGGAAATCATAAAGGAACTGGATGCCCATGGCACCGGGGAAATGGGGAGGATCATGAAAACCGTGGTTCCCGAATTCAAGGGCAAGGCGGACAATCAATTGATCAAAAACCTGGTCAGCGAGTATCTAGTGCAAAAACAGTAGTTTTTCCCTGGATTGAATTCATTTTAAGAGCAAGGGAGAAAAAAATTTTCTCCGTTGGGAGGAACCCGGGGAAAAATAAAAATTCATCCCACCGGGAAACACAAATACCAGCCCGTGGGCGATGTAGGCCTGCTTTTAAAACATTGAAACATCGTATCCCTGAAAACATTATCGAGGAAATCCGATCCCGGGCCGATATCGTGGACATCGTCTCGGAATCGGTCCTTTTAAAGAAAAATGGTAAAAATTATAAGGGGCTTTGTCCCTTTCACGCGGAAAAAACCCCCTCCTTTACAGTCAGCCCGGAGAAACAGATTTATTACTGTTTCGGATGTGGCGCCGGGGGGAATGTATTCAAGTTTCTCATGGCCGCACAGGACATTCCCTTCCTGGATGCGGTGAAAAATTTGGCTGGGCGGACCCGCGTCCAGCTTCCCTCGGTCACCCATGAAGGCCCGGCAAACCAAATTCAAAGGAATCGCGAGATTCTCTTGAATTTGAATGTATTGGCAGCGGAATATTTCGTGACCCTGCTTAACCGGTCGCAAGAAGCCCAAAAAGCGCGGGATTACCTTCGGTCCAGGGGCTTCCAACCGGAAACCCTTGCGCATTACCAGATCGGTTGGGCCTCGGCTCGCTGGAATGACTTGGCAACCACGCTGGGAAAAAGTGCCTCCCGCACCCGCCGGGATTTGGAAAATGCCGGGTTGATCAAGAAAAAGGAAGGAGGCTCGGATCGGGATTATTATGACCGGTTTCGCGGAAGGATCGTGTTTCCGCTTAAAGACATGTACGGGAAAATCATCGGGTTTGCCGGAAGGGTGATCCAGGCCGAGGCCGGGCCCAAATATCTGAACTCACCGGAAACCCTGCTTTATAAAAAGGGAAATCAACTGTTTGGCCTGCATGGCGCCCGGGAAGCTATCCGCAAGGAAAACCAGGTCCTTTTGGTGGAAGGGTATTTCGACCAGATCCGCGCCCGGGAAAAGGGAATTCGCAACGTGGTGGCTACCTGCGGAACGGCGTTGACCCCCGCCCAGGTCGCTCTCCTGAAAAATCATACCAACCACGCCGTCCTGGTATTTGATTCGGACCCGGCGGGGCAGCTCGCGGCGGAAAGGGGTTTCGAACTCCTTCTGGAAAATGGCATGAACGTCAAAATCGTGATTCTGCCCGGCGGCCACGACCCCGACTCCTTTATCCGGGAGAACGGACCGGAACCTTTTTTGAAGTTGATTGAGAACGCGAAATCCTTTGTGGAATCGTACCTGGAAAAAGCCGTACAAAACGGAAACATTGAAACCCCCGGGGGCAGGATGGAAGTGGTCAACCGAGTGCTCCCGTTGATATCCAAAATCAAAAATAACCTCGAACGCACCGAATGGGTCCGTTATCTCTCGGAAAAACTGGGTGTGGATGACAAAGCATTGTTGAGCGAATTGCGAAAGGCCACCGGGCAGAAACAATCGTCCCTCCCCGTCACGATGGAGAATTCGCAGAACAAGCAGAAACCAGACCTGTATCTGATCCACCTGATGTTGTCCAGCCTTCGGGTGGCGCGGGACATCCGGAGCCAAATTTCGGTCGAGGAGTTCCGGGACCCCAGGATCAGGCGCGTGATGGAGATGTTTTACGCTCTTCTGGACGAGGGCCGACCTCTCCAGGTCGATCGTTTGCTGGACCGGACGGAGGACCCGGAAATCAAGGCGCTGCTGACCCGCGTGGGCGTTCAGCCTATCCTGTTCGACGACCGGGCCCAGGGCGCGGCTGATTGTATCGTGGAACTGAAACGAAACAATCTGCGGGAAACCATCAAGGAACTCAAAAAACAGCGGAATGAGGCGGAAAAGGCGGGGCAGTCCGAACGCTCCCGGGAATTACACAGCCGTCTGAGGGAAATTCAACTTTCTTTAATACCCGATTAAAATAAAAAGAAACCAAAACCATTTCTTCATCATCCAGATAATTAGGAGAAACCCCGTCGATGCCCAATATTGAAAAGCTTCATAATGTGATCGAAATCAACCAATTGATTTCTCAAGGTAAGGAAAAGGGGTATCTTACCTACGAAGAAGTCAACGATGTGTTGCCTTCGGACCTCGTCACCCCTGAGCAAATTGATGATCTCATGCATCTTTTTGGAGAAAACGAAATCGACATCGTCGACACGGCCTTGAAAGGGGAAAAACTCAACGCTGATAGAGAAGGGGATCAAGATAAGGAAGGAACCGCCTCGGATGATGACAACCATGTCACCAAAACCGATACTGTGACGATCGACGATCCCGTCCGCATGTATCTGCGCGAGATGGGGACGATTTCCCTGCTGACCCGGAAAGGCGAAGTGGAAATCGCCAAACGGATCGAAGCGGGCCAAAACGACGTGATCTCCGCCGTGGCAAACTGTTCGGTCACGGTGAGTGAGATTCTCGATCTTGGAGAAAAGATCAAGAGAAACGAAATAAGTGTGTTCGAGATCATTCAAAGCGCCGAGCCGGAAGATAAGAAAGAGGAGTCGGAACGGGACGAAACCAAGAAATTTCTTAAAAATATCCGGAACCTCAAAATCCAAGAGCAGAAGCTGCAACGTATCCGAAAACGTTTGACCCTTTCGAATCTCTCGGAAAAAGTGCGCGCCCGTCTGGAACAAGAAAAAATAGAACAGAAAAAAATCGTGGAGCAGATCGTTCCGGACATCAACTTGTCCCAGGACGTCATGGACGGCATCATAGAGAAAATTTATGATATCGCCGCCCAAATCCGGGCCGCCGGCCGGGAGGAACGCAACCTGGAAAAACAATTGGGGCTGTCCCTCGCGGAAATCAAGAAGCTCGCGAAAAACTGGGCCCGCCAAAAAAGCGTGAAACTGCCCTCCGGGAAAGTGATCACCCGCGCCCAATACGACAACTTTCTCAAGATGGTTCAGCGAGGGCGGAGAAAAATCAAGAAAATCGAAAAAGAAACTTCCACTTCCAAGGACTACCTGCTGGCCACGGTGCGCTCCATAGCGCGGGGACGGGTGAAAGATAAAACCGCCAAACGCGAACTGGCAGAGGCCAACCTGCGGCTGGTCGTCAGCATCGCCAAAAAATACACCAACCGGGGCCTCCAGTTTCTCGACCTGATCCAGGAGGGGAATATCGGCCTCATGAAGGCGGTGGACAAGTTCGAATACCGGCGGGGCTACAAGTTCAGCACCTACGCCACGTGGTGGATTCGCCAGGCGATCACCCGGGCCATCGCCGACCAGGCGCGGACGATTCGCATCCCCGTGCACATGATCGAAACCATCAACAAACTGATCCGCGTCTCCAGGCACCTGGTCCAGGAACTGGGCCGGGAACCCAGCCCCGAGGAGATCGCTGAAAAAATGAGTTTGCCCGTGGATAAGGTAAGAAAAGTCCTCAAAATCGCCAAGGAACCCATTTCCCTCGAAACCCCCATCGGGGAAGAAGAAAACAGCCACCTGGGGGATTTCATCGAAGACAAGAAGGTCCTTTCCCCGATCGATTCCGTGGTCAAGAAAAACCTCAAGGATCAAACCCTGAAGGTTCTGGCCACCCTGGCCACCCGCGAGGAAAAAGTCCTGAGAAAACGTTTTGGAATCGGACTGGATTCCGAGCACACGCTCGAAGAAGTGGGTCAGGATTTCGCGGTCACCCGGGAACGCATCCGGCAAATCGAAGCGAAAGCGTTGCGCAAGCTACGGCACCCCAGCCGAAGCAAAAAACTCCGCAGCTTTGTGGAAAGTTAACTATCCCGGGCCTATAGCTCAGTTGGTAGAGCCCCCGGCTCATAACCGGTAGGTCCCAGGTTCGAATCCTGGTGGGCCCACTCCCTTACAGGGAGGGGCAACTGGCTGCAACCGCCTCTTGCAATCCGAATTTCTTGAGCGCAAGTCAACGAGGATCGGTTCCAACATTTTCGCCAAACCTCCCCCAGCCTGCGGGCTGGAACGAACCCGCGGCAAACGTTCGCTTCGCTCCCGAGCCGCCATCGGCTGGCAATTATTTCGGTTTTCGATTGAGTTTGTCGGCAAAAGGGGTTCGAACTTTTTCGCTACCTCTGCTTCTTCCCTATGTCCCCTCTCCCTTTTAGGGAGAGGCGGGTTGAGGGTATTCCTTAATTTCTAATTGAAAAACCAGGGGCTTGGCCTATTGGATCAGGCCCTTTTGTTTTGTAAACACTAAAGGCGGGAAAACTCATCTGAAGTCAAATTGGCCTGCCGGAGGAGTTTTTTTAAGAGCCCCGGTCACAACTCTTTGTGTTGCGGGATGGAAAGAGTATATTCGTATTCCAGTTTAGTCATCATGATGTGCGATCCTTTCTGTCGAACCACGGTCCATCCCGCCCGTTCCAGCTTTTTGACGGCCACTGCACCCGAAAGGACGGGCAAACGTTCGCCCATCAGATTGAAATTTCAATCAGGTGGGCGGGATTCAATGTTTGCTTGGACTCCATGACTTCCAGCCAGCCTTGGACCGCTTCCTTGATGTTGGCCAACGCTTCCTCGCGGGTTTTCCCCTGGGACAGGCAACCGGGCAGGGCAGGCGCTTCGGCGACATAAAAACCCTTTTCGTCCTGTTCGATCAAAATATGCAGTTTCATGATAGTTCCTTCCACGAAAATTAGCCTTTATTGTATCTTGACCAGGGATAATTGCCAATACCCTGGGAATTACCGCCTTAAGAAATTCACCCGAACTTCAGAAGAGATTCGATCTTTATTGCGGCTGGTTTGGGAATTTAAAATAATTTAAGAATGGTTTTCATGGGCAGGAAGAGACGGTCTCGGCGATCCGGAAAAGGAAGAAAATCGAAGTTTTCGTAAAACTCAAAAGCTTCTTTATCCATTGCCTCCACCACCACGGCGGTCGAGCCAATCACATCGGCCTGATCCAAGGAGCGATGCAAGGCATCCATAAGAAGCAATTCCCCCAATCCTTTTCCATGATGACCTTCATCAACCGCCAACCGCCCCAGGAGCGTAGCCGGAACGATGGGATAAGGGGGAAACTTTTTAACTATTTCCCCGGGCAATTCATCCAAACGAATCCCGAAAGAGGAGAGCGTGTAATACCCTAAAATATTTTTTTCACCTTTCTCTACAAGAACAAAGGGGGCCGCATAATGTCGCTTGGCATCCTGGCGGGCCTGCTTCTTGATATACCGGTCCAGGGCCTCCTTACCGCATGAAAAAGCCGCACGGTCATGATGCCGGCCGAGCGGCTCAATTGAATAGGATGCTTCCCTCTTTCCCTGGCCCATCAAATGCCCATGGCACCCTTATAACGCTTCGCGGCCTTCTTAAGTCGTTTCCCGGGAGCGGGGGGCGTCAGAAGAGCCGCAACAAAAACCTTCCGGTCCCTGGCACTCAATTCCATGATTTCATGCTCTTGAACGGTTCTTTTGGCGGCATCATGGGCGCAATTTACAATGAATTCGGTCAAGGACCGGCCTTGAAGCGCGGCGGCATGTTGGAAGAGTTTCTTTTCATCGACGGAAACCCTGGCTTCAAGCCGGGCCATTTTCGGATTTTTTGCGTCAATCGTCTTCATGGTCTGCTTTTCCTTTTTATTTAAATTGTACGGTAAATTGCCGTACAAATCAAGATTCCTTGCTTTCAATTGTCATGAATAATTTAATAAATGTATCTTATGAAATCGGCATAATTTTCACTGGAGGGCCATCCTTCCCGCCTGGACCTTGAACTCCTAGAAAAACTCCGCCGTTTAATTCCCATAGACACCTCCAAGTACATTATCCTTATTTTTTTCGTGTCCACAATTCCAAGGTAAGTTCACTCCTTCTCCCAGGGGGTGCACCCGCGAGGTGGCAGGCTGGGATGAGGGGATCCCATTTTTCCCCATTTCCCGATTCACCCGGATCAAAGGCGTTTCGCCTTTTCCGGGCACTTCTCCCCGGCCCGCCTGGCCCGGCTTGCAAAAATCTTTCCGCTCCACTTGACACGGACCGCATCCCATTTTATTTCTTAAACAAGTTGAAGCGCGCAACCAACGAGGTCATGACCCCTTCTTTTAACAGTTGCTAATTATTGGAGAAACCACCATGAATCTCGATACCTTTACCCCAGGAAAAGAAATTTCATCCTTTTTCAACGAGGATTTCGATAAATTATTTAGTCCGTTCCGGCCCATTCGCCTCTGGGAAAATGAGACCGGCCCCTGGCCCCGGGTCAACGTCCTGGAATCGGAGGGCGAATACATTCTCCGGGCCGAGGTGCCCGGAATGAGGGACGGGGATATCCAGGTCGAAATCCACGAAGGCGTGCTGCATCTGCGCCACGATGCGCGGGACAAGGAAGAAGACGCTGGAGTCACCTACCGCATCCGCGAGTTCAGGCCCCGGAATTTTCATCGAAAGTTCCGGCTGGGTGAACAAATCGACACCGAGAAGGTCCACGCCAAATTGGAGAACGGCATCCTTACGGTGACCCTTTCCAAAAAAGAGGCCGCGAAACCCAGAAAAATCGACATCAAGGTCGCGGCCTGAATGCCTCGCTCCTTTTGGAAAAACCGGTGCGGCCGGGATCACGCGGTCCGCTCCGGTTTTTTCATGGGGACACTCCCCTGGGCGGGCTCCCCTCCAGCGGAAAAATAAGCTCCCAAAACTCCCGATTTCACGGTGATTTTCATTTTTTTCCTGACTTCTCGTAAAATTCCCGCGCATTTTGAGCTATTATAAAAAGAGGCGGCCGATTCCTGACGCCTGATCGTTTCACCTCATTTACATTTTATTTCGACGGCATTCACCCGGGAGGATGAACCCCGTTTTATCACCAGGAAGGGAGAAAATGAAATCTTTAGCATCGATCAGTGAAAAAGATATTGAAACCATAAAAATGGCTTTGAACGATTCCATTTCCGACATGAACACGGAACTCAAGGGCGACCTGCCCAGTAACAAGCGCGACTCCCTTTATGACTTTAAGATGAGATATTCCCGAGTGTTTGAAAAGCTCAAACAGAACTCTTCGTTATACGCCCTCAGCGAATCGGACCTCGATATCGTCGCCGGGGGCTTGAACGATGCCATTGAATTGATCGATGAAAATATGGCCGATGACTTGACGGAAGAAGAAAAGGAAGAGATTCTCGTTTACAAAAGCGACTGTGCCAGGCTGGTCGACATTCTTTCCAGTTAACCGGAAGCGAATCGAGGAGGAGTTTTCTTTGCGGAAAGAAGGTAAGCCTCATCCATCCCTGAGCCGGGGTTTCACCTGATAAAATTCACATAATATCCGTAGTAAAACATCCAGCCGGTAATTCCCGTCCCCGCCACCATACATAAAATCCACGCTTTTTTGCTGTCTTTCTTGATGTTGTTTTTATCCTCATACATCAAGGCGGAATGAATCATCATCCCCATGAAAAAGGAAATTGCCATAAAGGACAGAAACAGGATGAAGAACATGAACGGGGAAAATTCCATGCGGCCTCCCATCACAAAATAAACCCCGATTGGGCGATACCCAGGAACGCGAGAAGCCTGGCAAACCCCGCCACCAAGGCGAGGATCAACGCCAGGGAAAAAACCACCTGGCAAAAAACAATAAAAATTTCCTTCCCTGTCCGTTTCTGTTTCCAAATGCTGACGCATACCGTAAGGACCAGCACCAGTATCGCGGTTCCAATATAATAACGGGGGGACATGGTGTGAATTTTATCAGGATTACTCTTTAAGGGAAATAATTTCGCACGCCAATGAAAATACCGGATCGGAGGAATACCCCTCCGCCGTGGACGCCGGCCCGGTCAGGGGACTTCCTCCACCCGGATCGCATTGGTTTTTTTTGGAATCCCAACAGGCACTCCGGTGACAAGGACCACGCGGTCCTTTTTTTTCACCCAGCGGCGTTTTTTCAATATCTGGAACAAATGATCCAGCTTATCCAGAAACAATTGGCCTTTCTCCACAAACAAGGGAACCGTCCCACGAAGCAAAGTCAACCGCCTGGCCCGGGACCGATCGGAAGTGAACGCGAAGATGGGAACCATGGGATGATGGGAAGAAATCATTTTGGCGGTCATGCCGCTCAAGGTAAACACCACTAGCGCCTTGGCATTCAATATTTCCACCAGGGAATTCGCGGAATAAGCGATTCCACGGTGGATAGTGGGGCTTTCTTCAAAATATAAATTCCAGGGCGAAATACGCTGGGATTGATTTTGAAACGATTCGGTAATTAAGGCGGTTTCCTTCATGACATCCACGGCGGCCTTCGGGTATTTGCCAACGGCGGTTTCCCCGGAGAGCATGATTGCGTCCGCGCAATACATCACGGAATTGGAAATATCCGAGACCTCCGCGCGCGTGGGCCGGGGATGGGAGATCATGGACTCCAACATTTGGGTCGCCACGATAACCGGTTTGCACCGCCGTGTGCAGGCCCGCATTATTTGCTGTTGCACGACGGGAACCTCCGCAAAGGGAATTTCAATACCCAAGTCCCCGCGGGCGACCATCACGCCATCGGAAGCCTCAACAATTTCCTCCAGATTATCGACCGCCCGTTTGCGCTCAATCTTGGCGATGATTTCAGTTTCCTTGCCCGCGGCATGGATCAACCGGCGAAGCTCGACGATATCCGCCGCGGCGCCCACAAAGGACAACGCCACGAAATCCACTCCCTCTTTCAACCCAAATTCAAGATCCTTCTTGTCCTTTGGCGTCAAGGGACTGGTCTTCATAATGGTATCGGGTAAATTGATGCCCTTGAAGTTGGACAGTTTTCCGCCGGTCCGCACCTCCGCAAACACTTCCCGGCCAGAAATTTTGTTGACCCGGACACACAGGTTGCCGTCGTCCAGATACACATGGCTTCCCTTTTCCACTTCCTTGTGAAACCGGCGGTATTGAACGGGAATCCAGGATCCATGACCCATCCCCTTTTTCGTGCTCAATACCACCTTCTGCCCTTTTTTGAGCTGAATGGATCCCTCCTCAAACTCCCCGACCCGGATTTTCGGCCCCTGAAGATCCAAAAGAATACCCACAAAGGCACTCATATCCTTTTCCACCTCCCGGATCCAGCGAATCCATCGCCGCACCATCTCGTGGCTTCCGTGGGAAAGGTTGAGACGAAATACATCGACCCCGGCTTGAACCAGCCTTTTTATACCGACCTTGGTCCCCGTCCCGGGACCCAGGGTGGCAATGATCTTGGTCAAGCGAACCGTCAATTTTTCACTCCAAAAATTTTTCCCTTGAATATTCTGTTCATCGTGGAAGTTTGCGGAAAGGGATGAGCAGCAGATTCCATAACCCGACGTCTTCGGGGCGGCGAAACGGCGGGACCCCGATGTCGATCGCCGGTTGCGGTCTCATGGCGTTGTGAATATAGGTCCCCAGCATTCGATCCCAAATCGACAGGTTAAAACCGTAATTGGAATTCGTTTCCCTGAGTTCCACCGAATGGTGAATCCGGTGCATATCCGGTGTCACGATCACCCAGCGCAGGGCATTGTCAAGCCACAACGGCAGGGTGATATTGGAATGGCTGAACATGGCCATCCCGTTGAGAACCGCCTCGAACACCAGGACCGCGAGCGGGGACGGGCCGAGAGCGAATATCAACCCGATTTTATACAGCATCGAGGCCAGAATTTCCACCGGATGGAACCGCAAGCCCGACGAAACATCCAGGTCCAGGTCGGAATGATGAACAATATGAAACCGCCAGAACATGGGTATCATATGAACGACCACGTGCTGGATATAGATCATGAGATCCAGAAAAACAACCGTAACGGCTGTTTCCACACCGGTGGGCAGATCGAGGGTGTTCAGTATTCCCCATCCCTTGTCCTGGGTGAACTGGGCGGCTCCCACGGCGGCGGCGCCAAACACCAGCCGGACCAAAACGATATCCAGCCCCGTAATGCCAAGGTTGATTCCCAGCCGCCGGGGCTTGGAGTCGACCCGGGGGTGCCGGGGAATCAAGCGCTCCAGCAACAACATCACCAGGAAAATTCCCATAAACAGGCTGAACCGGATCTGATTGGGTTCCATAAAATCCTTTTAATCCCGGAAAAAGAGGATTCCTCTCGTTGAAGTTCGGTCCCGGCGGCGGGCCGGAGAAAGTGGACCGCGATTCATTGCAGCTTCAATACCTGCCAGAGGCTGACTTTTTTCTTCGCGTTTTTATCTTTTCTTGCTCCATCCCAAAGGGCGGCAGCGACCAGGACCGGTTCCCGGGGCTGGAACTGAATGTCCCGCGGACCGGGAGATTTCAGGTCCCTAACCAATACCACAATCCAGTTCCCGTCTTTCCAGGTTCCCTGTCCCGTGACCTGCTGGTCTTCCAGGGGCTGCACCAAAAGGGTTCCAAAACCCCGGGCATCGATTTCCTCCACGGGGGATTCCCGGAAACGGTCCAGGGACCTCGCCGCCAAATTCTTATCTTCTTCCGAAGGGGAGAGCGATGTCCGCGCCGGCCCCGTGATGGTTTGCGTGGCATCCGCTCTCCAGTGCCAAATTTGAACGGGGCGGTTCCTTTCCCCCATTCCGAAAAAGGGTGCACCCTTTACCGGGGATTTTTGTGGGGCGAACTGCAGAGCCACCGCATCCAGAAAAAATCGGGCTCCCGCCGAGGCCCCGTCCGGCGTCGGGTCGGCCCATTGCAGCCGGAAGGCAAGGGTTTGACCATTATGGATTGACTGGGCCCGAAGGCTGGTCAGGGGGGCCGGCCCGCTCTTCAGCGGCAACAGGGGAATCCGGGTGAAAGGAATTTTCCTCCACAACGGGTTATCGGGCGAGGGTTCGATTTTCCCCTCCACCCGGTAAGAAGTGAGGAGATTGGACCCGGAGGACGGGTCGCCCGCGGGACCGGGGCGGACGAACCGGGATTGGAGGTAATGAACGAGATGCCAGATTTCATCCTCCGAAAGATAATCATAAGCATTCATGGGGGTGCCATCCATCCCGGAAGCCAGCGTGCGGTAGATATCGCGGGAGGAAGCTCCGCCCTTGTAGAGAGACGGTTGAGCCAGATCATAAACCGCGGACGGGTTTCCCCAACTGTCCTTCAAATTTTGCCCGAGGGGGCCTTCCCGTTCCCCTTCCCTGCCATGGCAGCGCCAACAGCGCAATTCCCGGTAAATTGACTTCCCCGCGTCGATGGCGAGGGAATTCATGGGGGGCTCCAACCCCGCGTCGATGGCGATATTGGGGGTTTCCATTTGGAACCGGCCGGAAAACGTCTTGATATAGGCGATCAGGGGGCCAAGGCTTTCCTCCGGCAAGATGTCTTTCCAGGCCGGCATGGCGGTTCCGGGCACCCCCCGCTGGATGGTCCGCGCCAGGTCCCGGTCCAGCGGCAGGGTATTGGTTTTGGTGGAACGGAATTTGAAAATTCCCAGGGTCAGATCCCTGGGCAGGGGAAACAGGTACGGGGAAGCCCTGCCATCCCCTTTCCCCCGGGAACCGTGGCAGTGGACGCAATAGCGCCGGAAAACCTCCTTTCCTTCTTCCACCCTTTCCCGCCTTTGCCGGGAAAGAAGCTCCTGGCCCTCGAACGGTTCGGCAGCCTCGATCAAGCGTTCGATGCTTCTTGACTCTGCGGCATACGCGGGGGCGGGACCCATCGGGATTGAAAAAATGAAAAGACCCAGTCCCAGGGCGGTGGAACAGGTTCTGATTTTCCGCATCGAATATTTACCCCTCACCACCGTCTCCGGTCTGTCCGCTGGAGCCCCCCCTTTGGCCGGCGAACGGGGATTCCCGGCGGACAGCGCATTAAAAAATAAACGGACCGGAAAGGAACATTTACTTATGCCTGTCCGATCCCTTTCTTTTGGCCTTTTCATTGCGGACGAGAATAACGGCTCCCTCGGTCATCAACCCAATGAACCAGAAGGCGGCAAAAAATATGGTCCACAAAAAGGCCAGGTTGAACCAATACTGGTAAGGCGTATAGTTATACGAAATATGGACCAGACTTTTGATGCGCGCTTTTTCCACCTCGGAAGCCTTGATATATTTTTTGTAAAACGGATGTTTCCTGGAGTTGGCAAAGGCTATTTTCTCTTGGCGGGGGAGACGGAGAAAGTGCGTCACGTCCATGATATTTTCCTTGAAGAAAATACGCATTCTTTGAACCTCCTCCGTATCGGGAGGGGTATGGATGTAATACCAAATGACGACGGACGACGCTAAAATGATCGCGGTCCAGAAGGAATTCCTCCGGAATCGATTTTCCTTTTCCCTGATTCCGGATTCCACCTCATTTTCCGGTTCCATGCCTCGAAATTTCTCCAAGTAAAAAATGGGATCCTGGCTAAAAAGATACCCAAAACAGGGTTCAGAATTCCTGAACATTTTAGCACGGTATTTATCCTGGGCCGAAAAAACGGTTGTTTTTCTTGTCCGGATGGGCCCGCGCCCCATTCTCCGGGGATTTTCCCGAAAGGCGGACCCGGACCAATCCGGAGACTCCGAAGTTTTCAAGTTGCAGATTTGTTGCGGCGCGATTATTATTGCTCCGAACCATCGATTACCGTCGGATTCACCATTTTTGATCAGGAGTTTTTATGACCTCAGTATTTCCGGAATCCCTTGCTGAAAAGATCATCGCTCAAAAAATCCAGGAATGGGAATTAAAAAGAAAACAGGAAAAAGAACGGCAGGACCGGGGTGAAATAACGGTGTATCCCTTCCTCACCATTTCCCGGGATCTTGGCTGCAGGGAGGAGGAAATCCTACCCCTCCTTGAAAAAACGCTGGGATGGAAAATTTACGGCCGAAACCTGCTGGATTATGTGGCGGCGAGAGACAATTTGAGCCGCAGTTTTATCGAAACCCTGGACGAACACCGGCAGCAGATGGTCGACCAATGGGTCCATTACCTGATCCATTCGGGGTCCATACTCCAGGAAGACTATGTGGTGAAAATTTCCCGCCTGATGAAAGTCATCGCAGCCCAGGAGAGCGCTATTTTCCTGGGCCGGGGTTCCAATTACATCCTGGAAGCTAAAAAAGAAGGGTTGCGCATCCGGCTGACCGCCCCCTTGGAACAACGGATAAAAAATATCGCGGAATTGAGGAATATCCCGGAGAAAAAAGCGGAAACGATCGTCCGCGAAACCGACCAGAAAAGAGAAAACTTCATCCGGAGCTATTTTGGCAAAAACGTTCACGAATGCTTCCACTTTGATCTCACGTTCAACACGGCCAACATCACCAATGAGATGATTTGCAAAACGGTGGTTCTTATTTTTGACGAAAAAAAGAAACTCGGCTCCTAAACCCCTCATCAACCCTTGGTGACGGCCTCTTACCGGTTTTCTCCGATTTTTGGAATAAAATCGGACCCGCCGATTTCCCGGTCCCCGGCGGGGGCCCGGCATGGATTCCCCCTTTTTCCCGGACTCGATCCCATTTTCCCATGAGCTACCTGGACTTGCTGAAAACCCATCGTCCTTTCCGGTCACTGTGGTATGGCCAGGTGGTATCGGAATTGGGGGACTGGCTAAACAGCATTGCCATCTATGCGCTGATTCTGCAACTCAGTGGCACCGGGATGGCCATGGCGGGCGCCATGATGGCCAAACTCCTGCCCATCTTCCTGGTGAGCCCGGTGGCGGGGGTGGTGGTCGACCGCATGAGCCGGAAGAAGGTCATGATCATCACCGATATCCTGCGATGCTTCATCGTTCTCGGCCTCCTGTGGGTGGAGGATGCCGGCGACCTCTGGCTCCTTTACTCCCTGGTGGTCCTTGAAATCGCCATGGCGGGGTTTTTCGAACCCGCCCGCAGCGCCATCATTCCCTCGCTGATTCCCAGGAAAAACCTGGTGACCGCCAATGCCCTGAGCGGATCCACCTGGTCGGTGATGCTGGCCTTCGGCGCGGCCCTGGGCGGCGCAGTGGTCAGCCTGCTGGGCATCCGGGCAGCATTCATCCTCGATGCGATGACCTTCCTCGTTTCAGCGGCATTCATCTTGCGCATCCCCTCCGGCATGGAAAACATGGAGGGGCGGAAAAAGTCCGCCCGCCAAGGCGGATTCAAAAACCTGATCGAGGGCGGCCGTTACCTGATTTCAGAACCCATCGTCATGGTCCTCGCCCTCCTGAAATCCGGCCTGGCGGTCAGCGGCGGCATCATGACCCTGATTCCCCTGTACGCTCACCAGATGTTGGGCTCGCCCACGTCGTTATCGATGTGGATCGGCCTCATGTACTCCGCCCGGGGAATAGGCGCCGCGGCCGGACCGATCCTGGTCAAACGGGTTTTCGGGGATTCCTCCCTCGTGCTTCAGTCCGCGACGGCGGCGGGATTCTTCCTGGGCGCGGTCTCCATTCTGCTCCTGGGGGTTTCACCAGGCCTGTGGACCGCTACGGTGTGCATTGGCTTGGCCACCTTCTTCGGCTCCATCATCTGGGTCTTCAGCTCCGCCATGATCCACATGGAGGCTGAGGAAGGATATCTGGGACGGGTCTTCAGCACGGAAATGGGCCTGCTGACCCTGGTCATGGGGATCAGCAATTGGGCGGTGGGATTCACCGTCGATGAACTGCATCTTAGCCTGAGGGAGGTCGCCTTCTGGATGGCGGGCCTCTTCGCCGTTCCCGGCATTTTGTGGATGGGATTCCTCCTTTTCGTCCACAACCGGTTGAAACAAGGAAAAAGTGTGGGCTCCGTGTCGCCGGTGGACCCGAGTGGATTCAACCCCTGTCCCACCAACCCCCTGAACAACCCCACTGAGGGGAAATCAGGGTTTTAGAAGAAAATGGTCGGCCAGGGATTTGCCAATGTCGAAATGATGGATATAGGATTGGGCATCCTGACGGGTCCCGGCAACGCGGTACGCCGCTTCCACCTCCCGCGTCAACCCCAGGGCGTGTAAAACCCCGACGGAAACGAAACTGGAAGTCAGGTCCATCGACTGGGAGAAATCCACCACCATTTCCCGCATCCGGTTCATACCCCCTTCGTCAAGACTTTGGTACTTGCCCACAAGATTTTTGATGTTTTCCTCACCATAGGTGTTGCAGTAACTCGCCCCGATCGCGGGTTCCCGGTAAAGCAGGAGGATTTCTTCTTCCAATGGGTCCATATTTTCCGGCATGGCAGATCACCGAGTATGAAAAGCAGGGATGAAACAGGAACCGGTCCGGCGAGGGGGGAGTCCCTCTCCCGCCCTCAGATCCTGGCCGGGTCCTTCTCCAACCAGTAAGTCTCGAATTCTTTCGTATAGGCAAGCTGGGTGAGGTCCTCCATGCGGTCCAGGAAAACCAGTCCGTTGAGATGGTCGATCTCGTGTTGAAGAACGATGGCGAGAAACCCTTCCGCTTCGATGACCATTTTTTTCCCACGGCGGTCCAGGGCTTCCACTGTTATTTTTTTGGAACGCGGCACCAGTCCGCGAAAATCGATCAAACTCAAACAACTCTCCCAGCCGAGAACCCTTTCCTCGCTGGCGCGGGTGATCTCCGGATTGACCAGTACGGTCAGGGGAATCGACTCCTTTCCGGGATATCGTTCACTTTCCTCGCACTCGGCAATCACAATTCTCACGGGTCGTGAAACCTGGGGCGCGGCCAACCCCACCCCGCCCTCTTTTCGCATGAAATCGGCCATATCATCGATCAGACCCTGAATCCCGCTGTCCGGATCGGTCAATTCTTCCACGGGGACGGGACGCGAAATTTTTCGCAAAACCGGGTTCCCCAACCTCGCTATTTTAAGCTCCGCCATAGAGTTTTTCCTTTAAGATGATGGACCCGTTTCCGGAGCCCCGGGAAAGAACGGGGGATTTCATAGGGAAATCCACCGTCCGGATCAACAAATTCTTCTTGTGAAATACTTGTGAACCCCCTGTGAATAACGGCAAGACGAAACAAACTCCAAACAGAATTTACAATCAGTTGGTGAGGACATTTTACCACAGGCCCGCCGCGGAAGGCTTAAAATCCGCCTTTCTGGCAGGGTGGGCGGATGGAATACCACACTTTTTTAATTGACATTTACCACTGGTTTTTTATAATGCACGCGCCGGATCAACATTACCGAAAGGAGGGGATGGTTTTTGACGAAAGATGAACTGATTACCAATGTGATAAAAACCTGTAAAGATCCTAATCTATCCAAGAGGTTGACAAGTGATATTCTTGATGCCGCCTTCGAGAATATGACTAAAGCCATCAAAAAGGAAAAAAGATTCGCCTATCCGGGCTTTGGAACTTTTACGGTGAGGAGCCGGAAAGCTCGAAAAGGGCGTAACCCTCAAACCGGGGAGGAAATTAAAATTAAGGCCAGCAAAACCGTTGGCTTCAAGCCCGCTCCTACCCTGAAAAAAGCATTATAGCTAAGGAAAATTCAAGAAATTCGGGATCTCAAAGAAACCGTTTCCTTCCGGGAGACGGTTTTTTTGTGCCCGGGAAAAAAACCATCCCAAAAAGATTCGCCTTTCCCAACCGGTCAGGGCTTCACCAGGGTGAATGATATATCTTTTTTTTTCAATTCCCTGGAATACCTTTCCGCATCCCGTTTCCTGGCGAAGGCGCCCACCAGCACGCGGAATCGGGTGGTGGAAAAATCGTTTTCGCTGGTAGTGAATAAAAAGGGGGAAACCCCTTTTGCTCTCAGACGAAGCAGCTGTTCCCCCGCTTCCCCTTCCGAACCAAAGGCACCCACTTGAATCGAGTAAGGATAACGGACGGGAATGGCGTAACGCGCGGGCCCCAGCCCTCTCACTCGCCGGCTCAGTTTCCTGGCCACGTCCTCACCGGAAAACCGTCCCACGTAAACCCGGTAGATTTTTCGATGACGAGAAATGAACACCGGACAGGAATAAGCGTCGAACCCCTGGTTCCTCAACCTGTTGGCGGCCTCCGTCGCCGTGGAAAAATCCATGTGGCTGGAAGCGTGAATCACCCGTGGCGAGGAGGGAGGCTCCCCCTCATGGAAACCATCCCTGTTCGATACCGTGACCGCCCGGGGTGATGAGGCCCCATCCATTTCCCGGTACGATACCACCCGGAACTTTTCGTCGAGAATCTTCCAATCCGACGCTTCCCGGACCAGTTCCATTTCCTTTTGTCCGAAGCTCTCCATTCGGTTCGAGGAAAACTCCTGCCCGAAGGAAACCACCGGACGCCCCGCGTTGAATATCAGGAGAGCCCGCGCCATCCGGAGGCGAACGTTATCATGGCGCCGAAACAATTTTTTTTTTACCGATAGCACTTCCCCGTACTTCCTGTCCGCATCGCGCCTGCCAACGGTGGCGAAAAGTGCCATGTGCCCGTCCAGATCTTTTTCTTCCCAACTTTTTTTCCAATCCCGGAGCATCGCGAAAATTTGTTCCTTGCCCTGAATTTTTTCGGACGGAAGGGGAACCTCCAGGCTCTCCGAATCACGGGCCTCCTCCCGGGGAAGGGACCGCCGTTTCTGAATGATTTTCCATTCCTGCCATTGATTGAGAAGAATTTCCTTCGCGGTCCTGGAATCCAGCTGAGCCAATCGTTCCTCCAGGCTTTCCAGATTCAACCGCGCCCCGGCCAGGAGGCCGTTCATATTCCCGTAAAGGAAATTATCCGGGTTGGTCATCCATAACGCCACCACGACCCGCGTCGCATCGGCCTCTGGAATATTGAGTTTCCGGGTCACGGAAAACAGGTTCTCCCCTCGTTTCAAAGGACCATAAAACGCCGGGCTCAGCCCGGAATCCACATTCGCGCCCGAATCCGGTTCCGGCCCCCCAGGCGCTTCGGCGGGGGCCGGAGCGGCGTTTTCCTGGGGAAGTTCCGCCACTACGGCCGACTCTTCCACTTCATTTTGGGATCGGGGAGCCTGGATGGGGGGCGGCGAGGGCACCAGACGGGGGGAGACCCGCGTCGCGCCGGGGAAATGAGTTTCCGGAGCCCTACCCCCCACCAGCGGAGACGGAGCCCTGGATTGAGCGGCAGGAGCTGTCAACAGGGAGGGTCCCGGCATCGATGGCTTCGCTTCCGGGGAGGCGGGAGGTTCGGCGGGAGCGGCCGGTTCCTCCATGCTCTTCTCCTCTCCCGCTTTCACTTCATCTTTCTCCTCCTGGTCCGGGGGAGATTCAGGAGCCGCTTCCCCTCCCTGAAGCAAATCCACCGTTTCCGGAGGGGAGGAAACTTCCGGCTCTTTCTTTTTAGCGCCCTTGACATTCAGGGCCAGACTCTGGCGGAAGTCCACGGTGATCAGATAGTTCTCCAGCAAGGTACCGCCATCCTGCGTACCGCGAAGGACCAAGTTGAAGGAGGGATAGAACAGGGGCTTTTTGGATACGACATGGACGATTTTCCTGGAAGCCTGGTTTTCAACCAGCTTTTCTATCGACAATTCCTCAACGATCCGGGGACGTTCTAGTTCCAGCTTACGGTAATCCTCCTTGCTGCCAATGGCGACCTGAACATCCTCATCTCCTTCCACGGTCAAAACCACTTCCGCATCAAATCGTTCACCAAAACCGCTCCGGATATCGATGCCTCCGAAGGAGAAGGCAAGGACCTCGGCGGTCCCCAGGGAAAGAACCCAGGCTCCGGCCAGAACCCACGGCCAAAAAAATTGTAAACAGAAACTTTTCAATTCAATCCCCCTCCTGGAAAAAGAAGCTGAAAAATCCCCCCCCCGGACTTTTCCGTCGTGATGGCGGATGCCCCAGCCCAGGGTTCACGTCATTTTTTCCTCTTGCCATGGGCCTTTTCAATATCCCGATACCCTCCCCGGTTGGCTTCTTTCGGGCTTCTTGTTTTTCGTCCATAAGTATTATGCACCCAGTTTTTCTCAATATAATGACAGTTCCGGCACTGGGTGGCCCGGCGGAAGAAGGGCCTCTTATAAAGATTCCGCACCGCTGTCATATGCTTGCGCGGCTCCAGATTTTTATGGATATGGCAGCTTTGGCAATATTCATTGATGATTTTGTTATTTTTGGCTGAAGAATAATCCCCCTCAAAGGCATTTTCGAGTTTCCGGTCCGCGCACCCGGCCGTCAACAAAACCAAGCCGATCAAAATGAAAAGGGATAATCCATACAGGCTGGACGTCGAACCCTTGGGGAATTGAAATGGGGAGCGATTTTGAACAATATGGGAGGGGGTTGTTTCCGGTAACAGCATGACTACCCAGTTACAATGCAAAACGGGAAAGGAATCGGGCCGAAAAAGCCATCCGCGCCAGGGGTGGGAGTCCGGGGAATCAAAGAAACTCTCGCAGTTAGAAAGAGGATTACTGGGAATGGCTCCCATCCATTAACCGGCCGATCCCAAAAATTTCCATCATCGTTTTCTTATCGGCCTCCCAGGCAAAAACCATCACCGGGAGGCGGACCCGGCTCCTCATGCAATGAACACCGCAACGCATTAAATGGGCTGGGGCCTGATCAATTCGTATCGATTAAGAACCCTTCTGGAATAGCCTTGGGGCCGGTAGCCTCTTTTCAGGTATCGAACTAATCGAGTGGGGCCGTAATTGTATGCTTCAAGCGCCAGCGCCAAGTCTCCGAAGCGTTGAATCAATTTATTCAGATAGTAGGCTCCGAGGGCGATATTTTTGGCCGGATCGTACAACGTGGGCTTGCCCCTCCACTCCAACCGGGTTTCCGCGGCAAGCTCCATGCCGGTTTCGGGTTGAATTTGCATGAGACCCAGTGCGCCGCGGTGAGACCGGGCCCAATTGTAAAAAGAGCTTTCTGTTATGATAAGAGCGGTCAGCAAAAGCGGATCATAGCGGTACTTTTGGCTCTCTTCAACGATCCAATGGGAGATCTTTTGCAGGTAATGGGAATCCAGACCCGTCCGGTATTTTGAAACCACCTGGAAAATTTGATCCCGAACCCTGGTTTCCCGAATCCTGGAATGGTATTCGGAGGTTTTCCGGTGCTCCAGGAATACCCGGCCTTCCCAATGGTGAGCCGCAAGGACATAGGGGGACATGCCTTTGCCCGCATAGGGCAGTTTGCCGGAAAAAAAACCCGTGCACGCGATCGCTAGAGTTAAGGAAAAAACCGTGCTCCAATTTTTAGAGAGCAAAATGATCCTCCGCCCATGGGAAATAAGGAAACCGAATTCAGAATTATAACTTCCGCCAAGCCACGTACGGGAATGAAAAGTAAATACCCAATGGTTACAAAATGGCCCTTCCCCTTTATAACCATCCCAACAGCGTGTAGATTATAGTGGAGTGCCAGCGGGTTGTCAAATGTGTATTGATTCATTAAAAACAAAGATTTACCATTAAAATTATGAGTGATTTTTCAGGAATTTATTGATATTTTATATAATTGGAATATAATAAATCGAAATCCTAACCTTTTGATTAACAATTATTTATGAAAATTATTTGCCCGGATTGTCAAGCAGCCTACGAGGTTCGGCTCCCGGAAACCAGCCAGAAGGATGTCAAGGTAAAATGCGCCCGGTGCAAGAGCAAATTCCTGGTCCAACAGACCTCCCGGGATGCGGCTCTTCCTGAAAAAATGGTGGGGTCTCCGGGACCGAACATCAAATCCCTGGGGCGGGACAAATCCTTTGATGATTTCATTCCAGACCGGGATGAAGGCTCCGGTGATTTGGCACAATCCCGGCAGGACTCCCCCTTTGACACCGAGGAAAACCTGGACGACTACCTGGACCAACTCTTCGACGAAAAGATCGAAGATTCACCCCCGGCCTCCCCCGCCCCCCAGCCCGATTCGCCGGAGTTGGAACTTGCCCAGGACAATCTTCCGAGCGATGATTTCCTCGAAGACCTGTTCGATGAAATCATCCAGAAAGATCTGGGCAAGCAGACAAAGGACAATCCATCGGAAGAAGATCTCTCTTTGCCTTCCACCGTTTCCGAAGAAATCAATGGGGACAACCTCGACGATTTTTTTGACGAGATCATCCGGGAGGAATTTAACGAGCCCTCAGGGGAAACCGCGGGGAAAAATAGGGAACCCGGGACGACATCCACCGCCGTGGAGGATTCCCTCCAAGATGCGGGACCGGCCTCTCCCAAGAAGGAAATCGATCCTCCAAAACCTCCTGTTCCTCCTGCAAAGGAAACCGCGCAAACAGAGGAAGCGGCCGGGGAATCCGCCATCGTGGAAAATCAGGGTGAAAATGGTTCGGATGCCCTAACGGAGGGAAACCCCGGCGAAACATCCCTCTCCCCGGAATCGGAAAATTCACCCGCAGCAGACACGCCGCCGGCCCACCCGGAAGCCGGGGACGCCACCCATGGTGAGGAGGCCGCCTCTGCCGAAATGGACCCGGCAACTCCCGATTCCCATGTATCGGAAAAGGGAATGGACGAATCGGGCGGCCCTGTCTCCCAAACCCCCACCCCGCCCCTGGAAAAAGACCCGGAACCGCCTCAAGTTCCCGAAGAGGAAAAACCCTCCACCGCTGAAACTTCCGGGGACAAGGAGCCGGCAAATATCCTCGCCAAAGCCGGGGATACCCAAGATTCCGCCGACCCCAAGGAGGCGCCCGCCGAAGGTAAAAGCGGGGAAAAGAGCGACGACGACCTC
>JBHHVU010000037.1:0-32080 GCA_046754465.1 Nitrospinaceae bacterium | reverse complement strand
ACAAGGACAAAGACAAGGACAAAGACAAGGACAAAGACAAGGACAAAGACAAGGATAAAGACAAGGACAAAGACAAAGACAAGGACAACGATAATTAAGGCGGGCTATGAAAACACTTGTGAAAATATTAAAGGACCAACGCGGTTTTACCTTGATGGAGACCTTGATTGGCGCCGTCATGGGGGTCATCATGCTTGGCGTCACGATCGGAGTATTTACCCATCAGGAGGATATGCTAAAGGATGAAAATGACAGCACCAATATTCGGGCCGAGGGCCGCAGGGCCATCGAGGAACTGACCCAGTTGATTCGCATGGAAGGTTATGGTCTGCCCCTCAATCAGGGGGTCACGGCGATGAATAGCAATTCACTGTCTTTCCGGGCCAATCTTTCCAATATTTCCACCACGACCCCTCCTGCCGGCGCCGGGACGTTTGCCGCCGTTTCCGGGAGCACGGCCATCAATGTTGTTTCGGCGAGTACGTTTTCCGATAACGACAATATCGTCATTTTTGATCCGTCCGTGGGAACCGTCGATTTCAACCAGGTGAACGGAACCCCCTCCGCGTCCAGCATTCCTCTCCAGAATGGATTGGCCAATAATTTTATTTACGGCGTCAATTCCAATCTGATCCTGGTTAACAAATACAACCAGGTCACCATTTCACAACAAGGAACCAACCTGGTGAGAACGGTGGATGGAGTTCCCCAAACCATTGTTGGAAATCTGGCCACGCAGAATGGGTTGCAATTCAATTACTATGGCGCCCCGAATACCGCATCGCTTTATAAGATTGGGGTGATGTTGAAATTGGCCGATCCAAAGAATCCCAATGCTGTGATTGAATTCAAAACGGATATCACTTTACGAAACACGGTCACATAAAAAAGGAAGGTGTTATGAACAGGGCAAAACCAAGGAAGAAATCCATTTTCCTGAAAAAATATCTCTCGAATGAAAGCGGAATGGCCCTGGCCGTCGGCTTGATGCTGCTGACCATGTTTCTCCTGCTGGTCGCGGAAGGAACTCAATGGGCTGCCCAGGATATCAAAAGAACCGACCAATACAGCGATTCCCGGCAAGCGTTTTACATTGCCGAAACCGGGATTCAACGTGTGGTCAATTTCATGAACTATGACGCGAACGGCAGCAGTCCGGGAGCCGCCTTCGACGGGTTCAACGATGAACTGGACGGAAGCAACTGGCCCGCGGAGTTCGCCAATGCATCCTTCGGGGGAGGAACCTATACCGCCACCATCGCCGATAACGACGATAACGATGCGGACCTCAATGCGGACGTGGATCATACCGTCAAGATCACCTCAACGGGATCCAAGGACGGAACCAGTTCTTCCATCGAAGCGGTGGTGCTGCTTCCATTGTTCCAACCCGGATATGCCCTGATCACGGAAGGCGATTTGAACGCCAATGGCGCCATCAGCGTCCAGGGATCAGGGGGCAGCATCCATTCCAACGGCGATTTTACCCAGTCGGGGGGAAGCGCCACCGTCACCAATGGCGCCACCGCATCCGGAACCTGCACCGGAAGCGTGTGCACGGCTTCTTCGTTACCCAAACAACGCATTCCCAAGGTATCGGTAGCGGACTTTAAAAATTACTCCAACTATATTTTGCAAAACGACGGCAAACTTCTGGATGTGTCCGCCTCCAAGTTATACAAATATGAATCGGGAGCCTGGGTCCCCGATGTGGGTCCCGATGACGGATCCGGCTCGTATTTTGCCAGCGTCACGCAACTCCCAACTGGACTTTGGAAAGTCAACGGCTCGAGCGTTCCCGACGGCATGTATTACGTGGAAGGAAATGTCCAGGTCCTGAACACCCCGGCGGCGTGGCAAACCTCGATCCTTTCCGAAGGTTACATTGACTTCGGCGCGAATGCGGACGTCGTGAACTACACCGGCAGCTCTTCCCCCGACGTGGATGAGATGTTTCTCGTGGCCGCAACAGATATTAAATTTTCCGGAACCCCCAGCAATCAGATCCAGGGACTCATCTATGCCGGGGAGCAACTGGAAATTTCCGGGACCGTCGACTTGAACGGCTATGCCATCTCCGCCGATTTGGCCGATGTGGAGAACCTCGTCAGTCCGGCGAGCACCATTTCCGGCAGCATGACCCTGACCTACAACAAAGATCGGGTTGCTCCCTTCTTCGACGACAAGGTGCAGCTCTTGTCCTGGCGGCAAATCAACTGAAATCCGCGGCTGTTAAACCACTTCAATCCCTGTCCCGCTCTCCGGCGGACCACCCGGTCCGCCGGATTTTTTTTGGGGCGAGAGAATCTCCTTTCATGCCGACCCTTATTTGCTTCGCGAAAATACAGGTCCCCCGGCGCAATTCCACTCCAGAATCTCTCTTAAAATAAGTCATCCCCAACTCAAGAACCAAATTTTGTCGTTTTTGTTTTATTCACACGGCTCCCCATGTATCAAAAAAGACGACCATTCCCCCTTCATGTATACTTTTCTATTCATTCTTCAAAGACAATTTTTGTCACTCTTTTCCCGCCAAAGCAAATTCCATGTTTTTGCCCTGAATATTTTCAATACCCTGACTGGGGTATTTTGGTCCGGATTTTGCTCCCTAAAAATTAGATCGCACCTTTATTTTGATAAAGATCAACCCCTGGATTGGCTTCCATACCCTTCAAATGCGACCGGAGCCGTCAATCCCTTCCAACTTGAAACAGGAACATTGGATGAAACGAATCTCAAACAACCAGTCCGGATTCACCTTGGTGGAATTGGTCAGCTTGCTGGTTGTCCTGGGAATTTTGATGGGGATAGCCATCCCAAATTATTCGCAATGGGTGGAGAATTACAAGATAAGCGCGGAATCCCAAAAATTGTATCTGGACCTCATGCTGGCAAGATCCTCCGCTGTTAAAAACAATAATAATGTGATTTTTACCTTCGAACCCGGAAACAACCGGTACAGAATTCACAACGACACGAATGAGAACGGAGTGGAAGACCCGGGCGAGGGGGTCAAGGTCGTTAACCTGGATCCCAAGGTCGCTTACGGAATCAATGGAACCGTTTTGGACATGGATGGAAACACCATTTCCTCGGCGGTATTCCTTGGGGGTGGCGGAAGCTCAATCATCTTTGACTCCCGGGGTCAGGCAAGCACCAGCGGTTCAGCTTATTTGATCCCCGTCAATGATTTGGGGGCGCAAAATGACCGGGTCCGGGCCGTGAGTGTCATCGCGGCTACGGGCAGCGTGGACATCTGGAAATACGATGGTTCCGCGTCACCCACGCCCTGGAGTTGAAAAAGAAATGAGAAGCTTGGCAAAAATGCGCATCACGCATAATGAAAGGACCGAAACCATCTCCGAACGGGGTTTTTCGTTGATCGATGTTCTGATCGGCATGGCGATCTTCTCCGTGGGAATTCTGGGCATTATCTCTTCCACCAGTTCGATCAACCATTACCAGGAACATTCGAAAAAACTGACCACCGCGACCTTGTACTCCTCTAACAAATTGGAGGAAATCAAGAGAATCGCTACCAACGAACCCACCGGAGGCGCGTTTGGGTTTGAATACCTGGTCGGTGATTATTTGACCGATTCGGGAATGACGGAGGTAAACAACACCTCTTACACCCTCACTGAAACGGTCGGCGGCATGACCCGCACCGCTACCCTTTCAGTATTCCCCTCCAATCCAAACGATGGTTCGACCTTCGACGCTCCCGAACAAATCAGGATGGTCCAGGTGGTCGTGGACACCCAATGGACGGATAAGAAGAATCTTACCCAAAATATGGAGTTGGCCGCGGTGCTTCACAGGCGGCAGTTTATACAATGAAGATCGGCGGAAGTTTAACGGGAGACCGGGGCAGCACGGCGGTGGTGTTAATGATCTTCATGACCGCGCTGGTGGCCATCGCGATTGGCGCCCTCCAGCTCAGCAACCTGAACCTCGAGTCCGCGAATGCCTACGGAAAGAGCAAAAAGGCTTATTACTTCGCGGAGGCGGGACTGGATTTGGCGGTCAATGACATTATCAATGAATTCGAAAACCTGAGCGTCTATAGCGAATCGGCCAATTATTCCGGGTCCGGCCCCGAGGGTTTTATGTCACGTAACAATTACCGGGGATACGACATCAAATACAAGATCACCAATCCGGTGAGAAAGTTTCTTTACCAAACCGTGGTCGGAAATTCCATCATCTATCATTATGCGCATACCTATGACATCGAAACCAATTCCACCTCTCTCGGTGACAGCTCCCGCGAAAGCTTGAAGGAAACCATCCGGGTTCTGGAAACTCCCCTGGTCCAATACTACATCTTTTACGCGGGGAGCGGAAATTCGGCGGACCTGGAAATACTTCCCGGCCCTACCATGAACAGTTGGGGAAGGATCCATTCCAATGGGGACATTTATATCGGCGCGGGTAACCGATTCAATTTAAGAAATTACGACAACGCCAACCAAATGTCTCCGCATTCCATCACCGCGGGCGGAAACATTTATTTGAAAAGAAAAAATAATTCCACCCCCTACCCCGACGACCGGGTTTACGTAAAAATCTCCAATATCGGAACCACCTTCGATACGGGCAACCCCGCCGAGGTTCAAAACATTACCGGGCCGGGAATCAATTCGAGCAATGAATCGGCGGAGGAGTCCCGATTCAATGATTATGTCCTCGCCAATGAGCAAACCTACAGCGTGCCCGATCAAACCTTGTTCCGCCGAAACGCCTTTTATGAAGACCGGGCGGGGGACCCGCAAAGGCCGGATGTGGATGGAATCAAAATTGTCGGCACCGGCGGTTTGGGGGCGGGAAACATCCAGGTCCTTGTCTCACGTCCCAACCCCAACACCGATGTTACGGACCTCGTCCTTAACGGCGAGTCCGCCCCGGGAAACGCCATTGTGGGACTTCCCATGCCCATCGTCCGTGAGTCGGTGGGAGCCTTTGAGGATTGCCGGGAAAGTGACCGGGCGGTGGACACCACGGATATCGACCTGTACGCCCTGCAACAATGGTATGAAGCTTACTTGAACAATTTGGGGCTCTCCCTGGCCGGATCCGGTTTCCTGGTCTACGCCTCCCGGTCGCCAGACGCGTCCTTCACCAACCAGAATGGAAATTTGCAGGCCATCCGGCTCTTGGCCATTGATGGGACCTCCTCCCCCCAGTTGTCCGACGACACGACGCTCGCGACGGACAATCCCATCTATATCCAAGGGGATTTCAACACGGTGGACACCCATGGGGTGGCTCTGGTGGGCGATGCCATCAATATCCTGTCCAATGCGTTCACCGGAAAAACCTGCAACGGAGGCTTGGCCAATGCCGCGGTCACCACCATCAACGCCGCCTTTTTTGGAGGCAATGTTCCTACACCGGCGGGCGGAGGAACCTACAGCGGTGGATTGGAAAATTATCCCAGGTTTCATGAAAGGTGGTCCGGGATCCACTGCAATATCAGGGGAAGTTTTATCAACCTCTGGACCAGTTCCCAGGCCAACAGCACCTGGGCTTATGGCGGAGACAGGTATAAAGCCCCTAACAGGGAATGGGGATGGGATGTCCGGTTTCAAAATCCGGATTTCTGGCCCCCCTTCATCCCCTCCATATTCAGTATTGAACGGGTGGGGTTTCTGGAGTGATTGCAATGGCCAAAGACCACGTTTGCAGGGACCCGAATTCGAAACCATCCCGCCTCCGGGAAGAAACGGGTTTTACTCTCATCGAAATCCTGATCGCCACCGGCATTTCACTGTTGCTCATCGCCCTTCTCGCGGGAGTCTTCCAATCGCAAAGAGAAACCTTTGTCCTGCAGAACCAACTCAATAAAATGGAGGCCAATGGAAGAGCCGCGGTGGATTACGTATCCCGCCTGTTCATTAATTCCGGTTATAACGTGGTCCGCGGAACCCGGTTTCTGGCCGCTTCCGACCATTACCTCACCGCGGTTTATGATCAAAACAACGATAACGCCATCCAAAGTAATGAAGTCGTCACCCTGGCGGCGGCCAATATCCCGGGGAGCGCCGATGAAACTTTTACCATCTCCCCTTATTGGGATGTGGATGGCGACGGCAAGGTGGACAGCACGGAGAAACGGGATTATGACATAAGCCTCACTTTATCCGGGCCGCCTTATAACCTCTACAAAATTCTTCCCGGCGCGGTGGATAATAATACTTATACCCGAAACAGGATCGCGCAGTACCTGGATAATCTTGTCATCCGGTATTTCGATAAGAATGGCAACCCTCTCCCCGCCGGGGTAACGGTGGATGGAAACGGAAATCCCGTTCCCCCTTTCACCTTGGCCCAATCCGAATTGAATGAAATTCGAAGAATCGAAGTGGAGGTCGTCGCCCGGACCAAAAATCCCGATCCCAGGGACGGCTTCACGAAAAGCGGAAATTACCTGGCGGGAAGCATCGCCACCCTGGGAGGCAGCGGCACCTATGCGGACCAATATCATCGGGAAACCTTCGCCAGCAACCTGTCTCCGAGAAACCTGGTCATGGCGCCTTGGGGAAAATTGGAACTGACCGCCATTCCCAACCCGGTCACCTGTCCTGGCAATCAAACCACCATTACGGCAACCTTGGTGGATGCCCAGGGGGAACCCGCCCCGCCGGGCACCACCATCAATTTCAATACCACCGGCACCGGGGTTGTGGGGACCGCTTCCGCCGGGTCCAACGCCTTTGGAGAAGCATCGACCACGCTCACTTATGACTGGTCCGCGCCCAGCACCACCCTCACCTTTTCTTCCGACGCCCTCATCGATGTCAATGGAAAGGATAACCCCGTGTTCAACGCCATTCCGGTTTCCTTTGAATCCGGAAACGGCATTTTCACCGATGATTTTGACGATGGGGACAGTATAGGTTGGACCACGCCGGGGGGCGTCCCCTGGAGTGTTAATGCCGGCGAATACAAAACCGGCGTAACGGGGACCGGCATCTCCCTCAACGGTTGCACCGCCTGGCAGAATTATGAAATGCAGATGGATATCAAGCGCAACGGGCCGCTGGGAACCGGCCAATTCGCCGGAATGATCCTTCGCTACCTCGACGCAACTCAATATTACATGGTGCGCATCATCTGCACATCCTGTACGGGAAGTCCCGCGGCCCACGTATATAACCTCCAGATCGCCGCCTTCAACGGGGCCGAAATGGTCCTGTCCAGCCTTCCGGTGACTTTCAACGACAACACCTCTTACAAGATCAAGGCCGGATTTAACGGGTCCACTCTCAATGCGAAAATATGGGAAAGTTCCGATCCAGAACCGGGAGCATGGGACCTGTCGGTCACGGACACCACTTTCTCCCGCGGACAAATTGGATTGATCACCACCCGGGAATTGGCGTTATTCGATAACATAGCGGTCACTCCCGCCAGTTGATAACTCCAGGCAGGGTGGAATGCAATCCATTTCACCTTCCCGCCCATCCCCTTCCCGGTTTGAATCTTCTTGAATTTAAAATTGCTTTTGCTATATTCAGAAGGGTCTGCCGATGATTTTCAGGGACCCCGCGGCCGAGGAATCTGGAACTCCTCAATAAGCAAGGCAGGCTTTTGGCTGCGCCATCCATCCCAATCAACCTCGGCATTTGCCAATTGCCGAACAAGGCCCATGCCGTCTCTTCCCCATCCATTCTTTCATCCACAACATAAAGGGACCAATCATGGCTACCAGAGTTTATAAAAATTACATCAATGGCGTCTGGAAGGCATCGTCCGGGGGTGAAACTTTTGAAAACCACAACCCGGCCAACCGCCGGGAAGTGCTGGGACGATTTCAGCAATCTTCCCCGGAAGATGTGGATGAAGCGGTTTCCGCCGCCGCGCTGGCTCGGCAAACCTGGAAAAAAACACCCGCGCCCAAACGCGGGGAAATCCTGTTCCGGGTGGCGGAACTTCTGGTCAAACACAAGGAATCCCTCGCCAGGGACATGACCCGGGAGATGGGAAAGGTGCTTCCGGAAACCCGGGGAGACGTCCAGGAAGCCATCGACATGAGTTATTACACCGCCGGGGAGGGCAGGCGCCTTCTGGGTGAAACCATGCCTTCGGAACTGAACAACAAGTTCTGCATGTCCGTCCGAATGCCCATCGGGATCGTGGCGGCCATCACGCCCTGGAACTTTCCCATCGCGATTCCTTCATGGAAACTGATTCCCGCCCTGGTCGCGGGAAACACCGTCGTCATCAAACCCGCCAGCGATACGCCCCTTTCGGCATACAACTTCGTCCGGTTGTTCGAGGAGGCGGGGCTTCCTCCGGGAGTGTTGAATTTCGTGACCGGGTCCGGAACCAGAACGGGAATTCCCCTGGTCGACCACGCCAAGGTCAACCTCGTCTCCTTCACCGGCTCCACCGACACCGGCAGCCTGATCGCCTCCCATTGCGCCCGGCAAATGAAGCAATATTCCCTCGAAATGGGGGGAAAGAACGCCATCCTGGTCATGGACGATGCCAAACTGAACCTGGCCGTCGAAGGCGTCATCTGGGGAGCTTTCGGAACCACTGGGCAGCGCTGCACCGCATGCAGCCGGGTGATCGTCCATAAAAAAGTCCTGAAAAAATTCACTAACCTGCTCGTCAATCGAACCAGGCAACTGCGATTGGGAGACGGATTGAATAAAAAAACCGACGTGGGCCCCCTGATCAATGAAACCCAGCGTAAAAAAGTCCACACCTATTGCAAGATCGGCGTGGAGGAAGGGGCCCGCCTGCTCACAGGAGGGGACTACCATAAAACCCCCTCCTGCCGGTACGGGCACTTTTACAAACCCACACTCTTCGCCGACGTATCCCCAAAAATGCGAATCGCCCAGGAAGAAATCTTCGGCCCCGTTTTGGCCATCATCCCGTGCAGGAATTTGAACCATGGAGTCCAGATCATCAACGATTCCCGGTACGGGCTGTCCTCGGCGATATACACTCAGGATGTCAACCGGGCCTTTCAGGCGCTCGAAACCCTGGAGACGGGGATCACCTATATCAATTCATCCACCATCGGCGCGGAAATACAGCTCCCCTTCGGCGGAGTCAAGGGGACGGGAAACGGTCATCGGGAAGCGGGAATGGCCGCACTGGAAATCTTCACGGAATGGAAGTCGGTGTACGTCGACTATAGCGGTACCCTGCAAAAAGCCCAAATTGAGGATTAATAACCGCTCCCGCGGACACGATTTTTCACCCCCGGAGAAACTATGGAACAGTCAAGGGAAAGAAGACTTTTTCCACGCAAGGCGGTGCCCATTGACATTTGTGTTAAAGACGGTCAGAAACGTTTTCCCGGAGAGATCGTCGATCTGACCGTTCACGGCCTTTCATTCCGGCTGGGGCGGAGTCTTTCCGTCGGCTCCGAAATCTCCATCGATATTCAGGGAGCCCGGAAAATAAGGAATAGCCGCTTGAGAGCGGAGGTCCTCCGTTGCGGCACCTTACAGAACGGGTCCCCTTTCAGGTACCTCCTGGCCGCGAAATTCGTCGAGGTCAGCGACGAATACCTCATGGATGCCCTGGCACTGGTCCACGGAACCGAAGACCCGTACTGAATCACCGGGAAAACGCCCTTTCTTATGGAAGAGAAAACCTTGTTCGAACTTATCGGCGGACGCCCCACCCTGGAACGGGCGCACAAACTGTTTTATGACAAGGTTTATGATCATCCCTGGCTCAAGGGGTTCTTTTCCGGAGTCGATCAAAAAACCATAGAAAACCAGCAAACCGATTTTATGACTTCTAACATGGGCGGTGGAAAAATATATTCCGGGGCACTGCCCGAAAACGCGCATAGACACCTGTTCATCGACAACGAACTTTTCAATTTGAGACATAGCCTCCTGCGGGAGAGCATTCGCGAATGCGGCGTTCCCGATAACCTGGCCGAACGCTGGCTGCGAATCGACGAGGCTTTCAGAAAATCGTTGGTCAAGAAGGACCCCGCTCAGTGCGAAAAACGGTTTTTTACCGATGAAATAATAATTGTACCCAAACCTCGGGTCTCCTGATCCGGATATTGCATGAAGCGAATTATAACTGGATCGTAAAATCCCTTTGAAACCCTCATCCCGCTCCTCCCCCAGCCCCATGTGGGAGAGTCAGACAAAATGTTCCTTCTCCCCCGTGGGGAGCACCACGGGGCGACAGGTTAGGATAAGGGCATTTCATGGGGATTTTCTTTTCCTTTGCCCATGCATTATGCGGGCTAAACAGAAAGGCGGTATCCGTTGCAGTTTTCCGTTTTATCCAGCGGCAGTAAGGGCAATTCCCTGTATGTGGAAGCCAATGGAACAAAGATTTTATTGGACGCGGGGTTGAGCGCGAAACATCTGACCGCCCGCCTCGCCAGCATCGGCCGCCAACCGGGAGACCTGGATGCCGTTTTCCTCACCCACGAACATTCCGATCATGTTCGAGGCGTCGGGCCGCTCGTTCGAAAACACAACCTCCCGCTGTTTTCCACCGAGGGTACTTATAAAAGGATCCGGCACGCCGCCGGCCGCATTCCCGCTTGGACCCCCATTCGCGCGGAGGAGCCGGTAACCCTCGGCGGCCTTGTTCTGGAACCCTACTCCACTCCCCACGACGCCGAGGAATCGGTCGCTTTTGTCATCCGCCACGGCCCCATAAAACTGGGACACGTGACCGACCTGGGATGCGTCACCCCCCGCGTCAAGGAAAAGCTCGCCAAGTCCGACGCGCTTCTCCTGGAAGCGAACCACGATATCCAAATGCTGGAGGCCGGTCCCTACCCCTGGCCGTTGAAGCAGCGGATCAAAAGTGAACTCGGCCATTTATCCAATGAGGCCTGCGGGGACCTGTTGGCCGCGGTGGCGCACTCCCGCCTGAGGCTGGTCGTGCTCATGCACTTGAGCGAAACCAACAACCATCCGGATATCGCGGACATCACCGCCCGCCAGGCGTTGGGGGAAAGCCGCGCGCAATTGATTCTCGCCCGTCAAGACCAGCCCACGAAACTGATCCCTCTCGACTGAAACCCCTTTTATCCGGTGCCCCCGAAATGGAATTCCTAAAGGACAAGGTGATAGGAAGCTGGGTTGGCATGGCGGTCGGCGAGGCCATGGGCCTGGCCGTGAAAGGGCTGAAACCAGAAACCATCCATCAACTTTTTCGCGAGATGGACGGATTCAAGGAGGTCGGGCCCTTCCTCGGCAAGGGGATCAAGCATTATCGTATGCAAGGGTTGTATGGCGCGCAAACCCAGATGGCCCTGGCGGTCTGCGACTGCCTCCTGAAAAGCAGGAAAGTGCGCGCGGAAAACCTGTCCGAGTTGTTTCAGCGCCTGTCTTCCAACGGTCCCGAAAATTACCTCGGCGTTTTCAGGAACCCCGAAGGGGCTTTCCGGAAATCCCTCGAATGGTATTCCGATGAGCCGCTTCCTTTTCCCGCGGAACAAAATACCGCCGGTTGCGGTTACGCGGTCATGACGATTCCCATCGCTCTGTTTCACCGGAAATCGTCTCCCGCCATGCTGGAACAATGCCTTGAAAGCATCCTCCTGATGAGCCGGAACCCGATGGAAGTTTTCGCCGGTGTTCTGTCGGCTTACCTTGTCACGCGGTTTCTTGCCATGGAGCCTCCAGGGGATGGAGGCGCGGCGCCGAATGAGCAGGCGGCAACCTTGTTGGAGGCCGCCGCCGGGGAATGTTATAAGGAAACACAAGCGATTTACAGCGACCGGTTTCCGGAGGTCTGGGAGGCATTCGATGATAAAATCCGCGCGGCCCTGCCCCGAACCCTTCAGGTTCTGGCTGACCGGTTTCACATGGAGCGGGAACAGTTGGTTCCCTGGATTTGCCAAAACGCCTCCGAACTTCTCCACCTCCCTATATCTTCTCCCGCCCAGGGCCATGTCCTGACCCTGCTTCCCCTGGCCCTGGTCCTGGTATTGCAGGAAGGAACGGATTTTCAAGGCACCTTGACCCGTGCCCTCAATATGGGAAAGGAAGCCCATAAACTGGGAGCCCTGGCGGGGGCCTGGGCCGGTGCGATTCATGGTTTCGCGGCCATCCCCGAAGCCTGGAAATCCGGCCTCGTCAACGCCAGGGAAATCAAGGCGCGGGGGGAAGCTCTGTTTATGCGGCGCGCCCCCAAGGGTCTCAAGGACCTGTACGGCATGGAACTCGGATTGACCCAAAAGGAATCGGAGGAGAGAAAAAGGTACATGCCTAAAAGGGCTCATAAACCCGCCAAGAAAATTCCCGCGGCGGCGGACGCCCGGGAGGGGGAAGGGGAGGATTCCAGTATCCCCCGGAAAGAGGACGCCGCCCAATGGAGAAAATTCCAAAAAGATAAAACCCGCATGAAACGGGATCGAAGACGACATTTGAAATTCCCTCTCGATTAGCGGGGAAAAGGAAAGAGAAACCTCTTTCAGGACGAATTGTAAGGCGGGATTTTATAAGACTTTGGGCAAAAAGATTTAGCCCCGGAGCCATTCGGGGTTATAATCATTGACGGATGTTGAAAAATTAAGCAAAATAAAACAATAGGTTATGAGGGCCATGGGACCGGCCCCGCCGGATTTCCGAAAAAATTTTGTGGATAAGGAGAAACCTGTGAAAGTGGCAAGAGCGTTGACAATCGTTTTAATTTTCTTATTCCTGGCAACTCCCTCCCTCGCCGGTGACAAGGTCGGCCTGGTGATCGGCAAAAACCTGAAAACCGGCATGCCCCTGAAGGAAGTATTCGCCTTATTGGGCATCCCTAAAACATTCGTGCTCCGCCGCGGAACGGAGCCACGGACCGACAGCGTTGCCATGGAGTATCCCGCGAACGGGGTCGTGATTCATTTCATGAACAAGAAAAAAGTGGTGGAGGAAATCGAGGTGCTTCCCTCTTTCAAGGGAACCTTTTCCGCGGGCATTAAAATCGGAACCAAATTCAATGACCTGATCGCAAAATACGGAATGCCCAAGTCCCTGCACGCCCAAGTGGCACGTTACCCCGACCAGGGCATGTTCTTTATCCTGGAAAAGGAGGCTTTGGTTTCCGCCCGGCTCTTCAGGAAAAACAGCAAAATCCTCGACCTCCAACTGATCAACAAATAGGACGGGATGTCGGGTGGCGGGCGGTTGCAAATTCCCGTTAATGGACGGTGGGTTGAATTCCCGGAACCAGGCTGTTCCAGGACCGGCATTCGGGACAAAACCCCTGCCATTCCCCGAAGGATTTTTTACACGCGCCGCAGGTGAATTCAATGATGGATTCACGCATGCGCCTGTAAGCCGACTCGGAAGCCTTTTCCATCTGGCCGGTGTCGTGCTTCAACCGGTAGGCATTGGCGAGCAACAACCAATGGGGAACGGATTTTTCGGGCAGGGCGTTTTCAAGCATCCGGATGGCCTCATCCGCATCCGACCGGTCCAGGTAAAGTGCTCCCAGCAACAAAACCAGCACATCCTTTTCAGAATTTTCGGTCGAGCCGATGGCCTTCTGGTAAATTTTGACTGCGTCCGTTAAATCACCGGAATCCTGGTGAAATTTCTGGATTCGCAGAAGACACAGAGGGGAATGGGTGATCCCGAAACCTGACTGCCAGGTTTTCAGCGCGGCCTTTTTGTTTCCGGATTTGAGATAGGCGTCTCCCAGGGTGATGTGGGCGGGCAGGCATTTTGGGTCGATGCGGAGGGCTTTCTTGAATTCGGATATGGCGGAATCCACGCTCCCCCTTTCCCAGTAGTTCATTCCATGGCAGTAAATGAGTTGAGCGAACCGCTCCTGTTCCTTTTGCTTTTCCTCTTTGTCCTGGATCAAGGGCAAGAGGCGTTTTTGGATGGCGCAGGCATTCTTCCAATCTTTTTTTTGGGAGTAAGCATCACGAATGCGGGAGAGCGCCCGGACGGCGTTGGGCTCTGCACGGAGAATTCTTTCCAGGACCTCAACTTCTTTATCCGGCTTTCCCGCGTCGGCGTACGCCGACGCCAATCCGTAGAGAACCTTCAAGGTTCCCGGCGACGCCTGTGAAGCTTTCAGAAACAGTTCCACCGCCCGGTCCGGATTCCCTTCCAGCACCGCGATTTGGCCCATATAGTCCAAGGCGCCGGCGTGACGCGGGTACTCCTCAAGAATTCTTTCAAAAACGGCCCGGGCTCTTCCCAGGTTGCCGCCGGCAAACGCGCTTTCCCCCTTCTCGAAATTTTTCTGGCACTGCCGGTCCCTTTTTTCGTTCCGGCGTCTCCTGAGGGAGGCCTTCATTCGCCCAAGTGACGACCTCAACTGCAGGCTCCAATTAAGAAAAACCGTAACCAGCACGCCAATCAGAATGAATCCCAAAAGCAGGAGGACCATCGGCATGTGCAGGGAATAACTTTGCGTCAAGTAAACTTCGACCTTATGTGGATTCAGAAAGGCGAGGTAAATCGCGAGAAGGGAAAATATGAGAAGGAGAAGGATGTTCTTGAGAGACACTATTTTCCTGTTTCAAATGTTCAAAGGGGACGGGGAATTTCTCCTTCCCCGAGTATCAGGGCCGAAACCGGAACGGGCCGGGGAAATCGGTCCCCTTCCCGGGAATCCGGCGGCAACGCCGCCCGCCGCGACGTAGGCGGCATCCCTGACGGGACCCCGGCGGGCTCCCGGGAGGATTTCTCCACCGCCCATCCATGGATGCATCCTATAACTCCCGGTCACCGGGCTCCCTATCCTTCCAGGGGGCCGGGGCCAGGTTATCGAATCCGGAATTGGGATTTTCTTTATTTTCCTCGATCTTGCTCAAACACTCGACACAATGCTGGGCGAAGGGGACCACCTCCAGCCGGGCTTCGGGAATGGGCTCTTCGCAAATCGAGCAGACCCCGTAATCGCCCTGGTTGATTTTTTCAAGAGCCTCTTCCACCTGTTTCAATTTTTGCCAGTCCTGTTCTCCCAGGTCCAGCATCAGTTGGCGGGAATAGGCCTTGGCTGCCTCATCGGTAATATCCGCTATGGGTTCCGGGGAATCCTGCTGGGTGGATTTCAGGTTCTTTGCCACGTCGCCCACCAGGTTGGTTCGGATTTCCTGAAGTTTGGTTTGATACCGGGGTAATTTCTTGGGATCCATGCGAAGAGTAACTCCTGATAAGAAGATTCATTGGCCCACGGCGTTTATAACGGGAACATCCCCCCACAATCGCTCGAGATTATAATGAAGGCGCGCTTCTTTTTGGAAAACGTGTACCATCATATCCCCCAAATCCAGAATCACCCAGTTGCCCGATGAATAGCCTTCAACCGCTAAATATTTGTGCGGGGTGTGGTAGATTTTTCCCAGGATGGAATCAACGATGGCTTGGACCTGCGCCTTGGAATTGCCGCTGCAGATCACGAAATAGTCCGTCAAGTCCGACCGGTTACGCAAATCCAAAATGAGGATGTCGAAAGCTTTTTTTTCCGCCGCGGCATCGACCACCATCCGCTGCAGTTCATTTACAGGTTCTTTCATTCAACCCATTTCAAGGTCAGGACTCCACTCGGTAAAGTTGATTTTTCATGATATAATTTTCAACTTCGGGTGGCAACATATTTTTGATTTCCCTTTTTTTGCGTATCCGGTCACGAATGTCACTGGCCGATATATTCAACGGTTCCAGGTTGAAAAAGCTTAAGGTGGTCCCGGTTTCACCCTGGTGAAATACGGTGGTTCCGTCCTCCCGTTTTTCCGGGGAATAAAGAACCGGCGCACCGCTGGACAGGCTCTTCAGGGTTTTCTCCATGCAGTTCAAGGTATACCCCGGCCGGGCCGCCACAATGATATGACTCATCGCCAAAAGCCGGGCCGTGTCTTTCCAGGTGGAAAGCCCTTCAAAAACATCGGCGCCCATGATCAAATAAAATTCCCATCGCGGATGTTCCGCCCCCAGGGTATCCAGGGTGTCGATGGTATAAGACACTCCTTCCCTTTTCAGTTCGATGTCGCTCACCTGAAAACCCGGAAAGGGGGAAACCGCCCGCCGGAGCATCTCCAGCCGGTGAAAGGACGATGTCAGCGGTTGGCCTTGCTTGTGGGGCGACTGACGGGCGGGAATAAAAAGTATGCGGTCCAGGTGAAACTGGTTGCGCACGCCCGCCGCCAACCCGAGATGTCCATTGTGGACCGGGTCAAACGTTCCTCCAAGAATCCCCACCCGGCATTTTGCCTGACCTGTCATCCAACCTCCCTCAATCCATTATCCAACGGCTCCCGGTCCCGGAGCCAAAATTTATTAATTTATACTGCCCGAATGACAAAATTTGTCGTTTTAAATGTCCATTAACTTCCGGGGGTTCAGAATAAACTTCCGTCCGTCAAATAACTGCTGGTTTTATAAGTGTTTCAAAAATTAAATTTTTTTCGTTTTTTTTGGCACTGGGTTTGCACAACCTAAAGGAAAAAACAAGTGACTTCTGGCGCGTTTTTGCCATAAACGTTTTAACCGGGTTGTCCAACCAAGCAAGAGGAGAATTCAGAATGGTTTTCAAAATGCTGACCGAAAAAAATGAAAAGGGTTTTACCCTGATCGAGTTGTTGATCGTCATCGCGATCATCGGAATTCTGGCCGCCATCGCCATCCCTCAGTTCAGCCAGTATAAAACACGGGCTTACGATTCGGATGCCAAAGCCAACCTGCACAACCTTTATCTGTCCTGCAAGGCGTATTGGGGCGATAATACGAGCACCAGCAACTGCGCACTGGCCACGGCGAAGCAGGCTTCCTACGGATTCATTCAGTCTTCCAACGTGACGGTCGCCATCACCACCGCGACCGAGTCGGGTTTCACCGCAACAGGCACACACGCAAGCGGTAGTGGCACCTTTACGATTGATTCGGCGGGTAACATCAGTTAATCCGGAAAACCTCGCTTGCAGAGGCGGCATTATACCCGGTTTCCATCTCTCCCGCTGGGGGGATGGAAACCGGGATTTCCTTTCTCTGGTAACGAATTCAGGTTGATGAAATTCTCCCTTCAAAACCGAATCGCAGTTTTTTTTTAATCAGTCTTCCCTGGTTATTCTACCTCTTCACCGTTTCACCCACCATCAATCATAGAGATTCCCCCGAGTTCGTGGACAGCGCCTTCACTCTGGGAATCAGTCACCCCGCGGGGTTTCCCACTTACAATCTTCTCGGCAAAGCGTTCACCCTGTTTCCCTTGGGATCGATTGCCCTCAAGGTCAATCTTTTTTCCGCGGCATTCGCCTGCCTGGCCCTGGCCGTTCTTTATTGGACCGCGATTCGATTCCTGGCCTCATTGTATCCCGATGAAGATCCCTCGCGGTTCATCGCGCCCGCGTGCCTGGGCGCGGGATTACTGGCTTTCGCCGCCCCTTTCTGGATGCATGCCCTGGTAGCGGAAGTTTATTCCCTGCACGCGTTCTTCATCGCCGCTATCATTTTACTGCTTCTGACATGGAGGGAAAAACAGGATGCGCGGTTCCTTTACTGCGGCGCCCTGGTGTATGGATTGAGCGCGGGAAACCATGGCACCATGGCCTTTTTGCTGCCCGCGATCCTGGTATTGTTCTTCAGTTGGAATCGCGGGAATACCATGCGTCATCTTTTCGCCACCGTCATCTTTTTTTTCATCGGCCTATCAGTGTACACCTATCTTCCCATCCGTTCCCTGGCGGAACCTTCCATGGACTGGGGAAATCCGGAAACTCTGAATGGATTTTTTTATCAAGTCACCGACCGCAAGGACGCGGCCACGCATTTTTCTTATCTCGGGGATTCCCTCCTTTCTCAAGCCGGGGGCGCGGCCTCCTCGCTTTGGAATGTTGCGGTGCAGGGGTTCCAAAAAATGGGAAACATCGTTTCGAACCTGATGACGGATCTCAATGCCCATTTGTCCAAGGCGGCCGTTCTGGGATTTCTCGCCGGGGGTTTACTGTGCCTGAGAAAAAGCCCCGCCCTGTTTTTCTTCTTTGTCATCATCGTAGCGGTCAATGCAACCTTTTTCGTGGATTGGAGGAGAGAGAGCTTTTTCCCCTCCTACATCGTCGCGTGTCTTTTTACCTCTGCCGCGGTGTATCATCTCCTGTTCCAATCGTGGACCTTCGCCTGGGGAAAGGGGAAACCGGGAAAAAACCTCTCCACGCAAAAAGACCCTCCTCCACTTTTTCCCACTCCTTCTCCGGCCCCATGGAGGCGGGGGATGGCTTGGGGAATCGCCGCGTTCATTCCCTGGATGGGGATCGCCAACTTTCAGAAAGTGGACCGGTCCGGACTGTATTTCGGTGAAACGTTGTTGAAACGGGTTTCCCTGTCCCTGGAGGACAGAAGCATTTTCATCACCGGCATGTCGTGGTTTAATTTTTATTATTTGCAGGACGTCCTGCGGCTCCGCGACGACGTCACCGGCATCAAGGCCTGGGACCTGCTGGAAAAGGACCCGCCGTCCCTTCTCACCCCCAGGCGCTATCCCGGCCTGGTTCTCCCGGATCCCTCACGGCACGATTTCAATTCCCGTGAACAAACTCTGGATTATGTCCGCGAACTGATCCGGCAAAACGGGACTCACCGGCCCATTCTGGTCGAACAGAACCTGACTCTTTGGGAACAACTCCCGTTGGCCCAGGATCTGGAACCGTATCGAAATATCCTGCTCCGGTACAACGCCAAACCCGTGGAGACATCCGTGACAGACGGAACCGACCCGGCCTTCGCGGAGTTCAGGGAACTCCTGACCGATGAACTGAAAAAACCCGGAATCGAGAAGACGGAATGGATCAATAAAGTCGCGTTTTATATTCCTTCCTTCGCCATGTATTACCACGACAAACAAAGATACGCCGATGAACGGGCCGCCCTCAAATTGATGTATGAGTTCCTGGGACAAAGGGGAGCGGACTGGCGGTTCCAAATGATCGACAACCTCATCCTCGACGGAAAAACCCGGGCAGCGCACGCGCAATGGGAGATTCTCCGCAAGACGTATCCTGAAATTTATCAGACCCGGCTCGCCGAAGGACTGCTCCTCCGTGCGGAGGGACGATGGGACAAAGCGATCCAGGCCCTGGACCAGGCCGGCCGCCTCAGACCCCGCGCCTTCCGGCCCCACCTGGAAATGGGCCTCACCTGGCAGGAAGGCGGCCAGCGTGGAAAGGCGGCGAAAGAGATTCAATTGGCACGGCAAAAGGTCCGCAACCTGAGACAATTGACAATGATCCGGCGGCAATGGCAACAGCAACAAAAAAATTTCGAGGCGGCTTCCCGGACCCTCCGAAATCCGCGAAACCTCACCAGGAGTTGAAAGCGAAATGTTCAAAAATAAAACCATAGCGGTAGTGGTTCCCGCGCACAATGAGGAAAAGCTGATCCTCAGGGTTTTGCATACCATGCCTGATTGGGTGGACCGGGTGATCGTGGTAGACGATGCCAGTACCGATACCACCGTGGAAAAGGTCCAGCGTCATATCAAGGAGGACCCGCGGGTGAGCCTGATTCGGCATGAGATGAACCGGGGCGTTGGCGCCGCCATTGCTTCCGGCTACAAAAAAAGCCTGAAACTGGGCTGCGATATCGCCGCCGTGATGGCCGGGGACGCGCAGATGGACCCGGTGGACCTAGAAAAGGTCCTCGCCCCCGTGGCCGAGGGGAGGGCGGACTATTCCAAGGGCAACCGGCTGTTTCGGGGACAGGCCTGGAACATCATCCCCCGCTACCGGTATATCGGAAACGCCGTCCTCTCCCTGTTGACCAAGATCGCCAGCGGCTACTGGCACATCGCCGACTCCCAATGCGGCTTCACAGCTATTTCCCGGGAGGCGCTAATGTCCATCGACCTCGACGGCATCTACCCTCGCTACGGAATGCCCAACGACCTGCTCGTCAAACTCAATATCGCCGAACAAAGAGTGTGCGACGTCTCCATCCGGCCGGTCTACAATATCGGCGAAGTTTCCGGCATCCGGGTTTCCCGCGTCATCACCAGCATCTCCGGGTTGCTCGTCCATTGCTTTTTCAAACGCCTGGTGCAGAAATACGTGATCCGTGACTTTCATCCGCTCATCTTCTTCTATGCCCTGGGGATGGCCGCCTTCCCGCCGGGGTTTGTGATGGGAACTTACCTGTTTTTGTATCGCATCTTTTCCGGCCCCGTTTCCGTAACCAGCGCATTGTTCTCGGCGTTCCTGGTCATTTCCGGTCTGCAGTTTCTTCTCTTCGCCATGTGGTTCGACATGGAAAACAACAAACACCTCAAGGTTGCGGCCGGGGACCTCGGCGGGTAGCCGGACCTGCGTTAAGGGGCGGACCAAGCCGGGTGGGCGATGACGCTCCGGCCTTTTCCCTCCCCGGTGGCGGGGCGAGAGGCAACCTATGAGCATCCTGTTGATTTAAAAGGGTCAAAGGTCTATAATCCCAAGGATGAGGATTCAAAAGGATTTTCTAGTCATAGGCAGTGGGATCGCCGGGCTGACCTTTGCCCTCAAGGTTTCCGAATACGGGTCGGTCGGTATCATCACCAAGGACGAGCTGGAAGAGTCTGCCACGAAATATGCCCAGGGCGGTATCGCCTCGGTCATGGCCGATGACGATTCCTGCGACCTGCATGTGCAGGACACGATGGAAACCGGGAAGGGACTCTGCCGGGAAGACATCGTCCGCATCGTCTGCAGGGAGGGACCGTCGCGCGTGCGGGAACTGATCAGCCTGGGCGCGAAGTTCGACCGCATCCAGGGGAAGGATTACCACCTGAGCCGCGAAGGGGGTCATTCCAAACACCGGATTCTCCATGCCAACGACCTCACCGGATGGGAAATCGAACGGACCTTGATCGACGCGGTCCTGCGGCGGGACAACATAGAAATCTTTCCGCATCACATGGCCATCGACCTGATCACGCTTGCCCGGCTCGATCCCTCGGTACCGCCCGGCGGCCCGCATGACGAGGCGTTCGGGTTATATGTTTTGAACACCCTTGAGGGCCGGGTCAAAACCTTTTTGGGAAAGGTCACCCTGCTCGCTACCGGCGGCGCGGGAAAGGTCTACCTCTATACCTCGAATCCGGATACCGCCACCGGCGACGGAATCGCCGTCGCTTACCGGGCCGGCGCGAAAATAGCGAACATGGAATTCTTCCAGTTCCATCCCACCTGCCTGTATCATCCCGACGCCAAATCGTTTCTCATCTCCGAGACGGTCCGTGGGGAAGGGGGGATTCTGCGTCTGAAAAACGGCCAAACCTTCATGGAGAAATATCATCCCATGAAGTGCCTGGCGCCCCGGGATATCGTGGCGCGGGCGATCGATTTCGAAATGAAACAAAGCGGGGACGATTGCGTTTATCTCGACGTCACGCATATCGAAGGGTACCGGAGCCGGGAACGGTTTCCGAACATTTACAAGACTTGCCTCGATTTCGGATTCGACATGGCCAGGGAACCCATCCCCATCGTTCCCGCGGCGCATTACATGTGCGGCGGGGTGATGGTCGACGCAAACGGCCGGACCAACATCTCCCGTCTGCTGGCCGCCGGCGAGGTGTGCTATTCCGGGCTGCACGGCGCCAATCGCCTGGCCTCGAACTCCCTGCTCGAGGGGCTGGTCTTTTCGCATCGCGGGGTGGCCCGGGCTGTTGCCGCGTTCCAATGCCCCGGCCGCCTCGAATCCCTCAAACACAGCATTCCCGAATGGGACAGCGGCAACGCCGCCGACAGTGATGAATCGGTGGTGGTCTCGCACAACTGGGATGAGATTCGAAGGCTCATGTGGAACTACGTGGGCATCGTCCGTTCCGACAAACGCCTGCGCCGCGCCCAACGCCGCATCCGGCTTTTGCTGGAGGAAATCCAGGAATATTACTGGAATTTCAACATCACCAAGGACACGCTGGAGTTGAGGAACATCGCCGTCACCGCCGAATTGATCATCCAGGGTGCCATGGAAAGAAAAGAAAGCCGCGGCCTGCACTTCAATCTCGATTACCCCGAACCGGACGACGTGAACTGGACCCGGGAAACCATTCTCCAGGACACCACCCGGCGTTTGATAACCTCAAAAAGCTTCAACACCATCCCCCATGAATGAACCGAACCGGCCCGGCGTGCTCCGGGATGTTGCAGGGATCCTGACCATCGCTTTTTCTTTGTTCGCGTCACTCGCGCTGGCGACCTATTCGTCCCACGACCCGTCTTTCATCAACGCCGTTGCCGGTAAGAGGGAGGTGGTCAACCTGGGAGGCATGGTGGGCGCCTATCTCTCGGACATCCTGGTCCAGATGTTTGGAACGGGCTCCTTTTTCTTTCCCATCATCACACTGATTCTGGGCTGGGCTCTTATCCGGGGAAAACAATTTCACGCCTGGCCCCTGGTAGTGAGTTCCGGAATCGTATTCCTGTTCAGTCTCTGCGCCCTGATCGCGGCCCAGCTGGAGACCGATCCCTATTTTGGCCCATCCGTTCCCACCGGCGGCATGGCGGGAACCTGGCTGGCCTCCTTTCTGGTGCTGTGGTTGAACCGGGTAGGCGCCACGTTGATTCTCGCCACCTTCATCTTCAGCTCCCTGCTGGCCATGACCCGCGTCTCCGTCAATACCCTGATCGACCGGATTCGGGAAGGGGCACAAAAGGGGTTCCATAGCTTCACACAGGGTGTGACCGGAATGAAGGACTGGGGGGCGCAATGGGTGGAACAATGGAAAACCGCCCGAAAGGAAAAACGGGAAGAAGAATTCTATTCCCAGGAACCCATCATCCTGACTCCGATGTTGTCACCCCCGAAAGCGGCGGCTTCCGTGAATAAACGTTCGCGGAAAAAGGTGGACATTGGAGAGGAAGAATTTTTTATCGAAGAAGAATTGCCCGATCCGGTGCAAACCGGTGATTACCAGATTCCTCCGCCTTCGCTCCTGGAGGATCCCCCCGCGAAAGAACATTCGGACGAAATCCGGGAAGAGATTCTCGCCCACAGCGCCACCCTGGAACAGAAACTGGCCGATTTCGGAATTCTGGGCCGGGTGGTGCAAGTATTGCCCGGACCGGTCATCACTCTGTTTGAGTTCGAACCCGCGCCGGGAGTCAAGGTCAGCCGCATCGTGTCTTTAACGGATGACTTGGCGCTTGCCATGCGCGCCACGAGCCTGCGGATTCTGGCACCGGTTCCCGGTAAACCGGTGGTGGGGATTGAAATTCCCAATTCCCTGAAGGATACGGTTTACTTCAAGGAGATCCTATCTTCCAGCCATTTTATTGAAACGGATTTCAAACTGCCCCTGGCCATCGGCAAGGACCACATCGGCCAGCCCGTGGTGCAGGACTTGACCAGCATTCCACATCTTCTGATAGCCGGGTCGACCGGTTCCGGAAAAAGCGTCGGGTTGAACGCCATGATTTGCAGCATCCTCTTGAACGCTTCGCCGGATGAGGTGAAGATGATTCTGGTGGACCCCAAAATGCTGGAACTTTCGATTTACGACGGCCTCCCGCACCTGATTTCCCCTGTCGTGACCAATCCGAAAAAAGCCGCCGCCGCTCTCCAATGGGCGGTCGCCGAAATGGAGTCGCGCTACAAGATGATGGCGGAGGCCGGGGTCCGCAACATCTCCGGCTTCAACCAGCTCCAGGAAAAATTGCTGGCGGAATATGAACGGGAAAATAAAAAGAATAAAAGGGCTCACCGGCGCAAACTGGAAAGAGACCCAGAAACAGGGGAAGAGGAAACCGGAGAGGGCGGGGAACCCCCCGCCAAACTGCCCTACATCGTGATTCTCATCGACGAGCTGGCCGACCTGATGATGGTCGCGTCCAAGGGCGTGGAGGAGTCCCTCACCCGCCTCGCGCAAATGGCCCGGGCCGCCGGAATTCACCTGATTGTCGCGACGCAGAGGCCGTCGGTGGATGTCCTGACCGGAATCATCAAGGCCAACTTTCCCGCGCGCATCTCTTACAAGGTCACTTCCCGGGTCGATTCCCGCACCATCCTCGATACCATGGGGGCCGACAAACTTCTGGGCAAGGGGGACATGCTGTTTCTTCCGCCTGGAACTTCCAGGCTCCTGAGAATCCACGGTGCCATGGTCAGCGACGCCGAAATTCACCGGATCGTCAATTTCATCAAACGGCAAAAGCAGCCGGATTATCAAGAGGACATTTTCCAGGCGTCGGTGGAAGACACCTCCGGCCAACAGGAAGAGGAATTCGATGAAAAATACGATGAAGCCCTGGCCCTGGTCGCCAAGGACCGCCAGGCTTCCATTTCCTACATTCAAAGGAGACTGCGCATCGGATACAACCGGGCCGCCCGAATCATAGAAACCATGGAGAAAGAAGGGGTGGTCGGGCCTTCCGATGGCATCAAACCACGTGAGGTGTATGTCAAACCCATCTTATTCGAATAAGAGTTATTTCCGGCGTTCCTTGCTCCTTGCCGCGGCGGGGGTTGTGCTCCTGTGGAGTTTTTTCCCCTCATCCGGCGGGGCGGGGGTCTATTCCTGGAAAGACGATCAGGGAAATATTCATTTCACCGACAACCTGCACAGCATTCCCCAGAAGTACCGGAGCCAGGAAAAAGGAATGAAAACGTATCGGTCCGCGCCCCGGCCCACCTTTACCCCTCCGGCATCCTCCCCCCTGGCAACATCGCCACGGGAAGGTAGGTCTTCCGGGCGGGGGGCCGGCCAAGAATACACCATTCCCCTGATTCCAACCGCCGGAGGTAATTTCATGGTAGAGACCCTCCTCAACAACTCGGTGAAAGCGCGCCTCATGGTGGATACCGGCGCTTCCCTTGTCATCCTTTCGGACAAGCTCGCCAGAAAGCTGGGCCACCGGGCCGGGTACGGCTCGCCGGAGATTCCCTTCACCACCGCGGGAGGCATGGTGTGGATGCCGATCCTCGCTCTGGACACCCTCCGGGTCGGCGACGCCAAGGGCCAAATGGTCGAGGCGGGGATCAATACCCAACTGGGCGAACTGGACGGATTGCTCGGCATGAGCTTTTTGAGCGATTTCAAGGTGGAGATGGACCAGACCCATTCGCGCATGATTCTCAAGCCCCTCACTGAACCCGGAGGCCAAACCTGGGAGGGAAAACCCGCGGTCTGGTGGAAAGCCCGGTTCCTCAACTACGCGAACAAGATCCGGGAATTCCAGAAAGAGGCGAAAAAGCTGGAATCCGTCCAGCATCCCAAGGCAGGGAACATGGAAAAAATGGTCGCATTTTACGAGGACCTGCACCGGCAGCTCAATCTTCGTGCCTCACGGGCCGGGGTTCCCCTGGAATACCGGTCCCTTCCTTGACGGACGGGAATGCTCACGGCATCTCCTCCCTCCCGGGGGCCTGTCACTTCGTTACCGCCGCCGGCACTTTTCATTCTGCTGGGAGCCAGCAACCTCGCCCGCGCCTACGATGCCGTGGTGCACTGCCTGACCCGTTGCCTGCGTCCCCGTCCTGTTGAATTTTTAAGCGCCATGGGTCCCGGCCGGGCCTACAAGGCCCGGGGCGGCATCTTCAATATCACTTATCCTCCCATCGGGTCCTGCGGTATTCTTGCCGCCGCCAAGGACCCGGCCCGCAAGGCAGCCCGCAAAATCGCGTTGGTGACTGATATCGGAAACGATATTATGTACAATGTGCCCGTGGGGGAAATCATCGCCTGCCTGGAAACCCTTCTCCGGGACTTCCGGGCCCTGGAAGCGGACGTGTTCGTGACCCGTATTCCGGTGGACCTGGAAACCGGCGTGACGGAATTTCAGTTTGACCTGCTGCGGGGCCTGTTTTTCCCCCACAGCCCGGTCGGGCGTTTGCAGGCCGCCGCCGCGGTTCGGGAGATCAACGGGTTTTTGCGCGATGCGGCGGGCGGGCGTATCCATCTTCTCCCGGATATGAAGGAATTTTGCGGCGTCGATAAAATCCATTTCAGCCTGTTCCACAGTCACAAGGCCTGGTCGCTGGTGACCGGGGAGATGATCCGCGTCCTGAAGGGCGAACCCGCGGCGGTGGTCGGCCGCTTCTCCACCGCGGCGGCCCTCCTGACCAACCTGGGCCGCCTGGCCTTTTGCGATTTGATTCCGGTCCGGAAAAAAAGCCCCGGTTTTTTTTAATCCAACGTATGGGAAATTTACTCGCGATCGGCAGAACCGCCGCGGTTTTTTTCGGGTACCTGGGATTCGCCCTGATCGGTACGGTGCTGAAGGTGGCGCCGTTTCTGCCGAAAAGGCGGCGCGCGCTTTACATCACCCGGTTTACCCGGCATTGGGCTCGGTTTTCCTGTCTTGTATTTAACATCCGGGTCCGGCACGCGGGAGCCCTCACCCCCGCCGCCGGGTCCCTCATCGTTTCCAACCATGTGGGAACGCCGGATATTTTCATCCTGGGTTCCTGTTTCCCTGCGTTTTATGTCTCCAAGGCGGAAATCGCCGGATGGCCGCTGTTCAACTGGATGGCCCGATTAGGCGATACAATCTTCGCCGACCGGAGCAAACGGCATCAGGTCAAAAGTATCGTCGCGGAAATGACCCAACGCCTGCGGGAGGGGTGTTCGGTCATCGTGTTTCCCGAAGCGGAGGCCACCGACGGGCGGGACGTGATTCCGTTCAAATCGTCCCCCTTCGAAGCGGCCATTCGCGCCGGCCGGCCTGTGCAGCCGGTCACCATCGTTTATCACGACGGCAACACACCCTCCATCGCCTGCTGGGTTGAAACGTCCTTCTTTCAGCATATCCTGCGTTTGTTGAGAAACCCTCGGCTGGAAGCGACGGCCCACATCCTCCCACCCGTCTCCGGGGAGACTGATCGGAGGATTCTCGCCCAAAAATGCCATCAGCTCATTCGGGAGGTTCATCACCGCCAATCCGCACCGAGGGCAAAATCGCCGGGGCCGGATGCCCGCCGGACGCAGGAAACCAATAATTCCGGATGACGGGTTTTCCCTCGGGCCACATACATATTTTAATAATGGACCTTTTTTTGAAAAAACGTCAAAATATCCCGTTCGGGCCCTCGATTTCCCTCCAGACACCGGACCCAGGGCATAACCTTGAATCCAACAACCGTGGAAGGAAAACATGATTCATCCGTTCAAGGAAAAAACACCGAGTATTGACTCATCATCGCTGGTCATGGAGAGCGCCCAGGTGATCGGCGACGTCGTCATCGGCGAGGAAAGCAGTGTATGGTTCAACGCGGTAATTCGCGGAGACGTCAACTACATCCGCATCGGGAACCACACCAATATCCAGGATGGATGCGTCCTCCACGTCGCGCGCAGGACGCATCCCCTGATCATTGGCGATGAGGTGACCGTGGGTCACAACGTGACGCTGCACGCCTGCACGATCGGCTCCCGGTGCCTGATTGGGATGGGAGCCATCATCATGGATGGGGCGGAGGTGGGTGAAAATTCGATCGTCGGCGCCGGGGCGCTTTTGACCACGAATACCCGCATCCCCCCGCGCAGCCTGGTCCTGGGATCTCCCGCCAAGGTGAAACGGGAACTGACGGAGGAAGAGATCCGCGGTATCCGTGAATCCGCCGCTCATTACGTCGGCGACATCGAAACCTACCTCGACTGACCCGGCTGAAAGGATATATGGAAACAATCCAGGTTCCGTTCGCTGTGATTGGAGGAAGCGGCGCTTATCAGCTTTTCGCCGACGGCGCCCTCGGCGAGGAAACCGATTGCCGGACCCTCGACACCCCGTTCGGTCCCAGCGCCCCGATTCACCGATTCACCTCTGGCGAGGTGGAGTTCCTCTTTTTATCCCGGCATGGGGAGACCGATTACCTCCTGACCGCGCCGTTCGTGAACTACCGCGCCAACATTTACGCCTTAAAGGAATGCGGCGCCGAGCGTATCGTCTCCTGGTCCGGACCCGGCATCATCAACACCGCCTTCAAACCCGGGGAGATGGTGGTGCCCGACGATGTCATCGACGAAACCCGCAAGCGGGAAACCACCTTTTTTAAAAACACGGGGATCGGATTCATCCGGCAAAGCGAACCCTTCTGTCCGCAAGTCCGGCGGGCTCTGCACGATTGCCTCCACCAGGCCGGGATCGTCCACCATGGCCGCGCGGTTTACGTTTGCACCGAGGGACCCCGTCTGGAATCCCCGGCGGAGATCCGGAAGTTCCGGATTCTGGGCGCGGACCTTGTGGGCATGACCCTTGTTCCAGAGGCGTTCCTCGCGCGCGAGCTCGAAATGTGCTACGCCTCCATCTGCTACCTCACCAACTTCGCCGAAGGCGTAGCGCCCCGGGAATATAAAAAAGGAAAACTTTTTGAAGGGATGCAAACGCCGGAGGAACACCACGCCGTGGAAGATTCCATTCGCCGATTCCCCGGCCTTTTGAAAAATTGCTTTCAAGCGCTGGCGGGGATTGACCGCGCCTGCCACTGCCCCGACGCCATGCGGCGGTACAAGGACAAGGGGATGATCGGTGACGACTGGCACACGTGGATGGGCCGGCCTTGAGCCAAACCAAGCGCGGCACCGCTCATTCTCGGGGATAAGCGATGGGCCAGGCGGCGAATCCGCCCCGCATGCTGTACACTTCCTTGAATCCCTGTTGGGAAAAATACGCCGCGGCTCCCTGACTGGAAATCCCGTGGTAGCAGTAGACAATCAACGGCCGCTCCTTGTCGGAGTTTTCGATGTAATCCTTGACAGTATCGTCGCTTAAGGAGACGGCGCTGGGAAGATGGCCGCTGGTATAGGAAGCGGGATCGCGAATATCCACGATATTCACCTCCCGGCCATTCAGCATTTCCTGGACCTGCTCGACACCTAATTCTTGAAAGGCGGTCATGAATGCCTCCATAATGGTTTTACAGGATGGAATTTGAAGAATCTATTTTTTGGATGGCCCCGGCCCGGAAAAGTTTTAAATGAAATTTTCCCCGTTTGGAAATCCGCGAGGAGATCCAAACCCCAAGCCGGGGTGGGTGGCCCGTTCCCACCCCCTTATATTAATCCGTCACGGGATCATGGATCATGAAACCTATCTTCTGGTACCTGTTAATTTTCATCGCGGGCGTCGTTTCCGGTTTAGGGCTGGCCAAGTTCGACGACAACACGAATCCAAACGTGGAGGTGGTTGTCATAAACAAGGCCGATCAATCGATTTCCTCCATTCAACTGAAAACCGCCAGGACGGGGAAAAATATCCATCTGCGCGGCATCCAAAGGGGCTCGCAATTGACGATCAAATTTCATAACGAGGGCGAAGACCGCTTCACCCTGGTCATCCAATTTCAGGACGGCAGGGAACTGCGGGGCAACCCGGTATATATTGAACCGGGATATCGCATTCTCGAATCGGTCACGGACCACGGGATCGCGACGGAGCACGAGTTACCCGACTAAGTTACTAAGGGGTCAAATTCTTTCTTAGCTACAACTAAAATACCCTTTTCTTGTTGGAGCCGTGTTTCAGGGAAATGCCCATTATGACAAAGCTATAAATCCCGTCAAACCACCCTCACCCAGCCCGTCACTCCGTGGGTGCCCCTGAGGGAGAGAAAAGATCAATTTTCTCCCCCTTTGCAAAAGGGGGCTTAATACTTTCCGCCAAATTGATCAGGCGCACCAAGGTGAACGGGCGATGGCGATACCGCCTATCCTCCTCCCACCCTCCGGACCCCATCCTCCCAAAACCTTTATTTCAACATTTCAACCAGGAGGTTACCCGCCTGGATATTTTCCCGGACCCGTTGCGGGGGTTTGGGGCGGGATATATATTGAGCATACCATTCCATTTACCCAATACAATCCAATGGAATCTCCACCCAAAAGAGGATTAGCGCTATGAATATTCGAAAATTCTCCAATTTCCTTTGGTTTACTTTAGCTACCGTTCTCTTATGTCATTCCGTTCCGGTGCTTGCCAATCCCGAAGGTGAAACGACCGGCCTCTCGCCAAGAATGGCCGCCGATTACATCCACGCCGTCATTCAGGCGGACCGAAGAGTTTACGCGGATGATATCGTGGACCGCCTGGCAAAAAGGACTTCCCTTCGGGCCACGGAACATTGGAAGCAGGAAAACACTCTGCTTCTGCCGGCTCAATTTCTGCTGATGGCATCCAAAATCTCCAACGAAGGGGGTATTGGGATGAAGTACCGGTTGACGAGTCTCTGGCCCATCAATAAAAAGAACTCTCCGAAATCGGAAATCGAAAGGTTGGGGCTCCAGGAAGTGTCTAAAAACCCCGAGGAACCGTTCACCTGGATCGTGAAGGTGGGTGGGATCTGGTATTTCCAGGCGGTTTATCCGGACACCGCCACTTCGGATTCCTGCGCCTCCTGCCATAATCAGCACCCAGACAGCCCCCGAAATGATTTCAAGCTCGGGGATGTCATGGGAGGCATCCTCATCAACCTGCCCCTGGGACGGCACGGCAAGAAATCGGAATCGGAAAAAAATATGTTACCTCCGGAGGTGGTGTCGGATTATGTGCATTCCATTTTGGAAGCGGACCGGACCATCTATTCGAAACACGTGGTTGACCGTTTGAAAAATAATAACATCATGGAGGCCTCCGAACATTGGTGGCTGGAGAACAGCTTGCCACTCCCGGCTCAATTCCTTTTGAAGGCATCCCAACTGGTGGAAAAAAACAGGGCGGGGGTGGATTTTCGATTGATCAGTCTTTGGCCCATCCATTCCCGGAATGGACCGGCCAATGAGTTTGAACGAAAAGGACTGGAATTCATCGACATTCACCCGGTCCGCCCCTTCATTGGTAAAACCCGGATCGGGAAGAAGCAATTTTTCCAGGCCATTTACCCGGATTTTGCCGTCACGCCGGGATGCGTTCAATGTCATAATTCACATCCCAAAAGCCCCCGGAAGGATTTCAAGTTGAATGACGTCATGGGCGGGATCGTGGTGACCCTCGATCTGAAATGAGTTGCAGGCGCTTGTGAAGGTTTGGGTGAAGTGTGATTTGCAGGGGGAATTTGGAGGCTGAAACAGACGGCGAGTCACCCCAGATTTTTTATCGCGAAGACTTGGCGGGCCATTCCCGGGTGTGGTAAGGTATTTCCTTTTTCACCCATCCGCACATGAGGGGACCCATGGGGGCTTTCATCCAATCATTTTCTCTGCTCTTGATATTTCTGCTGTGGGTGGGGATACGCCCGGCGCTGGCCGGCAACACCCAGGTGACCTGGCATGGTCATTCGGCATTCGAAATCGTGACCCCGTTGGGAAACGTGTTGATGATCGATCCCTGGCTGAAAAACTCGGCCAATCCCAAGGTGCAAGATAACAAGGATCCCATCGCCGCCGTAAAAAAGCTGGATTACATTCTCCTCACTCACGGACATTTCGATCACGTCGGCAATTCGGTGGAACTGGCCCGGAAAACGGGAGCCCGCCTGGTGACCAATTTCGAATTGGGAGCCAACATAGCCAAGTTGCTGGGATATCCCAAAAAACAGATGGGGTTCGACTCCTTAATGAATATCGGAGGAGAAATTTCCATCGCCGCGGATGAGGTCACTGTTGCTCTCACTCCGGCGGTCCATTCCAGCGGCATGAGGAATCCCAAGGCGGGTGAAAACGACCCGGATATCGTTTACGGAGGAAACCCCGCCGGAATCATTTTGAAAATCAAGGATGGCCCAACCATTTACCATACCGGGGACACGGCTTATTTCCAGGATATGAAACTCATCGGAGAAACTTATCATCCAGATCTCGCCCTGATCAACATCGGGGGCCATTTCGGCATGGAACCGGACATGGCAGCCAAGGCGGCCAGGGCTGTTCAGGCTAAAATCTTCGTTCCGCATCATTTCGGCACCTTTCCCGTTTTGAACGCCTCCACCAAGGGTTTCGCCAAGACACTTCAAAAAATGGGCCTCCGCTTCCTGGAAATGAGGCCCGGTTCCACCATCATCTTCAAGGGAAATCAACTCCTTCCCCAAGCCACCCCCCACGGGGGAGGGTGATGGGTCATAGCATCATCGCCAGCCCACCTCAGTCCGCCATATAACGCTTGTCCATCTGCCTGCGGAGCCACTCCGCCCCGGGCCACGCCCGAAGGGAGTTAGGTCCAGGTATCATCGCCCACCCACCTCAGTCCGTCATATAAAGTATGGCAATACCACCAGCGGCGGTTCGCCGC
>JBHHVU010000036.1:0-32481 GCA_046754465.1 Nitrospinaceae bacterium | reverse complement strand
GAGACCCGGAACGAGGTGCGCGAAGAGACCCGGAACCAGGTGCGCGAAGAGACCCGGAACCAGGTGCGCGAGGAAGTCCGCGATGAAAGCCGCAAAGGAAGGCACGGCGGCGACGACTGAGAAGTCCCCTCCAAAATTAAATGGTCCATCCATCGGGGAAGCGCCAAGCTTCCCCGATTGTTTTCCATATTTTTTCAGTGTTTTTGGCGGCGAATCGACCAAACTGGATTTCAGGAAGATTCCGATTGAAAATTCAGGGATCAGGGATTTTCCGAATTAGCCGGTCGGGCGATTTCTTCGTTGAACCCCACGGAAAAAGTCCTGGAGAGGTGGGTCGTTCCCCGCTCTCCGGCGGAAAATTCGCGGACTTCGTTTGATTCAGTTTGACTCCTTTCCTTTAATATATTAAAATTCAATAACTATTTCAGGCCTTCCTAGAGCCGATCTTCACCGGAGGAGATTCTAACCATGTTTGGCTACCCGATCAGACCGTGTGCCTTGCTTTGTTTTTTTCTGGGGATAGCGGTTATCCAGAGTTCCATACCGGTTTTAGCGGAAGAATCGAGTGAGAAGGAAAAGCGATGGCATATCGGCGCCAAGGCCGGGATTGAGTATGACGACAATCTCACGCGGGTCGAGCAAGACATCATCTCGAACGAAGCAGACCACGCCTATACCTTTGAAGTGGATGGCCTTTATAAGTTGGTCGACACTTCGGCCCTTGAACTGGATGCCGGTTACAATTTTTTCCAGAGTTTATACGAAGACAGATCCGACTTTGACTTCCAGTCCCACAGTTTTAATCTTTCCGCAGCCCATGAAGCCGAGAAGGTGGACACGGGCCTCGATTATAGTTACACCTACACCACCCTGGACGACGATGAATTTTTAGGGATGCATATGTTGATTCCCCGCGTGGGAATCCTCCTGACCTCCCATCTTTACACCGACATCAGTTACATGTTCATGGACAAGAATTTCTTTTCCGCCAATGACCGGGACGCAGCTAACCACTCGATCGGATTCAGTCAGTTTTTCTTTTTCATGAAAAGCAAGGCTTATGTGAGCGGGGGTTACCGGTTTTCCATCGAACAGGCCAAGGGCAATGAATTCGATTATTTTGCTCACACCGTCAAGGGGATGTTGAAGCTTCCCACCCCCCTGAAATCCAATTTAAAAGTTTCCTACAAATACAAGGTCCGGGATTATGATAAAATCACCCCGAGCATTGGCGAGGAACGGCTGGATAATAAACACACCTTCAGACTGTTGTGGTACAAGACCCTGTTCAAGATTTTCGAGTTAAAGTTGGATTATCAACATATTATCAGCGTATCCAACCTGGCCACCGTCGATTTTACCGAGAATATTATCGGGGTGACCTTTGGATTCGAATTGTAGTTGCCATCTTCTCCCGATCGCCTTTTTTCATCTTCTTGTCAAGTTTTTTAGGCGGCCGTTAGCCCATCGAAAACAAAATCGCGTCTTCCCATTCCCCTTTTTTTCCCGGGGGGTGGTTGCCTTCCCCGGTCCCGCTCTCCCTATCTGGCCTAATTTTTATTTTCAACTCAAGTCCAAATAGAATATCCTCCTTTCCGATATGGTAAAGAAATACGCCCATGCGACCATTGGATTTCTCGTCACGGTGATTGTGCTGACGACCTACTGGGTTCATCCCCCCTTATTCGACCGTATTGAACTGATGTTTCAAACGGCCCATTTTCTTTGGCGGGGACCCCTCCCACCCGGTCCGGAAGTCGTCATAGCGGGGGTGGATGAAAAAAGTCTCGACGAGATGGGCCGTTGGCCGTGGCCCCGATCCACCATGGCCCGATTGGTGGAAAAGTTGCGGAAGTATCAGGTGAAGGTGATCGGATTCGATATGGTCTTTTCTTCCCGGGACGAAAGCTGGGGAATTAAAAGTCCGCAAGCCCTGCAAAAGATTATCGGTGAAGTTCTGTCCCAGGGGCCGCCCACGGAAAGGGCATTGAATCAATATTTGCTGCGTTGGGACCATGACAAACAATTTGCCGCCCAGCTGGGCCAATTCAGGAAATCCGTGCTGGGATATTTCTTCCATTTTTCTACTGAGGAGGTGGGGCACCTTACGGAAGAGGAGTTGAATGCCAATTTTCAAAATATTCAAGCCTCGCGATTCAGCGGTTTCATTAAATCCAACGCCGGAATCGATTTGTCTTCCATGAAATTCCCCCAGGCCTATGCGGTCGAATCCAACCTGGCGATGCTGTCCCGAAAGGTCAAGACCGCCGGGTTTTTCAATTTCTCCATCGAACCGGACGGTTCGGTCCGCAAGCTCCCCCTGATCGTTCGATACCGGGACAAGAGCACCGGCCGTGATTATTATTTTCCGCCCCTCGCGGTTCGAATTCTTGAAGCCTATTTAGAAGGCAGTCTCCTGTTCCGGGTCAATGAGCTTGGCGTCGAAAAGGTGATTTTGGACAGTCTCGATCCCATTGTGATTCCCGCCAGCCCCAGGGGCGAGTTGTACGTCAACTACCTGGGGGCTCGTAAAACCTTTCCACACATTTCCCTCGCGGATATTCTTCGCGGGCGGAATGAAAAACTTCTGAAAGAAAACCTGCGGGACAAAATCGTTATCGTTGGCGCCACCGCTGCCGCCCTGGCGGATTTTAAAGTGACGCCCTTCGATAATGTTTTGCCGGGGGTGGAAATTCACGCGACGGTGATTGACAATATTCTTCGCAAAAACTTCATTCATCAACCCAATTGGATTCCGGCGGTGGAGGGCGCTTGGCTGGCCCTGCTCGGAATGGGACTCCTCCTGTTATATTGCCGGCTCAAGCCCATTTTTGGCGGTTTTATATGGCTTTTCGTTTTCGCGGGACTGTTCATGGTCCATCACTGGGTTTTCGTGAAGATGAATTACTGGATCACCGACGTCTATCCGGTGATGGAAAATTTTTTCATATTTTTCGCGTTGATGATTTACCGGTATTTTACCGAGGAAAAACAGAAACGATTTATCAAAAATGCCTTCGGCCAGTATCTTTCCCCCAAGGTGATTGACCAACTTATGGAAAATCCCGGCATGCTGAAGCTCGGTGGGGAAAAGAAGGTGTTGACGGGATATTTTACGGACCTGGAAAAATTCACCACGATTTCCGAGAACCTTTCCGCCGAGGAACTCGTGAACCTGCTGAATTCCTATTTTTCCGAGATGATGCAAATCCTGATCAAGCATGAAGGAACGCTGGATAAATTTGACGGCGATGCCATTCGGGCATTTTTTGGCGCGCCCATTTATTTCCAGGATCATGCCAAACGGGCCTGTTGGGTATGTATCGAAATGCAGCAACGGTTGAGTCAACTTCGCGAACAATGGAAGGGGGAAGGAAAACCCTGTTTTTTCATGAGAGTGGGGATCAATACCGGTCCCATGGTGGTCGGGAACATGGGATCCAAATACCGAATGAACTATGGCATGAACGGCGACTCCGTCAACCTGGCCGCGCGGCTGGAAGGAGTCAATAAATTTTATGGTACCTATTCCATTATCAGTGAATCCACCTACCAGCAGGCCAAGGATTCCATCGAAGTCCGCGAACTGGATTTGATCCGCGTGGTCGGCAAACAAAAACCGGTCAAAATTTACGAGTTGCTGGGCAAGGCCGGGGAAACGGATGGAATATTCCGGGAAATATTACCCATTTATTATCAAGGCATCCTGTTTTATAAGACCCGGCAATGGGACAAAGCCATCGCCAGCTTTGAAGAGGTCCTCCAACGGCGGGCCGATGACGGCCCCTCCCACACCTTCCTCAACCGGTGCATCGACTATAAAGCGAGGTCTCCCGGGAAAGAATGGGACGGGGTGTACGATATTTTGTCGAAATAAAAACCCCCCTCGTGCATTCGCACGGGGAGGGTAAAAAGAATTCATCAAAAACTCAGAGCCCGGGGCCCGCGGCCGGGAAGTGCGATAGCGGTCACCCGTTCACCGGGTCACCCGCCTCCTCCATGACCGCTTCCCGAGTGGCTGGCTTCGGTTTCAGCCTCTTTCGCCGCTTCCTTGGCGGCATCCCTGGCTTCCTTGGCGGCATCCTTGGCGGCGTCTTCCGCCGCCTTGACGGCTTCCTTGGCAGCATCCTTTATGGCAGTCTGAGAGGCCTCCTTGGCGGCTTCCTTGGCGCTATCTTCCGCTTCCTTGGCGGCTTCTTTAGTTTCATCCTCCATTTCTTTCATGGCTTCCTTGGCGGCGTCTTCCGCCTCCTTGGCGGCTTCTTTTGCTTCATCTTCCACCCGTTTCTCTTCTTCCTTAGCCTCTTTTTGAGCCTCTTTTGCTTCCCGTTCAAATTCGCGTTCGGTTTCCCTTCTGTCGTCCCGGCCCTCATGGGATGCCTTTTTGACTTTCTCGGCGATTTCCCTGACTTGGTCCCTCGGGATGCCCCTGGCCAGTGTCACTTTTTCTTCCGTGGTGGTCAATTCCCGAACTTTTCTCATCAATTTGCGGGAGGCCTTTTTAACCTCGGAGGCGATCCCCCTGCTAGATATTTCCTGGGCTTGCCCTCTGCCAACGATGGCTGTTCTGCCCCTCTCACCGGAGGGTAGCCTGGCCGCGGTTTCAAAAGACCCCTCCAACCCCACAAATGTGGTTTTCCGGGAGGGCTCCACCATCGCCACGAATTCGGTTCCCCGCACGCCAGCCGTGACCACCGGGGTGACCACCTTGAACAGGGATCCCTTTCCATGGGCCTTGGTCACCACGAACCTCACGGAACCCACCAGAACTTTTATCACCGTCTGGCGGAAATTCTTATCCGGGTTATAAATGTGCTTGGAGATTTTAACGACGGCGTCTTCTCCCAGGGTGATTTTGCTGCCGTCATCGAAGGTGAAAGAGGCTTTGGAGTTGATTCCCGTATTGACCCGGTCATACATGAACAAGGGAGACGCCAGCGCGACCCGCGCGCCCCGGGATTCCCCCTGGTGGAACAGGACCGCCTTTCCCTCGACCCCCGTAGCGAGACCGATGTCCGTAGTCGATATAATTCCTGACCGTTTCAAACTTTGTTTCTGGTCAAACAGGCTTTTCCCGGCGGCCCCCCCCGTAAAGGCATAAGCCACCCGTACAAATTCCAAGTTCGTCAAAACCCCGTCCGGTTTCTTATCCTTCCAAACCGAAAACCCACGCCGGTTCAAGGCTTCCACCATTTTGTAATACAACTTTTTTGAAGACAACCCGCCGAGGTTCTTGGGCAATATCGGGCTGTCGGGCAGGGACTGCGTCATCAGTTCTGCGAATTCCCCGCGGGTGATGGCCCCGGGTTCCTTGCCCCAGAGAAAGGTGTTGAACAACCACAAGGAAAATATGGAAAAAAGAATAAAAAAACCGGTTTTTTTCATGGGAGATATTTTTTTGTTTTTTGGTGTTTTCATGATCCTTAATTCCTAGCCCATAGGTAAATTCAAGAAACCTTAAAAAGGTTCACTTCCGCTTCCTTACAAGATATTACCAATCTTTAATTTATAAAGGAGATACATCACATATTTTTGTGATCCGTATTCCATTTACAGGATGATTTCCCGTTTCAGAATACTTTCGTCCAGGATGACAATATCTTTCCCGGTCACCTGGATGCACCCTCTGCTTTGGAATTCCCTGAGGATTCTGGTAAAGGTTTCCCGGGTAATTCCGGCCAAATTGGCCAATTCCTGCCGGGAAATCTTCAAGTTGAGCACGATTTTTTCATCCTCCTGCCTCCCGATTTTCTCCTTCAGGTAAAGGAGGCATTTGGCCACCTTGCCGTAAGCATCATAAAAAGTAAGATTGGAAATATTTTCAGTAGTGTAGCGCAGACGAACCGCAAGAATCGTCATCAAAGCCAGGGCGACTGCGGGATTCTTCTGGATCAGGCGGATAAAATCCTCCCGATGAATGATCAAGGTCTTGCACTCTTCAACGGCGGTGGCTGTGGCGGACCGCGGTTTCCCGTCAAGAAGAGACATTTCCCCGAAAAAATCGTTCCCCGCAATCATTTTGAGGATGAACTCATTGTTGTTCGAATCCGCAATGGAGATCTTGACCATTCCGGCCTTGATGATAAACAAGGCATTGCTGGTATCGTCTTGGTTAAATATGATCTGATTTTTGCGAAAATGTTTCTCGACCGCAATGGAGGCCAATTCCTCGATGTGTTTTTCATCCAGAGAGGAAAAAAGGGGTATATTTTTCAAGATTTCGATTTTAGCGGCCATGAATTCAATCCATATTACGGGTCAAATCCAGCAAAACCCATTCTGTCAACAGGTTATTCCGAAACCAGGAATAAAACTCCCCCAAGCCATTCCATTGTAACCCAATCACCCACGCTCTAGACCAGAGAGGTGACGCCTTGCGGAAATTTATTTCAGGAGAAATTATTTTTGCCTATTACAATTAGTGTAAATGAGTGCTGATCAAGAGTCAATAATTGCTTTTCAGGGTTTGGGGTATTCTATATTGAACCGCGATAACCAGGAAATTTCCGACCCCTTCTCAAAACATCTCCGAGTGGCGTAGCAGCCGCCCCATGAATTGCTTGAAAAAGCCCGCTTAATTTGGCCGTTGGAACATTTTCCCTCAAACCCGGACCGCCCCCATTTTCCCGCTGTTCCCCATGGCAAATCCCCAGCGCCATGAGGGTTGGGAGGTCTCCAGGCATCCATTTTTTAAGGCTTTTCGTACGTCCGCGGGAAACGGCCTGTAATTTAAATCACAAAATATTGTGATCCTTCTGATATGCAAATCAATAAAAAAGTATACATTGAGACCTTGGGCCAAATGATGCTTTTTAGGGAATTTTGGGACCGAGACATCCTTTTTCCCATTTTCCATTCTTAACGAACAGGTGAGTAACGGCTTGCTTGGTAATGTGGAACTTATGAACGTAAGGGGCCTAATTCGGAGAACATATATGCCGCGGGAAAAAGTTAAATCCGAAAATCCGGATCCGCACCGGAGGATTCGATTTTTCGATATCTTGGGGAACGTGGATTGGATCGAGAATGCGGGTTCCACCACTCCTTTCATCCGCGTTCCAGAATCGCCGGCGTCCCAGTTAAGAATCGTTTTGTATTCCCATGACACCATGGGCCTTGGACATTTGCGCCGCAACATGCTCATTGCCAAAACCCTGAGTAGTTCGCCCCTTCAGGCGAATATCCTGATGATTTCCGGTTCCAATGTGACCACCGCGTTCGATATCCCTTCCGGAGTGGATTGTTTGACCCTCCCCGCGGTTTGCAAGAAAAATGATGGGAGTTATCAATCCCGGTCGCTCGGCCTTTCCATCAAGGATATCATTGCCTTTCGATCGAAAACGATTTGCAGCGCCATCGAAGCGTTTGAACCCGATGTGCTGATCGTCGACGGCGTCCCCCGCGGGTTGAACCGGGAACTCAACCAGACGCTCGAATATTTACGGCTAAGGGGAAACACTCTTTGTATCCTGGGCCTCCGGGAAGTGTTGGACGAGCCCGAGACCATCCGAAAGGAATGGCAAATGAGGGCCAATGAGGAAAGCATCCGCGATTTTTACGACGCGGTCTGGATTTATGGGGACCGCACGGTATACGATGTCGTCCGTGAATACCGTTTTTCCAGACAGATGGCGGACAAGGTGCGCTACACAGGCTATTTCGACCGCCGTTCCCCCGCCGGCGCCGGGGATCCCCATAATATCCGCGGCTTGATCGCCGATCTGGGTTTGCCTCCGGGACGCCTTGTTTTATGCATGTCCGGCGGAGGACAGGATGGGAGCCAACTCGTGGATTCCTTTTCGCGAGCCCACATGCCGGACGATTTCAGCGGGGTCATTTTAACGGGGCCATTCATGCCCGCCCATATCAAAAAGGAAATACATGCCCGCGCCAGGCAAAATCACCGTCTGCGCGTCATGGAATTCCACCCCGAACCCACCCGGCTTCTGGGTTGTGCCGACCGGGTAATTTCGATGGGGGGATACAACACCGTTTCGGAAATTTTGTCTTTTGAAAAGCGGGCGTTGGTCGTGCCCCGGGTCTCCCCAAGACGGGAGCAGATGATTCGGGCCGAGCGGCTGAATAAACTCGGCGTGCTGGACATTTGCCATCCTGATCAAATGAGTCCCGGAACGATCACTCATTGGCTGGAAAATCCCCTTCTCGATCCACCAAAGGTTCACGGACGGATCGATTTTGGAGGGTTGTCCCGTCTGCCCACCTTGCTCAGGCAGGAATTATCCGCCAAGGAAAGCAAGGTGGGGAAACCCTGCAACTGACACCATGAACGGGGTGAAGATGGAGACAAGGGTTTTATTCAAAAAATGGATCGCGCGGCCCAGGAAGACTCCGCGGCTGATCCGGGGATGTTTTGGGCGCTCATGCGCTGCGATGTCCTTTATGGAAAATTGAGTTGAGTACAATGCAATATGCTGTGTCAAGCCTTATCTGATGGGTACCGGGAAAAGGGAAACACAGCCTGCGAGGAATGGGTTGGACTCCACACGGTGGCCGGTTTGTTCCGTATCGTCATGGAGCCGTTTCGTCATCGCCCGCCCGAGGGGCCGGAAAAGATGGAAACGATTCTGGAGCAGGTGAAATAATTGATATTAAAATTCCCAGAAATGAACTCCCGTTATTCACTGGATGAGGTACGTGATGCTTTCACCGGAAAATGATTTCCTTGTAAAACAAGACCCGAGAGTGCCCGCGCTGGCCCTGATTTTGGATCCGCAAGCGTTCTGTGCCGCCCTGAAGCCTCACCTGGCCGTGGAATCGGCCCAGCTGACCTATATCCGCTACCAGCCCGGCAGGCGATGTCTGGCGACCTATCACCTCCAGGCGCAAGGCACCTCATTCGACGTCCACGCCACCGCCTTTGCCAACTATGAACGATTGGGACGCGTCAAGGCCGGCGAAGGGGAAAGTATTCCCGGGTTCCTGGGCGCCGGTAGAATTATTTTTGACGACCCCTGCGTGGTGGTTTGGACGTTTCCCAACGACCGTCAACTTAAATCGCTGGCTCTTCTCTGCGATGCACGCGGCCGGAAACGTTTATTGGAACAGGTCTTCACCAGCATGCCCAACTTCTGGGAAGGGGAGGTGGAACCTTTAGCCTATAAACCTGAACGCCGATATGTGGCCCGCGTAAAAACTCCATCCGGTTCGCGGGCGGTACTGAAATTTTACCAACCCAGCATATTCCCGAAAATGAGGATCCACGCGGAAGCATTTTCTTCCATGGAACATTTCCGGTTTCCTCTGTGCCTTGGCGCGTCCGAAGCGCACGGGGTCCTGGGTTTTGAATGGCTTCCCGGCAGGATGCTCAGGGAAATTCTGCCGGAAGACCTGGACCGTGCCGTTGACCTGGTGCGTCAGGCCGGCGCGGGATTGCAGGAACTCCACCGGCAGGAAGTTTCGGGCTTGACCTATAGAAAGCGGGAAGGGATCACGGAAACTCTTTTGGAACAGGGAAAACGACTTGGTGTTCTGTGCCCCCCCCTGGCGCGGCAAACCGGAAACTTATCTGTCCGGTTTGCCGCGCGGCTTATGGCTGAACCGCCCATCCAGCGCCCGATTCACGGGGATTTCTACGCCAAACAAATCCGGGTGGGAAACGGACGGCTGGGCCTTTTGGATTTTGACGATGCCGCCCTGGGGGACCCACGGAACGATCTCGGACGATTCATCGCGCAAATGGAACACGACGTCCTGACGGGTTCAATGCCGGCAAGTCATTTGGTCCCGCTGACCGAGGCCCTGCTTGAAGGGTATCGCAAGGGTACCCGCCAATCCATCCCCAACGGACTCCAGACCTTCATCGCCATGGAACTTTTCCATCTCGCGCATTTCCCGTTCCGGCGCTGCGAGCCTGATTGGGCTAATCGAATCAAAATGATCCTGGAGAGGGTAGAAGCCCTTTGTGACAATTTCCCAAACGGAAGGTCCCTGGGGGCCGCCGCCCCCTCCACCGTGGCAGCGGAGAGAGCCCACCCTTTGGCCGTGGAGGATTCTTACCGGGTTTCCAAGGACCTCAAGATGCCGTTTCTGCGGCGGGCCTTGGATCCGTGCGAGGTTGAGAAACGCATGGCGTTTTGTCTTTCCGGGGAACACCATCCCACGGAGGAATTTCATCTGAAAGCCATTCGGGTGGTGGATTACCAACCTGAACAGCGATGCCTGATGGAATACGATTTCGTTCAGGAATCTCCCGGCCTGCCCGCCAAACGAATCTCCCTGTTGGGCAAGGTCCGCGCCCGCGGATTGGATAACCGGACCTACCACCTGCAACGGTGTTTGTGGAATAATGGATTCGGAGAGGATAATTCCGACCGGATTTCGGTTCCCGAACCGGTGGGCCGCATCCCGGAATTCCATATGTGGATTTACCGGAAGGCACCGGGAATTCCCGCCACCCACCTGTTGGCGGCGCCGGATGGGATCCGGCTGGCCCGGCAAATCGCACGGGCCGCCCATAAACTCCACGGGATGGATATTCTTCCCCGCCCCCGGCATACGATCCAGGACGAACTGAAAATTCTGCACGAGCGGTTGCCACGGGTCGCCCAAATGCATCCCCAGTGGAAACCGCGCCTGGACCGGATTCTTAAAAACTGTGACCGGTTGGGGGCGGAGATCCCGGAGGGCGTTCAAACCGGGATCCACCGTAATTTTTATCCGGACCAGGTTTTGGTGGACGGGGAGCGGCTATACGTCCTTGACCTAGATCTTTATTGTGAAGGAGACCCCGGACTGGATATCGGTAATTTTTTGGGGCACCTCATGGAACAGGGGCTTCGGACCCTGGGGGATCCTAAGGCTCTGATGGATCGGGGGCAGGCGATGGTGGAAGAGTTTCTCCGATTGGCAGGCAGCGCCCACCGGACCAGTGTGGAAATCTATACCACACTGACACTGGTGCGGCACATTTATCTGAGCACGCAGTTTCCCGATCGGCAACCCTTTACGGAATCCCTCATGGAACTTTGTGAACAACGACTGACCATAAGCATCCCTTCCTGAACCCCGCCACGCGGGGGGGGAATGGGTCTTATCTTAATCACCTCTCGACCCCAGTCCGCCATATAACGCATTTCCCAACCACTTGGGGAGGTACCCCCCCGCCACGCAGGAGGGGGATGGGTCGAGTCTCAATCGCCTGTCGATCCTTGTGTCGCATATAACACAGGACCAAGCCACCAGCGGCGGTTCACCGCGCCGCCCCTAGAGGCCGCCGGTCACTTCCTGAACGCATCCGGTGATATACGCCGCTTCCCTGGAAGCCAGGAACAGGACCGAATGGGCGACATCCCTGGGAGAGCCGAACCGTTTCATGGGGATTTGGCCGAGGTAGAATTTCCGTTGCTCCTCCGGAAGGTCGGCGATGAAATCGGTATCGATGAAACCGGGAGAAACGCAGTTGACAGTGATTTTGCGTCCGGCCACCTCCTTGGAAAGGGACCGTGAAAAAGCCACCTGCCCGGCCTTGGACGCGGAGTAATTGGCCTGGCCCGCGAACCCAAACCTTCCTATGGGAGACGTGATGATGATGATCCTCCCGTACCGGTGGGGAAGAAGGCTCTGCACCGCCAGTTTGCAGACGTTGAACGTTCCGGTCAGGTTGGTTTCGATCACCTGTCTCCAGTCTTCTTCCTTCATCAACCCGACGATGGAATCGATCCGGATTCCCGCACTCTGAACGAGAATCTGGAAGGGACCGTAAGTCCTGTCCACGAAACGGAAGAATTCCTCAGCCTCCTTATACCGGGTAACGTCAAAACTTTTCACCGCCAGCCGATCCGCCGAATTTTCATTGCCGTCCTGGAATTCCTTGGCGGCGCAGTGGTTGGATTGGTAAGTGGCGATCACGCGGGCTCCCGCCGCAAGAAATGCCTCGGAAATTCCCCGGCCGATACCCCGGGTGCCGCCGATGACGATAGCCGTCTGATCTTTGAAATCGAAATTCATGGAACGGTCAGGAATGAAGCCGCGGTTCGGGAAGATTCTGGAAGGGAATGAGACATCCGGGTGAGGTCAGGGAGCATAGGCGGAGGCGGGAGCCAGATGATTCCGCGATTCCATGGAACGGATGAATTTATCCACCTCGTTGGCCACGATAACCCCATAGTTGGCGGCGCCCAGCCAACCGGACATGATGATGCCCACCGAGCCGGAATGGAACAATCCGTCGATTTGTTTGGGAAGATCCCGGCTGATTTGCAATCCTTCGAACTTGGTTCCAAAGGAGGTGCCGGCGGGATGCCGGGTGTACCGCTTGAAGGTTTTGGGCGTGGCCGCTTCCACATGGCCGATTTTACCGCGGATGCCGGGCACATATTTTTCCAGGCAATCCAGCGTGGTCTCGATCAAGTAACTTTTCTCTCTCCGGTATTCCTTTTCATCCAGGAGAGCCCAGTCCTCGTATCGGGCATTGGTTGAGGAAACAATGGAGTACCGATCGGTTCCGGGCCGGATGAACGGATAATAGAAGGAAAACGTGCGGCTGGTCACGTCCTTGCTCAGGATAGCGTCGGTATCATATTCCCCCGCCACCGAGGAAAATAGCAAATCGCCCACATAATCGATGGTTTCCCCTTTCTTGATGCCCATGTACACCTGGCAGCTTGAATTATTCAGGCGCACCTTACGAACCTGGTCCAGAAAATTTTGATTGAAATGTTCGTCACCCGCCAACTGGTGAATGGTGGTGAGCAGGTTGGAATTGGAGAGGACGGATCGGCAAGCGATTTCCCTGCCGTTGATGCAGACCCCCCGAACGGATTTATTTTCCAGCAAAACTTTTTCGACCAGGCAGTGGGTCCGAATGTCCACCCCGTTTTTCAACAGCTCCGCTTTCATTTTTTTGATGAGCTGGTCGGTTCCGCCTTGGTAGGTAAAAACCCCCTTATCCATGAAATTGGAAAAAACGATGCCATAAGTCAAGGCGGGGTCCTGCAAGGTCGACCCGTTGGCGTAGGTGATGGGTTCCATCAGAAAACGCCAGACGTCCTTGCGTCCCGGAAAGAATTTCTCGAACAGATCCTGGGTGCTCATCATCAGATCGTCATAAAAATTCATGCCCCGGACCGTTGTGAAGAACTCGTCGATGACTTCCTTCATGATTCCGAACCGCTCACGGAGAATCCGGGTAAAGTCGACTTTATCGAAGGTGGTGTGGAAGGAGAATTGGGGGTTGTCGAAGCGGATGCCCTTGAGGCGGATGACCGAATCGGCCATTTCCCGGGTCCAGTACTTGCGGAAGGTTTTAATCATTCCGCTGGGGAACCCATGCAGGGAAATGTCGAGGATATGGCCGCCCTTCCGTTTAAACCAGGTGGCGAGACCGCCCAGGTTGTAGTGATGTTCGGCGAGGAGCACCGAGTGTCCCAACCGCGCCAGAAGATTGGCGGAGGTCATCCCCGCCAGACCGCTTCCGATGACAACGGTATCGTAAAAGGATCGCGCCCCTTTGAGCCAGTCACGAGTCATGATGGTTTGTTTATTAAGCTGATTGGATTTCCGGTCCGGTTTATTTTTGCAAGACGTGTAGGTTGGCCATGGAGATTCCACTCAATGTCGCTCCAATAATACCTAAAAATCCCTGGTCCGTTCCACAAATATAAAGGTTTTTTACGGGGGTGACGCCGTTTTTTATTTTTCGGGGTGATCCGTAAACCGCGCCGTTCAAATGGCCGGTGTATTTGTGAATGGTCTTGGGTGTAAACGAGTCTAAAAATACCACAGAATCGCGAAAATCGGGAAAAAATGTAAAGGCGGAATCCAGGGCCTTGGCCCGCCATTCCTTTTTCGCCGCGACGTACTCTTTTCGGGCCAGGGAATTCCACAACCGGTAACTGGCCAGATTGGTCAACCGGATCATCCCCTCGGGCAGGGGTTGAGGATACTGGAAGTTGTTGGGGCAACACAAAACCCCGCTGGTCACGTCGATCGGTTGCGTGGGCACTTGATACCGGAACCGGGGCTGGGCGCAGAAAAAAACGATGCTTTTGTCATATCCCAAATCCTTGGGCTCCTTGCCGAGAACGAAAAGCGATTCCATGAAGGAAATCCGCCCCGGCTTGGCGAGCGTTTCCTCGTTCAAGGGCGGGGCGCAATGCCGGAGGGTTTCCACATAGCCCATGGATGAGAGCACGGTTTTGGCGTGAAGGCGTTCTCCATTTTCCAGGGTGACCGACCGCAGGGATCCTCCTTCCACATCGAGGGTCTCCACCGGGGCTCCCATTCTCAGTTCGCCGCCCAGGTTCTTGTATTTATCCACCAGCAGGTGAAGGATGTAGTCCATCCCGCCCTCGGGTTTGGCAAACCCCTGCATGAAAATGCTCTTGAACATGATGACGAATTGGTAAAAATCCATGTCATCTTCCCGGGCATTGCCGTAATACATGAGGGGACAGCACAGCATGTCGATCAACAGGGGATCGGAGAGGCAATCCGTCAACACGGCCCGGGTCGACGTCGTTGTGTCGCCTTCCAGGGAGATTTCATCGAACTGTTCGACGCGGCGCACCAGTTTGAGGAATCCGTCCATCTGGCTGGGGAACTGTTCGGCCACCTCCTGTTTGAAGAACTCGAAATCGTTGGTGAACCGCAGGGATTTTTCCGGAAAGCGGATTTCCGATACGGTCTGCGGGCACAGGCGAAAATCGTCGTGGCGGAACCGCAGTTGCTTGAGGAGCTTGCCGAGCGGGGAACTTCGGACCCCCTTGGGGGTGTAATTCGTCATGGCGTGTAGACCCACGTCGAAGGTGCGGTGTTTGCGGACGTAGAAGGAATTCAAGCCGCCCACTTCGATGTGCTTTTCCAGGATGCAGACCTTTTTATTGAAATAGGCCAAGCGGATGCCCGCGGCCAGGCCGGATAATCCTGATCCTATGATCAACGCATCGTAAACCATGAAACGAGTCCGGGCTGTTGGGTTTTACCGGTTGGGAAAACAGTGAGACCGAAAGGAGCCGGAAAAAACAATCCCCGGCGCCCAAGGCCACCGGGGATTCAGCATCACAGGGAAAATTCTATTTATCTGGAAAACGGGGAGCGAGTCCCGGAAATGCCGGGAAGTCAAAGTCAACCCGCGAGCTGCCGGTCCTTCAATAGGGGTTGAAGATAAGTGATACAACTGGACATGGTAGCAAGCTGGTCGTAGTCTTTCTCCGGCACTTCAATATTGAAACGTTTCCTCAGTTCCATGACGATGTCGAGGAAATCCATCGAATCCAGATCGATCTGGTCCCGTAATTTCAAATCGTCGCTAATGGAACTGATATCCTCATCCGGAGCGATATCGGAAAGTATATCGATGATAGCTGCTCTGACTTCTTCCCCGGTCATCAGGCTCCTCCTAAATTTCTGATTCTATGGAAAATACCAATCAATTTCAATACCAAACTAATTCTCGAACCGTTTCACGATAAGAACGGAATTGATCCCGAACATTCCAAACGAATTGTTCATCAAGAGGTCGATGCGATCGAGTTTCCTCGGCCCATGAACGACGATATTGTCCAGCGCGCATTCAGGATCGAGATCGTCCAGGTTGATGGTGGGGTGGACGAGGTGGTCCCCGAAAGCGGGGAGGTTTCCCGCCAGTTCCAAGGTTCCAGCGGCGCCCATGGTATGTCCGATGAAACTTTTCGTGTTATTGATCCAAACCCCCTTTTCTCCGCCGAAAACTTCTCGGATGGCTTTGGCTTCCTGAACATCTCCGGCTTTGGTCGCCGTGGCATGGGTGTTGAGGATATCGATATCCCCCCCCCGCAATCCCGCTTTGCCAAGGGCCATTCGCATGCACTGCGCCTGCCGCTCGGGGTCGGGGAGGATGAAATCCACAGCGTCGGAATTGATGGCATATCCTACGATCTCGCCATAAATTTTCGCGCCCCTCTTTACGGCGTCGGGGAGCCGCTCCAAAATATAAATGCAACCGCCTTCGGAACAAACGATTCCGTTCCGGGTTTTGTCGAAGGGCCGGCAGGCCTTGGCCGGGTCCACGTGCCGGGCCAGGGCGCCCTCGCTGTTGAAACTGGCAAAAATCCCGAACGTGTGGATACTTTCTGAAATCCCGCCCGCGACCGCCAGGTCCACCTCCCCCAGGCGCAGCATCTGCAGGCCCTGGATGACCCCCATATTCCCTGCCGCGCAGGCCGCCCCGATGGTGTAATGCGGCCCGGTGATTTTCAGGTTGAGGGTGACCTCCCCCGCCGGATTGTTCGCCACCGTCCGGGGATTGTGGTGATGCGACCAGAACTTGACGTCATAACCGTATTGACTGATGTTGTAAACTTCGTTTTCGGTTTCGACGTTTCCGTGCTCTGTCACGCCCAGGTAAACACCCACCCGCGACCGGTCGATCCGTTCCAGTTCGATACCGGCATCGCCGAACGCCTCCCGGGAACAATATATGGATACCGAACCCGCGCGGGTTCCCCGCCGGATTTCCTTTTTCTTCTGGTACTTTAATTCATCAAAATCACAAACCCCGGCAAGCACTTCCCCCATGTAGCGGGTTTCAAACTTACGGACTCCGGATTTTCCATCCAGCAGATTCTGCCGGAACTCCTTCAGGTTGTTACCATTGGGGGCTGTCAGCCCGATCCCCGTGATGACAATACGCTGTTCAGGGCTTAGCCGCTTATTCATTCCAATTGATTTCGAGGGGATCCATCGACACCCGATCCGGAGGCGGGATAAGTCTCATCCTTGGCTGCTACGATTTTTCTACGGCCTCAAGCCGCTCCAGGAAGCGAATAGACCAGATTCCATCGGTGAGCGCATTAATTTAACACAAAATTATTTTCAAAAAAAGACAAAAGCGGTCCTCCCTCCCGGCGGAAAAGGGATGCGCGCGCGGCATCCCTTTTCCGCGTATTTTCGGGACTTTTGAAAAAATAAACTTACTATGAAATTAATTGTAATATAATAGAGAAACACCTTTAAAATCAAATGGAAATAGATTTTGCCTGCAAAATTGACGAAAAAAAAGTTCGCCGGGAAAACCCGGAAATCAGAAAAATGCGAAAAAAGTGCCCACCCAACGAATGGATAACCCCTTAAAAATACTTGTTGTGGATGATGATGAAGAGGATATCTTCATTCTCGTGGAGATGATTGTCGAAGTCCTTCGTTCTCCAGCTCCCCAAATCGATTCAATCACGACCTTGAAGGAAGCCTTCCATCGCCTTGAAACGGAAAATTATGATCTATGCTTTGTGGATTACCGGCTGGGAAGTGACGATGGCAAGGATCTGTTGAAGTTTGTGAAGAAAAAGGGAATACCCCTCCCCGTCATCTTGCTGACCGGATTGGGAAGCCAGGAAATCGCCGTGGAAGCTATGAAAAGTGGCGCCACCGATTACCTTTCCAAAAACAAACTGTCTTCAGAATCTTTGTCCAAATCCATCCGCTATGCCCTGGAACTTTATAAAGAGGAGGAATTGCGCAAGCAGGTTGAAGATAAACTTCTGAAGACCAACCGGTTTTTAGCAAGCATTTTAAACAGTCCCACCGATCTTTCGATCATTTCCACCGATTTGGAGGGAAAGATCCTTCTCTGGAACAAGGGGGCCGAGGACTTGCTGGAGTATAAGGCCCAAGAAATGATCGAGCGCCAAAATATACGGGTTCTCTACCCCAAGGAAGGAAAAACGAGGGGAAAAATCCAGGAGGCGATATCGTACGTTACAGCGAAGAAAAAGGCTGTCGTCATTAAAATTGAGGAATTGACCAAATCCGGCAAAAAAATTTGGCTCAAACTAACACTTTCCCCCTTATACGACAAAACCGGCACGGTCACCGGATTTTTAGGGGTTGGAGAAAATATCACGCAGCAAAAACGGGCGGAAGATGAGCTTCGATCTAGCGAGGAGCGTTTCAGGTCGGTGGTCACCCACATCATGGAGGGCATCATCACCATCAACCAGGCCGGCCTGATTCGTTTCATCAATCCCGCGGCCGAAAAAATTTTTGGTTATCCCAAGAAGGAAGTCCTTGGGAAGAATATCAACTTGTTGATGCCCGAACCTTACCGGTCCAAGCACGATTCGTTCATAGCGCGCTATCTTTTAACAGGCCAGAACCGCTCGATAGGAAAGACCCGGGAATTCTCGGGTCTCCGAAGGAACGGAGAAATTTTCCCGATGGAACTTTCCACCAGTGAAATGCGCGTGAGAAAGGAATTATCGTTTATTGGAATTGTCCGCGATATCAGCGAAAGAAAAGAGGCGGAAAATGCTCTCCGGAAAAGCGAGGAACGGGCCCGCATGATCATCGATACGGCGCCTGATGCGTTTGTTGCCTTGGATACGGACGGAAAAATCATGGAGTGGAACATGCGGGCGGAAACCATGTTTGGCTGGAAACGTTTGGAAGCGCGGGGAAAAGTATGGGCCGATCTCGTCATCCCCGAAGAAAAACGGGAAGCCCACGCCAGGGAACTCAAAAGCATCCGGGAAACAGAACCTGGAAAAGTTTTAGGCCAAAGCTTGGATATGTATGTTTTGCACCGGGACGGTCATGAGTTTCCCGTGGAAATATCCCTTTCTTTTTTACAATTCATGGACCAATCGATCTTTAATGTTTTTATTCACGACGTCACGGAAAGAAAAGCCATTCAAACGCAACTGAATCATGCTCAAAAGATGGAATCCATTGGCCAGTTGGCGGCGGGTATCGCCCATGAGATAAACACCCCCATGCAATTCATTGGAGATAATATCCGTTTTCTTCAGGATTCCTTCCAGGACTTGCTGGAACTGCAGGAAGCCCACAACAAATTGATCGATGTCAGCAAACGGGAAAAACCCCTTCCTTGGAAAATAGTGGAAAAGGTGGAAACTCTTTCAAAGGATGTGGACAAAGATTTTCTCATGGAAGAAATCCCCCAAGCCATCCAACAATCCATGGAAGGGGTCGAACGCGTCACGAATATCGTCCGGGCCATGAAAGAATTTTCCCATCCGGGGTCCGAAGAAAAAATCCCGATCGATATCAACACCGCGATTGATACCACCCTGACCGTGACCAGAAACGAGTGGAAATATGTGGCGGAGATTGTTAGGGATTTTGACCCGGGTCTTCCTCCCGTACCTTGCTACGTGAACGATTTCAATCAGGCGATCCTGAACACGATCATCAACGCCGCCCACGGGATCGAGGATGTGGTCCAGGGGAAGGAATCCAACAAGGGGACCATTACGGTTCGCACACTCGGGAAAGGGGATTGGGTGGAAATCCATATTGAAGATACCGGAACTGGCATTCCGGAAAACATCAAATCCCGAATCTTTGATCCATTCTTTACCACCAAGGAGGTGGGAAAGGGAACAGGACAAGGGTTGGCCATTGTACACGGGGTGGTGGTTAAAAAACACGGGGGCACCGTTTCCCTGAAAACCCAGGAAGGCAAGGGAACAACATTCGTGTTTCGCCTGCCTGTTTTCTCAAATGGTTCTCAGGAGTAAGAGATGAACAGGAAATTATTATTTGTAGATGACGAACCGCAAGTGCTGGACGGGCTGCGCCGGCTTCTCAGCGATCATCGGCAAGTTTGGGATATGAGTTTTGTTAAAGATCCTAAGGAAGCTTTGAGTAAAAGCATGGAAACCGATTTCGATGTGATTATCTCCGATATTTCCATGCCGCTTCAGGACGGGTTTGAACTGCTCCGGACCCTGAGAAATATCGAACGGACCAAGGATATTCCTGTCGTGATCCTTACCGGGATGAATGAAAAAGGCTTGAAGCAAAAAGCGCTGGATCTGGGAGCGACGGATATTTTAAACAAACCCGTCGATCGGGAAGAACTGCTTGCCCGGTTGAATAATTGTCTTCGATTAAAGACCTATTTGGATGAAATAAAAAACTACAGCGTACGATTGGAACAAACGGTAAAAGAGCGCACGCGGGAGTTGCACGATACCCGGTTGGAGGTCATACGGCGGCTGGGCCGGGCGGCGGAATACCGGGATAATGAAACCGGAATGCACGTTATTCGGATGAGCCTTTTTTCCGCCCTGTTGGGGTTGAAAGCCGGGATGAGCGAACAGGAATGCGACCTGCTTTTAAACGCAAGCCCCATGCACGACATTGGGAAAATAGGCATCCCGGACCGCATCTTGCTCAAACCCGGAAAATTGGATGAGGAAGAATGGGAAATCATGAAAACCCACGTGACCATCGGGGCTGAGATTTTGGCGGGAGATGATTCCGAACTCTTGAAATTGGCCTGCACCATTGTCATGCAACATCATGAAAAGTGGGATGGGTCGGGTTACCCCTTGGGCCTGAAGGGTGAAGAAATTTCCCTGCCGGCGAGAATCGTTTCCCTATGCGATGTCTTCGACGCCTTAACGTCGGAAAGGCCCTACAAAACCGCCTGGCCGCTCGAGAAAACCATGAAGTATATCCAGGAACAAAAGGGAAAACATTTTGATCCCCGCCTGGTGGAGCACTTCAAGGTCATTCTTCCGGAAATCGTGCAAATTCAGGAAAAATTCTCGGATACGGAAACGCCGGACCAGGATAGAGCGGAACCCCTGAGTTTGGAGGTCGGCTCATCCTTTGTCAAATCCATAATAAATGCCGGAAATATTTAAGCCGGGGGGTGGCAAGGAAGCCGCCATGAGGGCAACTCGCATGAGTGACCATAAAAGAATTCTTTTTGTCGATGACGATCATACGATTCTTCAAGCCTTGCGCCGGATGCTGAGATCCATGCGTGAAAAATGGCATACGGAATTTGCCGAAAGCGGGCCCATGGCCTTGAAGCTCATGGAAAAATCCAGTTTTGACATGGTCGTGACCGATATGCGGATGCCGGAAATGGATGGAGCCCAGTTCTTGAATGAAGTTAAACGAATGTACCCCGATACCATTCGAATCATTCTTTCCGGCCAGGCCGAGGATCAAGCCTTGGTAAGGGCGGCGGGATCCATGCATCAATTTTTATCCAAACCCTGTGAATTTAATTCCTTGAAAACTTTTTTGGAAAAAACCTTCTCCTTGAGAAATCTACTAACCAATCCCGATCTGAAAAAACTGATTTCTCAAATAAAATCACTCCCCGTTTTGCCCAAATTGTATGTCGAAATAATGGAAGAGTTGGAGTCTCCCGATGCCTCCATTGAGAAGGTGGGCATGATCATTGAACAAGATATTGGGATGTCTTCCAAGATACTTCAATTGGCCAACTCCGCTTTTTTTGGATTTTCCCAAAAAATCGCCACCCCCTTTCATGCCGCCCAGATTCTCGGCCTGGATACCATCACCTCCCTGGTTTTGTCGCACCAGTTGTTCTCAAAGTTCCAAAAGGATCATATCAAATATCTGTCGATCGATCGGCTTTGGCGACATAGTCTGAGGGTAGGAGAATTGGCCCGGAAAATGGAAAAAATGGAAAAATTGGATTCGAATTCGAAAAGTTTTGGATTCACCGCAGGTTTGGTCCACGATATTGGAAAATTAATCATGGCGTCGAACTTTCCGGCTTTGTATCAAAAAACCTGGCAACTGTCGAAAACCAGCGGCCTCGAATTTTGGCAGGCGGAAAAGGAAGTTTTTAATTCGACCCATGCGGAGGTCGGGGCGTACCTGTTGGGACTTTGGGGCATTCCCGACCCTGTTGTCGAAGCGGTCGCCTTTCACCATGATCCATCTCAATTGAGTCATCTTCCCTCACCCCCATTGATCCTCGTGCACGCCGCCGATGCCCTGGCATATCAAAAAGAGGCCGGCCCCGATGGGCCGTGCGCCTCGAAATTGAACATGGACTTTCTCGAAAAGGTGGGATGGACGGATCGGCTTTCAAAATGGAGAGACCTGCGGACCCATGAGTGAGGTTAAAAAATGATAGCGGAAAAAATTCTTATCGTGGATGATGACCCAAGCATTCTGGAGGGATATAAACGCAGTTTGAGAAAAAGGTTTTCCTTGGAAATCGCTTCCACCGCGGAATTGGGTCTGAGAATTCTTGCCGCGGGCACCCCCTTCGCGGTGGTGGTTTCGGACATGAAAATGCCCAAAATGAACGGGATCGAATTCCTCTCCCGGGTGAAAGAAAAAGTCCCCGGCGCGGTCCGCATCATGTTGACGGGTTTTGCCGACCAGCAAACGGCCATTGAAGCCGTTAACGAAGGAAATATTTTCCGGTTCCTCACCAAACCCTGTCCCACGCCAACCTTCGAAAAAGCCCTGGAGGCCGGAATCGAACAGCACCGCTTGATCACCGCCGAACGGGACCTCCTGGAAAAAACCCTGAGCGGGGCGATTACGATTTTAACCGAGATCCTATCCTTGTTCGATCCCGATTTGTTTGGGCGGGCCATGCAGCTCAAGGAGCTTATCCACCAGTTGTCCCGGTTTCTAAAAATACCCCCTCCCTGGGATATCGAAGCGGCGGCGATGCTCTCTCAAATCGGGCATTTGGGTATTCCCCCTGAAACCCTCGTTAAAGTTCAAAAACGACAAAGTCTATCCCACGAAGAAAAGGAAATATTGACCCTCGTCCCAGAAATTGGAAGCCATCTCCTGGTGAATATCCCCCGCCTGGATTCTGTTTCGCGAATCGTTTTATATCAAAATAAAAGATTTGACGGCTCCGGCTTCCCGAAAGATTCCATCGCGGGGACCCAGATTCCCCTGGGAGCCCGCTTATTGAAAGTTTTTTCCGACTTGGTCGAGATTGAAAGTAATGGAACTTCGAGAAAAGATGCGTTCCGGCAATTGCAAAGCCGCGAGGGGTGGTATGACCCGGAAATTATAAAAAAGATTTCAAGGTTCTTTTCGGATCAGGAAGATTATGAAACCGGGAACAAGAGTTCCTCGGTTTCTATTTGCCTCGGCGATTTGAGACCCGGCCACCTCCTTAAGTCGGATATTCAAACTTCCGATGGACTCCTCCTTCTCTCGGCAGGGCACAGAATATCCCCTGTTCATTTGGCACGTTTGCGAAATTGCGCAAAACTCAGGGAAATCAAAGAACCGATAAAAATCGAAAAACTGATTCCGGATTCAGACTGATCGCATTTCAGGCCAACGGCTTTCTCCAGTGGCGGGCAGTCCGCAAAATGAGTATGGGTTCAGGGGGCATTGTTTTTTTGAAGCAGGGCGACGGCGTAGGCGGCAATCCCCTCCTCCCGGCCGGCGTATCCCAGCGATTCGGTGGTGGTCGCCTTGACATTGACTTGACCGGGGTCGATACCGAGCCCGCCGGCGATATTTTTTTTCATCTCCGGCAAGTAGGGTGCCAGTTTGGGTTTTTGCGCCACGATGATGGTATCGATATTGGACACCTGGTACTGAAGGTCCGCGCACATCCCGCCCACTTTTTCCAGGAGGCGGATGCTGGAGACGCCTTTCCATCGCGGGTCGGTATCCGGAAAGTATTGGCCGATATCCCCCCGGCCGCAGGCGCCCAGCAGGGCATCGCACACAGCGTGAACCAGGGCGTCGGCATCGGAATGCCCCTCCAGGCCCAAGGGATGCGGCACCTCCACACCCCCGAGAATCAGTTTTCTTCCCTTCACCAAGCGGTGGACGTCGTAACCATTGCCGATGCGGAACATGGCGTTGTCAAAACCCTCCAAACTTCTACTCATGGGTGGACGCGGGACGCGTTATCGTGGCGGTGCCGGCAGGCGAACCGGGATCAAGAGGCGACGGTCACCCGTCTCCTCGCTTCTTCCCGCGCCCAGCGGTCGGCATCGAGAACATCCTCTAGACAGAGCACGGGCCGGCATTGATGGCCGTTCATGACCATGCGGATGATTTCCGGAATTTCCTTGAAGGGAATCTGTTCATCCAGAAAGGCCTGCACGGCAATCTCATTGGCGGCGTTCAGGACCGCGGGCATGGTCTGACCGATTTCCATGGCGTCGAAGGCCAGCCGCGGGCAGGGAAATTTTTCGAAGTCGGGCGGTTCAAAGGTCAAATGCTTGACTTCCGCCAGGTTGAGCGACGGCAATTGGGTCTTCAACCGGTCGGGCCAGGAGAGGGCGTAAGAGATGGGGACCCGCATATCCGGAATTCCCATCTGGGCCATGATCGAGGTATCGACAAACTCGATCATGGAATGGATGATGCTTTGCGGGTGAATGATGATTTCGACTTCCATATCCAGGCCGAAAAGCCATTTGGCCTCGATAAATTCCAGCCCCTTGTTCATCATCGTCGCGGAATCGATGGTGATCTTGTTGCCCATCGACCAATTAGGATGGTTCAGCGCCTGCTGGACGGTGACCTGCTCCATCTGTTCCCGGCTGTGGGTGCGGAAGGGTCCCCCGGACGCGGTCAGGATAATTTTCTTGATCTGCTCCTTTTTTTCACCGTTCAGGGCCTGAAAAATGGCGCTGTGTTCGCTGTCGATGGGGATGACCGCCACCCGGCCACCTGCCTCCTTGAAAACGAGTTCCCCGGCGATCACCAGGGTTTCTTTATTGGCCAGGGCGATGTTCTTTCCCGCCCGAATGGCCGCAAGCGTGGGAACCAGCCCGGCACCGCCGACGATTCCCGACACCACCAGGTCCACCTCCGCACAGGTAGCTACTTTGACGGTTCCCTCTTCCCCGCACAAGACCTCCACATCCTCCCCCGCCAGCATTTCCCGGAGGGGGCCGGCCTTCGACCGGTCGAAAATCGAGACCAGCCTGGGCTTGAATTTTTTTATCTGGCGGTATAAAAGGTCAATGTTAGACCCCGCCGACAGGCCGCAGATATCGAATTGATCCGGGCTATGTTCAACGACATCCAAGGTGCTGACACCGATGGAGCCCGTGGACCCCAAAAGGGATATCCTTTTCATGGATTCTCGAGATTCAGACAACCGTTAGTTAAAATGCAAATCGGGAGGCTGGGGAAAGGCGAGGGCACCCGGGATGGAAGGACTTTTAAAGAACCCACTGATGATAAACAAAAAGTGCGGGACCCGCGAACAACAGACTGTCAATGCGGTCCAGCACCCCTCCATGGCCGGGAAACAGCCCACCGGAATCCTTGACTCCCGTGTTGCGCTTCAATAATGACTCTGCCAAGTCACCGAGTTGACCGATCATACCGCAAATCAATGCTATAAGCAAACCGTGGAGGAGGGAAACCCCGTCCAGGAGCCAGAATACCGAGATCATCCCACCCGCCAGGCTGCCCGCCAGGCCAAACAGGGCGCCCTCGCGGGTTTTGTTCGGGCTGACCGATGGGGCGAGCGCCCTTTTGCCCAGGGACTTGCCGCCGTAGTACGCGGCAATATCGCCCAGCCAGATGACCAGAAACAAAAACAAAAGCCAATGCCTTCCCCCTTCCAGGCCGCGGATCATTAAAACGTAGCCCGCCAAGCCCCCGACATAAACGACACCCAGCAGGGTATAGGCTATTTGATCGAGCGCGGTCCGGACATTTTTCTCCCGGAACATCCAGGCCAGAAACAAGGCGAGCACGGCGACCGCTCCCCAGGAAAGTAAATAGCGGCCGCCGAAATAAAAACAAACCAGCAGAAGAACGCTCAAGGCTCCCCCCAGAAAAGGAAATCCATCAATGCCGATCCTTGAGATCATGGAAAAATATTCATAGCATCCGGCCAGAACCACCGCCGCGACCAGGGCAAAAAACAACCAGGGCGAACCGTAGAGGACGATTCCTAAAACCAGGGGAATGGACAGGGCTCCGCTCAGAACGCGTTTCAAAGGGCTTTCCTTTAGTTAAGTGATAAAAAATAAATAGGAAGGGGTTGGGAGGGCGGGCTCTGAAACGTTGGAACCCCCAACACGGCGGTGGAGGGGGGAAAGGCCCTCGTCCAGATAAAAAAACGGGCCGAGCGGGCCGGAAAGTATTTTTCGGTCTTCCCTCTCATCAGGCTTTCACGATCTGTTCCCGGGTCAGGCCAAACCTTCTTTCGCGTTTCTGATAATCGATGAGGGCTTTTAACAAATCCTCCTCCGAAAAATCCGGCCACAGGACGGGGGTATAATGCAGCTCCGTGTAAGCGATCTGGTACAGAAGAAAATTGCTGATCCGCCGCTCCCCGCTGGTGCGGATCAGGAGATCTGGGTCGGGCAGGGGATGGGAGGACAAAAAGCTTTCAAACAGGGGCGAGTCGATATCCTCCGCCCGGAGATAGCCCGATTGGACCTTTTCAGCGATCTTCCGGACCGCGTCCAGAATTTCCCGGCGCCCGCCATAACTCAAGGCCAGGGTCAGCACCATGCCGCTGTTTCGCCGGGTCGCCTCCTGGGCCTTGCGGATTATTTTCTGGATCTCCTCCGGCAGTTCCTCGACGCGCCCGATGGTATTGAAGCGGATGTTTTCCTTCTGCATGCGCCCGAGTTCCTTCTTCAGATAAAAATCCAGGATCTTCATGAGGGCGCTAATTTCAGAGGAAGGACGGTTCCAGTTTTCCTCAGAAAAGGAATACAGGGTCAGGGCCTCGATATTGAGTTTGCGGCAAAGGGTGACGATGCGGTCGACCGCCTTGACCCCTTCCCAATGACCCTCCACCCGGGGGCGACGGTTGTTCCTGGCCCAGCGCCCGTTGCCGTCCATGATGATGGCGATGTGCCGCGGCAACCGGCTGGGATCGAGTTGTTCATGTAACGCGGTGTCGATCAAGAAAACGACTCCTGTCAAACGGCCGGAGGAAAGGGGCTGGATTGGATGAATTCGGCCTCCTGGCTCTCGGGGGTCATCGGAAAATATTATAAAAAACGGATCAAACTTCCAAGATATCTTTTTCCTTGGCTTTGGCGATCTGGTCCGCCTCTCCCACTTTCTGATCGGTGATCTTTTGCATTTGGTCTAAAACCCGGCGGCTGTCGTCTTCAGAAATCTCGTGTTTTTTTTCCACAGCTTTGACTTTATCGTTGAATTCCCGCCGGATATTACGCAACGCGACCTTGCATTCCTCCGCGTATTTTTTGACCACCTTGACCAGTTGCTGCCTCCTCTCCTGGGTGAGGGGAGGGATATTCAACCGAATCATCTTTCCATCGTTATTGGGGGTCAGCCCCAAATCCGAAGTTTGGACGGCTTTTTCGATATCCTTGAGAATGGAAACATCCCAAGGCTGAATGGTGATCGTGGCGCTATCCGGAACCCCCAGGGTGGCCACCTGGTTCAAGGGTGTGGGGTTGCTATAATATTCCACCTTGATTCCTTCGAGGATGGCCAGGGAAGCCCGCCCAGTCCTCAATTTGGACAGGTCGCCCCGGAGATGATCCAGGGAGTAGCCCATCTTGGTTTCGGCTTCTTTCACTAGCTGGTCCATCATAACCCGACTCCCACCGTGGTCCCGATCTTTTCCCCGAGCAACGCCCGTTTGATGCTGCCACGGTTACGCACATTGAAAATGATCATGGGAAGTTTGTTATCCATGCAAAGGGATACCGAAGTGGAGTCCATCACCTTCAATCCCTTTTGCAAAACCTCCAGGTAGGAGAGTTGGGTGAACTTGGTGGCGTTCTGATCCTTGAGGGGATCGGAAGAATAAATGCCGTCCACCTTGGTGGCCTTGAAGATGACCTCGGCGCCAATTTCCATGGCTCGGAGAGAAGCGGCGGTGTCCGTCGTGAAATAGGGATTTCCCGTTCCGCCGGCGAAGATGATCACCCTTCCCTTTTCCAGGTGGCGTATGGCTCTCCGCCGCACATAGGGTTCCGCGAGCTGGTGAATTTCGATCGCGGTCTGCACCCGGGTGGATACCCCCGAGGCCTCCAGGGCATGCTGCAGAGCCAACGCGTTGATGACCGTCGCCAGCATTCCCATGTAATCCGCCGTGACGCGTTCCATTCCCATTTTGCTGGCGGTGATCCCCCGGAAAATATTACCGCCTCCAATGACAATGGCGATTTCCACGCCTAGAGCCTTGGCGTCATGAATTTCGGAGCCGATGTTTTCCAAGGCTCCCTGGTCGATTCCGTAACCGCCATCCCGAGCGGCCAAGCTCTCCCCTCCCAGTTTTAAAAGAATTCGTTTGTAAACCGGTTCGTTCATGGATTCCCGGGCCGGCTCATTTGGATATTTCGAATCGGATAAAATCGCCCACCGTGATATTTTCTCCCAGCAGGGCGATTTTCTGCTTGATCAAGTCCTGGATCGTGAGGTCCCCGTCCTTGATGAACCGCTGGTCCAGCAGGCAATTTTCCTCGTAATACTTTTCCATCTTTCCATCCACGATCTTTTCGATGATATGGTCCGGCTTACCGGACTCCCTGGCCTGGTGGGCAAAAATCTCCCGTTCTCGGTCCAGGTCTTCCTGCGTCACATTCTCGCGAGAAATGAACCTGGATTTCGCAGCCGCGATGTGCATACAGATATCCTTCAACAGTTCCTGGAATTCCGGGGTGTTGGCCACGAAGTCCGTTTCACAGTTGAGCTGCACCATGACACCGATCTTGTTCCCGGGGTGGATGTAGGACCCGATGGCGCCGTCGCCGGTGTGCCGATCCGATTTTTTCCCCGCCTTGGCCAACCCTTTCTTCCTGAGAAAAGTGATCGCCTCTTCCACGTTGCCCTTGGACTCCTTCAGGGCGCTCTTACATTCCATAATGCCCGCACCCGATTTGGTGCGCAGCTCTTTTACCATTGATGCGGTGATTTCCATTCTGATTTAACTCCTCATCTCCAAAAAAATCCTTATTCCATGCACCGCCGGGATATTCCCCGGAAATTCGGCGGATCATTTTTCCTCGCTGTTTTGCTCCTGTTCGCCGGCAACGGGTTCCGTTTTTATCTCGGCCGGTTCCGGCGCGGCGGGCGCCTCGGCCGCCTGCGTGACCCCGGCTTCCTCCCCCACCTGCCCTTCCTCGTCCTGGGCCTTGTTCATTCCCTGGGCTTCAATACACATTTCGGCGACCCGCTGGGTAAATAACTTGATGGACCGGATGGCATCGTCGTTTCCGGGAATGGGAAAATCGATGCCATCGGGATCGCAATTGGTGTCCACGATGGCAATAATTTTAAGTCCCAGTTTCCTGGCTTCGGCCAGGGCGATCTTTTCCTTGCGCGTGTCCACGATAAAGATCATTTCGGGAATTTCCTTCATGGCTTTGATGCCCCGGAAGAATTTGTTGAGCTTGGCGATCTCCTTCCGTTTTTTCAGGGCTTCCTTTTTATGAAGCCGGTCGAATTCATGTTCTTCTTCCATCCGTTCCAGTTCCAGCAGCCGGTCGATGCTTTTACGGATGGTCATGAAATTGGTCAACGTCCCCCCCAGCCACCGCTGGTTGATGTAGTACATTCCGCAACGGATCGCCTCCTGGGCGATGAGTTCCTGGGCCTGTTTCTTGGTGCCGACGAACAATATTTTTTTGCCCGAAAGGGCTAGATCCCTGACGCGGCCCTCGGTTTCACGGATTTTTTTCAAACTTTTCTGGAGGTCGATGATATGGATGCCGTTTCGGGCTCCATAAATGTATTTTTTCATCTTGGGATTCCATCGTCTGGTCTGGTGACCAAAATGGACCCCCGCCTCCAACAGGTTTTTCATGGTGATTTCAGGCATTATGGACTCCTTGCGAATTGGGTTTGAACCGCCGCTGCCATCCCCTCAAACCGGCAACCCGAAGGCCACCCCCGGCTCAATCCGGCAGCGTGTGAAATAAAATTTTTATGGATTAAATCCTTTGGACGGCTAGATTAACATACTGTTTTTAGTGTGACAAGAATTAAACCCCCATCGCGGCGGGGGCCAGCCCAGCTCGCCGGCCTACCGGCCCAGGCTGATCCCGACCGCTTCGGCGCACTGGATCAATTGGGAATTGGGGGGGATTTTCCGGACGATCCCATCGAGGGATTCCATGGGAACCAGCCCGATTCGCGGAGTTTTCAGGGCAACCATATTTCCAAATTTACCCTCGGCGGCGGCCTCGACCGCCGCGGCCCCCAGACGGGTCCCCAAGACCCGGTCAAAACTGTTTGGGGTGCCTCCCCTCTGGGTATGGCCCAGGATGGTGCAGCGCACCTCGAGGTCGATCTCCCTGCTGATTTCCCGGGCCAGGTGGTTCCCCACACCACCGTATTGCACCATTCCCTGAAGCCGGGTGGAGGCGCTTTCCAGGATGATTTCGCTTCCACCCTCCTCGCGGGAACCTTCGGCGACCACGATAATGCTGTAAGGGTTGCCATCCGCCACGCGCTGCTTGATCTTCTCCATCACCTTGTCCAACTTGTACGGAATTTCCGGAATCAGGATGATATGCGCGCCCCCGGCGATTCCCGATTCCAGGGCGATCCACCCCACGGACCGTCCCATCACTTCCAATATCATCACCCGCTGATGGCTTCTCCCGGTGGTTTGCAGGCGGTCCAGGGCATCGCACGCGACCTGGACGGCGGTTTGAAAACCAAAGGTGTAATCCGTGCCCTCCAGGTCGTTATCGATGGTTTTGGGAATTCCGATGACCGGCAACCCTTTTTTGTAGAACTTGTGGGCGATCTGCAGAGACCCATCCCCTCCCACCACGAACAGGCAATCCAACTCCAGGCGCTTGAAACAGTCCATCACCCGCCCGGAATAATCATGCTCCTCGATGGTTCCTTTCTCGTTAAACTCCCTGTAGGCGAAAGGATTCCCCTTGTTGGTCGTACCAAGCACGGTACCGCCCAACGGAAGAATGTCCCGCGTGTTGTCGATGGTAAGTTCCTGGTGCCGATCAAATATCAGGCCGTCGTACCCCTGCTCGATGCCGATGACCCGGGCGCCGTGGTTGACGGTCGCCGCCCGGGTGACCGCCCGGATGACCGCGTTCAATCCGGAACAGTCGCCGCCTCCGGTCAGTATTCCCACCCGTTTGAGGGTCATTCCCCGCCCCCCACGAGGGAGGGGATAGGTCCTGGCATCATCGTCACTCGATCCTTGTATCGCATATAACGCATGTCAAATTGCCTGCGGAGGGCGGTCCGCCGCCGGAGGCACTCCGGCGACCAGGTCGTAGTCGGTGGCCCCGGTGATGCGCATGGGGACGATCTCCCCCGGCTGCACCTCGCTTTCCTGGATGATCACCTGACCGTCGATTTCGGGCGCCTGAGTGGGCAATCGCCCGGTCACCAGGTAACCTTCCTCCGGGTCCACCCCTTCTACCAGGACGGGATGGACTTCTCCGATCCGGGAATGGTTCCGGCGGCGGCAGATTTCGCGTTGAATCTCCATCAACTCGGCTTTGCGTTCTTCCTTCACCTGGGTGGGGACATCATCGGGATACTGGTATGCGGTGGTCCCCTCTTCATGGGAATAGGTGAACACCCCGGCATGGTCGAATTCCATTTCCTGGACAAATCGGGCAAGGTGCCTGAAATGCTCCTCCGTTTCCCCCGGGAACCCGGTGATGAACGTGGTGCGCAAGGCGACGCCGGGAATTTTCCGGCGAATCTCATCCAGCATCCTTGCCACGCCTTTTTCGGTTTCCTGCCGATTCATTTTCTTCAACATTTCGTCATGGCTGTGCTGGAGGGGAACGTCGATGTAGTTGCATATTTTCTCCTCGGCGGCGATCACCTCGATCAGATCCGAATGAATGAATGTCGGATAACAATAAAACAGGCGAACCCAGTCCACCCCAGGAATTTTGACCATGGATTGAAGCAGCCGCACCAGCCCGTCTTTCATCCTCAGATCGAACCCGTACATGGTGGTGTCCTGGGAGATAAGATTGAATTCCCGCACCCCTCTTTGAGCGAGGTGTCCGGTTTCCGCGAGGAGGGACTTCAACGGACGGCTACGCAACGGACCGCGCATTTTCGGGATGATGCAGAAGGAGCATCGGTTCGAGCAGCCTTCGGAGATCTTCAGGTAAGCGGAATAAAAGGGGGTGGTCAAAACGCGGCCGGCGTAGCTTTCCAGGTATCGGGCCGGATCGTTAACGTGGTTCCGCTTTTTCGCGCTTCCGGGCGGCGGATGGATTTCCTTCAGGATGTCCTTGAGCCGCGGGTACTGGTTCACCCCCAGCAGGTGGTCGATTTCGGGAATTTCCGTGAGCAATTCCTCGCCGTAACGTTCCGCAAGACAGCCGGTCACGATCAGGTTCCGGCAAAGGCCCCCGGTTTTTAGCCGGGCCATCTCCAGAATGGCATCGATCGACTCCCGCTTGGCGAACTCGATGAAGCCGCAGGTGTTGACGATGAGGACCTCCGCCTCCGCCTGGTTGGGGGTGATCTCGTACCCATGGGCGATCAGATCACCCAGGACCATTTCGGTATCCACCGCGTTCTTGGGGCAACCCAGGCTGACCATTCCGATTTTTTTCATTTATAGCGACCGTCCTGTAATCCACGGGAGCATCCCGGTTTATATCCTCTTCAATCTTTTTTCCCCAGCACCCTGGGGAGAGAAATGGGCCATCTAAACCGCCAAGTCAGCCTTTGTTCGCCATATAAGGTATGACAAAATCACCAGCGGCGGTTCGCCGCCCCCCACCCTGGGGAGGGAAATGGGTCCATCTAAACCGCCAAGTCAGCCTTTGTTCGCCATATAAGGTATGACAAAATCAC